>JAGBID010000190.1 GCA_017935165.1 Clostridia bacterium
CTCTGCTACCCCTTGGGAATGTTTTTCTCCCTTTATAAGGAGAAATTTGAAGGAATACTGCTAAGAAAGAGGATAATTTATTTCCTTAGCTTATTTATTTCTTTATTCCTTTTCCTGTTCTTTATGAAGTTTTACACCATTCCCTTCAGCGATATTATAAGAAATTTATGCTTTACTCTTGCGGTAGTTATTTTAACGGCAAGGGTCAGCTTTAAAAATAAAGCGCTTATTTTCTGTGGAAGGCATCTGTTTGAAATTTACATTCTTCAAAGGCTGCCTATGATAATATTTGCCCACTTAGGATTAAACCGATACCCCGAAATTTTCTTTATTATATGTATTATAAGCACCCTCCTTTTAGTTTTCCCCTTTAAATTTATATGCGGAAAAATAAGCGGAGTCATTACAAGAATTGAAAGGAACTGAAAAATGAAAAGAGTTATAACCTACGGCACCTTCGACCTGCTTCACTACGGCCACATAAATTTACTCAGAAGAGCCAAAGCTTTAGGCGATTATTTAATCGTTGCCCTTTCCACCGATGAATTTAATATGGTGGAGAAAAATAAAAAGTGCTACTTCAGCTACGAACAGCGAAAAGCACTTCTGGAAGCAATCAGATACGTGGACCTTGTTATTCCCGAGGAAAACTGGGAGCAGAAAAAGTCGGACGTTCATTTATACCACATCGACACCTTCGTAATAGGTGACGACTGGAAGGGTAAGTTCGATTTCTTAAAGGATGAAGGCTGCGAGGTTGTTTACCTTTCAAGAACTCCCGAAATCTCAACAACTAAAATTAAAACGGATTTACAGTAAAAAGAAAACCTACTGAAGCTTCTTTACTTCAGTAGGTTGATTTTTTATCTCTGTGTTTCGCCTTCGTCGGGTAGGAGGGTGATTTCCACCGTAATTTCCTTGCCTGTTGCAGGGCGGTAGAGGGTGACTTTTGCTTTGTCGCCTGCCTTATACTTCTGCAGGGCTGTTGTAAGGTCGGCAAGGGACTGAATTGTTTTGCCGTCCATTCCGATAATAATATCGTTTACCTTGGCAAGGGTGCCGTCAAAGCTGCTTCCTGTTTCGTCAAACTCGATTATTATTACGCCGTAGGGGTTGCCGTAAACGTTGTTCTGGCCTGTAATACCAACTCTTACTCTGCCGTTAACGTAGCCTGAAGCCAAAAGCTGGTCTAAAATTTCCTTGGCGTCGGTGGTGGGAATACTGAAGCCCATACCTTCATAAGCCTCGGCTGCTATTTTAGATGTATTAATACCTACAACCTGACCGTACATATTAACCAAAGGACCGCCTGAGTTACCGGGGTTGATAACCGCGTCCGTCTGGATATAGGTGATGTTGCTGGTTTCCGTTGTGTCAATAACTCTGTCAAGACCGGAAATAACGCCTCTTGTAAGGGAGCCGGAGAAGCCTACGCCGCCGGGGCTGCCTATGGCGATAACCCACTCACCGATGTTCAGTTCTTCGTCGTTACCAAATTCGGCAGGAGTTAAACCGTCGGCATCAATTTTAAGTACTGCAAGGTCGGTTGCCTTGTCGAAGGCTGCTATAATTGCAGGGTGCTCGGTGCCGTCGTGAGTTATAACCTTAACAATGGTGGACTTTGTGTTACCGATAACGTGAGCGTTGGTGATAATAAAGCCGTCCTCAGTAATTATTATACCCGTACCGCTGCTGGGCTCGTAGGTGCCGTCTGCCAAAGGTATCTCGGCATTTACGCTTACGGTGGAAAGGATAACCTTGTTGTAAACCTCCTCGGCACTTAAAGGCTCGCCCTCAGGCTTGCTGTTGATGGTAATACCGTCCGTGTAAGGTGAAAAGTCTATATCAGGCTGAACGTATTCCTCGGTTTCGCCGCGGTTTTCAGTGTCTTTATCCTTATCATTATCCTTGTTACCAAAGTCAGGATATCCTTCGCCTTCACCAAAGAAGTCCTCAAACTGCCCGTAATAGTCCTCAAATTCCTCGTATTTATCAAGGTAATCCTGATAATCGTCGTAAGCTGCTTCGGACTTGGCTTTAATAACGCTGTAAGCAAGTCCGCCAAACATAGCAAAGGAGCTTATACCGTAAAGAACGGCAAGAAGGATAATAAATACCTTGGCAGGGGAATTAAGCTTTTTCTTCTTTACGGGAGGGTAGCCGTAGGGCGGATAATTTCCGTAGGGAGGGTAGTTGCCGTAAGGCGGGTAGTAAGGTGCCTGGGGAGCGCCGTTCATATAAGGCTGATTTTCTGTTTTCTTTTCAGTTTTTTCCTCAGAGGGAGAGTTGAAGTTGCCGCATTCACTTACATCTTCATCCTTGTTTTCTTCGGATTTCTCTGATTCGGTTTCATTTACCGTGTTTTCGGAAACTTCCTCTGTGTTAATGCTTTCAGCTTCGTCAGCAGTTTCAGCTTCGGTAACTGCTTCCGTTATATTTTCTTCGGATGTGTTTTTTCCCTCATTTACTTCAACGGTAATGTCCTCATTTTCCTTGGGAGGATTTTCGTTTGGAATTATATTGTTCTCATTTTCCTGCATATATATGACCATTCCTTTAAAGAACGTATTTTATTCTACGTCCTGAATATCGCTTTTGGAGTGCTTGTCGTTTAATTTTAATTTCTGAGTATTTTCAAGATTTTTACCTGAGGGGTTAGGCTTAGGCAGATAGAAGCTGAAACGGCAGTAAACGTTTTCCTGAGAGGAAACGGAGATATTGCCGCCGTGGAGCTGGAGAATCATCTTTACAAGGTAAAGTCCCAAACCCATACCGTTTTTGTCACGGCTGCGGGATTTATCCGTCTTATAGAATCGCTCGAAAATCATGGGTACGTCGTCGGAAGGTATACCCAGACCGCTGTTTTCAATGCTTACATAAGCTTTGTCGAAGGAATCTGAAAGAGCAAAACGGATGTAACCGCCGTTATTTGTAAACTTAACTGCGTTTTCGATAAGGTTATATACAACCTGATGGATAAGGTCCTTGTCACCCGTTACGGTTAAAGGTGAAAGGGAATCAAGTCCCTTTATTTCAATATTCTTTTCCTCAATGCTGTGCTCAAAGGTCAGCAGGGTGGAAAGTACAGTTTCGCTTAAATCAAACTTTACGGGGTTCAGCTTCATCTCACCGTTATCAATTTTGGAGAGGTCCAGCATAGATTTAACAAGTCTTGAAAGTCTTTTGACTTCATTTGAAACTATCTTTAAATAATACTCCTGCTTGTCAGGCGGAATGGTACCGTCCAGAATACCGTCAATAAAACCTGCTATGGTAGTCATAGGTGTTTTTAATTCGTGGGAGACGTTTGCAATAAAGCTTCTCCTCATACCTTCACTGTTGGAAAGGGAGTTAGCCATATTGTTTATGGCTATGGCAAGCTGACCTACTTCATCCTCAGACTTTACGGGAACCCTTACGGAGAAATCTCCGTTACCGAAGGAGTGAGCTGCCAATGCTATCAGTCTTAAGGGTTTTATCATCTTGTAGGTAAAAAGCCATACTACTATGAAGGAGATAGCAAGGGTAACCGCTGCGGCAACTAAGAATACATCCAGAGTGGTCATAAGATGCTGGCGGTAGAATGTGTCGCTTGTTGCAGCGAAAATAGCGCCTGCCATCTGTGCTTTTCCCTCGTCGTTTTCAACCATAAAGGGAACGCCAATAGCATAGTAGGAGGAATTATACATACCGCCAAACTTGCTTCTGGTTTCAAAGAAACCAGAGGCGGTGCTCTGCACGTAGGATGGGTCGATTTTCTCCGCGGAGGTTATTTTACTGTTACTGTAAACGCCAATCAGAATATTTCCTGAGGTATCGGTTACGAAAATATCAGCATTAACGTTTTCGGATATTATGTTCATAAAAGCGCCAAGGCTTTCCGCTTCAATTCCGTAATTGTTACCTTCACCTAAATATATGGTGAATTCGCCTGCAAAGGAGGCTATGGAGCTTACGTTATGTGTAAGAAGCGCTTTCTTTTCTTCGCGCCAATAATTATAGTTAAAAAGCATCATAACCGTGCCTAAAAGGATGTAGCTTATTAAAACTATAACCATTGTTATGGCGAAGTATTTTTTAAAGAGAGAACGGCGCATAAAATTATTCCTTTACTTCAAACTTGTAGCCAACGCCCCAAACTGTTTTAAGTGCCCATTTTTCGGAAACACCTTCAAGCTTTTCTCTCAAACGCTTAACGTGAACGTCAACTGTGCGGCTGTCGCCGTAGTAGTCAAAGCCCCAAACTTCGTCAAGAAGCTGGTCGCGTGTAAATACACGGTTGGGGTTAGAAGCCAAATGGAATATAAGCTCAAGCTCCTTGGGAGGTGTATCCACAGCTGCGCCTTTTACCTTAAGCTCATAATTTGTAAGGTTAATGCTTAAGTTTTCGAATTTTACCTCTTTGCCGGAGGCTGTTTCGCTTTTACCTGCTCTTCTTAAAACAGCATTGATTCGTGCCACAACCTCTTTGCTTTCAAAGGGCTTTACAACGTAGTCGTCAGCGCCAAGCTCAAGACCTAAAACCTTGTCGAAAACCTCGCCCTTAGCTGTAAGCATAATGATGGGGCAATCGGACTTTTTCCTTATTTCACGGCAAACCTGCCAGCCGTCAAGCTCAGGGAGCATAATGTCAAGGAGAACAAGGTCAGGTTCAAAGGTGTTAAAAAGGTTTAAAGCCTGTCTGCCGTCGTGTGCAAGGCTTGAAGTGAAGCCTTCTTTTTCAATGTACAGCCTTAAAAGCTCACATATATTTTTATCATCATCAACAATTAAAATTTTAGCCATTTTATATTCCTCTCTGATTTATATGAATTTAATACAGAACTAATTTTACTATATAATTGTATAATGTTATGGAAATAAAAGCAAGAAGATTAAATGAATTTTATATGAACAGAATTTGACTAAAGCTGTAAAAAATTATGATATTACAAAATTTTACAAAATATTCTCCTTTTCCTTAGTAGTATATTAAGGGGATTTATTAAACAAAATTTAAAATAGTGTTTAATTTGTTGAAGCGTCAACAAATTGTTCATATTTTTAGTATATTTTTGTTATTTGTAATGGTTAGAATTTAGTAAAAATAAGTCGTATTTTATTGTAATTGAAATGCGGCGATGTTATAATTTTACGCTGTAAATATGATAAATATTATATAATTAAGGAAGTTAATTAATTATGATAAGACTGGGTCTGGACGTTGGCTCAACCACTTTAAAATGCACAGCTTTAAATGAAAAGAGCGAGGTTCTTTTCAGCAAATACGAAAGGCATTATTCAAGAATAACCGAAAAAGCTTCTGAAATGCTCAGGGAATTGGCAGGCGTTTTCAAGGATGAAAAGGAAATATCCCTATGTGTATCAGGCTCTGCAGGTATGGGCTTTGCAGAGAAAATGGGCATACCCTTTATGCAGGAGGTTTATGCAACACGCCTTGCGGTCAAAAAGCTTCTTCCCGAAACCGATACAGTAATAGAGCTTGGCGGTGAGGATGCTAAAATATTATTCATCTCCGGCGCTCAGGAAGTCAGAATGAACGGTTCCTGCGCAGGCGGTACTGGTGCGTTTATTGACCAGATGGCTACGCTTTTAAACCTTGAACCCGATAATATGAACGAGCTTTCAAAGGCTCACACAAAAATATACAGTATAGCATCACGCTGCGGTGTTTTCGCCAAATCCGATATTCAGCCTCTTTTAAATCAGGGTGCTAAAAAGGAAGATTTGTGCGCCAGCATTTTTATGGCTGTAGTTAACCAGACTATAGCAGGGCTTGCTCAGGGCAGAGAAATTGAGGGCAAGGTGGTCTATTTAGGCGGACCTCTTACCTTCTTTTCAGAGCTTCGCCGCTCTTTTGACGAGGCTTTGGGTGTAACAGGCCTTTGTCCCGATAATTCACTCTATTTTGTAGCTTACGGTGCTGCTTTAAGTGACGAGCATAAAGTTTTCAATTTAACCGAGCTTACTGAAAAAATCAGGAATTACTCAGCAGAAGGAAATTATAAAAGCTGTGAGCCTCTTTTCAAAAGTGAAGAGGAATACGAAGAATTTAAAGCCCGACACAGTTTAGTGTACCCTATAGCAGGGCTGACAGCAAGCAAAAAGGCTTACATAGGTATCGATTCAGGTTCTACAACCTTAAAAGCTGTGGCAATAAATGAAAACGAAGAGATAATCTACAGCGAATATATGTCCAACAGCGGTAACCCTGTACCTCTGGTAAAAGCCTTTCTGCAAAGAATTTACGAAAAATTTCCGGATATAAACATAGTTTCTGCGGCTTCCACCGGTTACGGTGAGGAGATTATAAAGAATGCCTTCCACCTGGATTTAGGCGTGGTTGAAACTATCGCTCATTTCACCGCTGCCGAAAAGTACGACCCTGAGGTTGACTTTATTATTGACATCGGCGGTCAGGATATTAAGTGTTTTAAAATAAGAAACAAGGCTATTGATAACATTTTCTTAAACGAAGCCTGCTCCTCGGGCTGCGGAAGCTTCCTGCAGACCTTTGCAGGTGCCCTTGGCTATGATATTGAGGAGTTTTCCAAGAAGGGTATATTTGCCGAAAGACCCGTGGATTTAGGCTCCAGATGTACCGTGTTTATGAACAGCTCCGTCAAGCAGGCTCAAAAGGATGGCGCAGGTATTGAGAATATCTCCGCAGGTCTTTCCATAAGCGTTGTAAAGAACGCCTTGTATAAGGTTATAAGAGCCCAGAATGCGGATGCTTTAGGTAAGAATATTGTTGTTCAGGGCGGTACCTTCTTAAATGATGCTGTGCTGCGTGCCTTCGAAAAGGAAATAGGCAGAACGGTTACAAGGCCTGCTATCTCAGGTCTTATGGGTGCATTCGGCGCCGCCTTATACGGCAAAAAGAGGTATAAGGGAGAAAAAAGCAGCGTTTTAACTGCTAAGGAGCTTGAAAGCTTTACTCACGAAGTAAAGGCTATAACCTGCCACGGCTGTCAGAATCACTGCCGTTTAACGGTAAACACCTTTGACAACGGCAGAAAATTCATTGGCGGTAACCGCTGTGAAAAACCTCTGAACATAAAAAATACTGAGAAGAAATTAAACCTCTTTGAATTTAAAAAGGAGCTTTTAGCTTCTTATAAGGACACAGAAAGTAAGAATAATAAACCCACCATAGGTATTCCTATGGGACTTAATATGTATGAGCTTTACCCCTTCTGGCACACCTTCTTTACTTCCCTTGGCTTTGGCATAAAGAACACAGGTGACAGCACAAGGAAAATTTACTTGAAGGGTCAGCATACAATACCTTCCGATACGGTTTGCTATCCTGCTAAGATTCTGCACGGTCATATTGAAAAGCTTATTGAGTCTGACGTGGATGCAATTTTCTACCCCTGTATGAGCTATAATATTGACGAAGGTTTAGGTGATAATCACTATAACTGCCCTGTTGTAGCATATTATCCCGAGGTTATCGGCGCCAACGTAACCGGTCTTGAAAGCAAAAAGTTTATAAAAGACTACGTAGGTATTCACAGAAGGCACGATTTCCCGAAGAAAATTCACGAAATTCTCTGCCGTAATTTTGGGAAAATAAAGCTTATTGACGTGAAAAACGCCGCCTTCAAAGCATACAGCGAATACGAAAATTATATGAAGAAAATAAGGCTTGAAGGTAAGAAGTATTTAAAGTGTGCAAATGAGAAAAATTTACCCGTAATAGTTCTTTCAGGCAGACCTTACCACCTTGACCCCGAAATAAACCACGGTATCGACAAGCTTATCTGTGATGCAGGAGCCGTGCTTATTACCGAGGACAGCATAAGCGATATGGTGGAAAAATTCCCCACCACTGTTTTAAACCAGTGGACCTACCACTCAAGGCTTTATGCAGCTGCAAAGTATATTGCGGAAAGCGGCAATAAGAGAATTAATTTAGTACAGCTTGTTTCCTTTGGCTGCGGTGTGGATGCCATTACCACCGACGAGGTAAGGGGAATTTTGGAAAGCAAGCAGAGAATTTACACACAGATTAAAATTGATGAAATAACTAACCTTGGTGCAGTTAAAATAAGACTTAGAAGTTTATTTGCTGCCACAGAAAACGATTAAAGGAGGGTGAATATGGCGAACGAAAAAAACAGAATAGAATTTACCAAGGAAATGAAAAAGACTTATAAAATTCTGTTCCCAAATATGCTGGACATTCATTTCCACATCCTTCAGAAGGTTTTCAAAAGCTACGGATACGATGTCGAGCTTTTAACAGAGTCGGGTCAGGCTGTTATTGACGAAGGATTAAGGCTTGTTCACAACGATACCTGCTACCCTGCTCTCTGCACAATAGGTCAGATGGTCCACGCTTTAAAAAGCGGTAAATATGATATTAACAAAACAGCTTTAATGATGAGTCAGACAGGCGGCGGCTGCAGAGCAAGTAATTACATTCACCTTTTAAGAAAAGCTCTTAAAAATTCAGGAATGGGTAACGTGCCGGTTATTTCCGTTAACCTTTCAGGATTGGAGAAAAACAGCGGCTTTAAAATCACCCTTCCCATGCTTCGCCGCGCAATAGCAACTTTAACCTACGGCGACCTTTTAATGCTGCTTGATAACCAGACCAAGCCTTATGAAATAAATAAAGGCGAAAGCCGCAGGACTGTTGAAAAATGGATAAGTAAGATTTCCGACCTCTTTGAAAAGAAGCGCGGCATCTCTGCCAAGGAGATGAAAACCTACTTAAAGGCTATAGTGGAGGATTTTAAGAAAATCCCCGTTAACCGTGTGCCTAAAGTTAAAGTTGGCGTTGTAGGTGAAATTTACGTAAAATATTCCGCATTTGCCAATAACGACCTGGAAAAATTCCTTTATGAGCAGGACTGTGAGGTTATGGTGCCGGGAATAATGCAGTTTATGCTTTTTAAAGTGGATAACCGTCTTGAGGACATCAAGCTCTACGGCGGAAGCAAGGCTAAGTATAACGTAATAAAAATCCTTTTCGATTACCTTACAGTATTTGAAACCTACCTTGTGGAAGCTCTGGAGGGTACCGATTTTGTAAAGCCCGGTACTTACAGACACCTTAAAAAGATAGTAAAACCCGTAATCGGTTACGGCTGTAAGATGGGTGAAGGCTGGCTTTTGACAAGCGAGGTTATGGAGCTTATTGAAAACGGCTACGAAAATATCGTGTGCGCTCAACCTTTCGGCTGCCTGCCTAACCACATAGTAGGTAAGGGAATGGTCAGAAAGATAAGAACAATGCACCCCGATGCAAACATTGTAGCCATCGACTATGACCCCGGCGCAACAAAGGTTAATCAGGAAAACCGCATCAAGCTTATGCTTTCCGTAGGTAAAGAGAAACTGATGGGAAAATAATATAAATCAGAAGACCGCAGAGTTATATCGCTCTGCGGCTTTTATTTTATTCCTCACTTTCTAATAAAGTACTTAATTAAGTTTGAGGATATATTTTGAAATGATGAAAAATGTTAATAAGCACATTTACACCGAGACTCTTTGGCATAATCTCTTTTTCAATTCTATTCAACGTATTGATGCTGATATTAAGAATGCTTGCCATCTCCTTTTTTGAAAGATGGTTTATTTCTCTCAATGTTTTTATATTTTTAAGTAATATTTCTAATTCATTGATGCTTTGCATTTACGGTCTCCTTTACATCTATAAGTTGTAGCACGAACATATTACAACTTTTAGATGTAAATGTCAATACAACTGATAGATGTAAGATAAACTTAGATTATTAAAGCATTAGGAGTAACTATATGTATCGAATAAAGGATTTAAGAGAAGACAGAAACTTAAGCCAAGAGGCAGTAGCTCAGGTTATATGTACAACCCAGCAGCAGTACAGCAAGATAGAGACGGGAAAATCAGACATAAGCGGTGAGAAACTTGTGTTGCTCGCTAAGTTTTATAACGTATCTGTTGATTATATTTTAGGTTTGATTAAAAAACCGAGACCTTTAGAGTGAGTTTACGTTTATGAAATACACAAATATAGTTGAAGGAAAGTTTATCGAAAGGCCTAACCGCTTTATAGCTTACTGTGAGGTTGATGGAAAAACTAAGACCTGCCACGTGAAAAATACGGGCAGGTGCAGGGAGCTGCTTGTAAAGGGCGCAAGGGTGCTTTTGGAAAAAAGCGAGAATGAAAAAAGGAAAACTCCTTACGACCTTGTTTCCGTCTATAAGGGTGAAAGGCTTATTAATATGGACAGTCAGGCACCCAATAAAATGTTTGGAGAATTTGTTTCCGAGGGTAAGTTTATAAATGGCGTGAAGCTTATAAAGCCTGAGTTTACTTACGGAAACTCCCGAATAGATTTTTATATCGAAACCGAAAGCAAAAAGATTTTAGCGGAAGTAAAGGGTGTTACCTTAGAAAAGGATAACGCGGTGTATTTCCCCGATGCTCCCACAGAAAGAGGGGTAAAGCATATAGAGGAGCTTATAAAAGCTAAGGAAGAAGGCTTTGAAGTATACATAATATTTGTAACACAGATGAAAGACGTAAGCTTCTTTTCGCCTAACCGTATAACTCACCCTGAATTTGCAGAAAAACTTATTGAAGCTCAGAATAAAGGCGTCAATATCAAGTGCTACGACTGTGATGTTAAGGTAGGGGAAGTTAAAATTAACGGCGAAGTTGAAGTGAGGCTTTAAAATATTTTTTACTTACTTGATGATTTTGTTGCCTATAAAAGAAAAATATGGTATATTAACAAAGCTTAGAAAAATTGAGAGGATTTAATTATGGACATTTTACTTATTCTTGCGGTTATAGTTTTATATAGCTTCCAGACTTTGTTCTGCAAGCTTTTTACTGATAAATACCCCGGAAAAGCTGAGCTTGCTTCACCTGTGTTCGGCGCTGTGGAGGGTGTGTTTATTGCACTTTTCACCTTTGCTTTCGGCGGCTTCAGTTTCACAGCTTCACCTTTTACAATTATAATGGGTTTGCTTAATGCCTGTATGCTTTTCGGTTATAATACATCCCTTATTGCGGCAGGTAAGAAGGGTTCTTACGCATTTATGAACGTTATCCTTCTTTTCGGCGGTATAATCGTTCCCACGGTTTATGGCGCTATCTGGCTTAGTGAACCTTTAACACCCGTTAAAATAGCAGGTATTGTGTTAATGCTTGTTGCCTGCGTGCTTATGAACCTTGACGAAATGAAAATGAAGAACACACCCATCATCTACTACGTGCTTTGCGCTTTGCTTTTTGTTTTCAACGGTTTATATTCCACCTTCGTAAAGATTCAAACAGTACATAAGGACGATGAAAAGCAGGAAATGATAATGCTCACCTTCCTTGTTATGGGCATAGTGGCATTTATACAGCTTCTTTTAAAGGAGAAAAAGGATACCCTAATGGCATTCAAGTTTAACGTAAAGTGCCTTATTCCTCTTATAATTTGCCTTATTTCAGCGGCTTCTGCCATTAATCTGCTTACTTATATCCTTCCCTTTGTGGACACAGCTATGTTCTACACAGTAGAAAACGGCGGTGTGTTAGTGCTTTCCGCTGTTTACTCCGTGCTTTTCTTTAAGGAAAAGCTCCGCCCCGTAAAAGCTGCAGGCATAATTTTAGCAGTGGTAAGTATTACTATTTTAAGCATCTGATAATGAATATCGAAATAATAAAAATAGAGAATAACACACCCCTGAAAGAAAAACTTTTAAAATTCGTAGAGGATTTCTCCTGGGAAGAAGTGAAGGAGCATACTTTAAAAATAATCCGTGACTGGTATTTTTCTGATTGGGAAGCGCCTTTTATTGCTGTTATTGACGGAAAAATTATCGGAATGGCTACCATAATGAAAGAGGATTATTATCCCTTGCCCGAGATATATCCTTGGGTTTCCACTATATTTGTTTCTGAAGAATACCGAGGTAACAGAGTAAGTGAAAAACTGATAGCCCACCTTAACGGATATGCAAAAAGCCTGGGATTTGATAAAACTTATATTCCATCAGAACATATAGGTTTGTACGAAAAATATGGTTACCGTTACCTTAAGGATATTGTAAATTTCGGAAATGGTACTGACAGGCTCTACGTAAAATACTTATAATCAAAAAACTCGCCTTCAATTAAGAGCGGGGTTGCTAAGGAAAGTCTTCTTTAATAAAAATAAAATTTGGCACACAAATTTCCTGCTTGCAACAGTATA
>JAGBID010000023.1 GCA_017935165.1 Clostridia bacterium
GATAGCATCAGCACCTTCTGCTAAAGCGATTTCAACAATTCTCTTAGCAATAATAGGACGTGCAAAGGAAGTTCCTAAAAGGTAGTTATTCTCATACTTTGCGCCTGCCTTAAGTGTGGGGTAAACGTAATCCTGAACGAATTCTTCCTTAAGATCCTCAATGTAAAGCTTGCTTGCGCCTGTCTTGATAGCCTTTTCCTCAAGACCGTCAAGCTCAGTACCCTGACCAACGTCACCGGATACAGCTATAACTTCGCAGTTATTGTAATTTTCCTTAAGCCAGGGAATGATGATGGATGTATCAAGACCGCCGGAGTAAGCAAGAACAACTTTTTTGATATCTTCTTTTTTCTTAGCCATTTTAAATTACCTCTTTATTTATCTCATTTTATTCAATATATGTGGAGCTGAAGTAAAGTTTCATTTACTTTCCGTAGCTTCGTTTCGCAAGTATAATTATACACATATTAAGAAAAAAATCAACCCCTAAATGAATATTTATTCTTTTTTACCAATTGCACAAAACTGCGCTGTTATTGTTAATTTCTATGTGTATTTTTACTATATAACTTTATAAGTAAAACCAATCTCCCGCTTAAGGTAAATACACTTAAAATGAGTATTATTCATTTTTATGCATATTTTTACATTTTATACACTCGTTTATACATATATGCAAATTAAAAGGAGCCTGAACTTAACTCAGGCTCCGAAATAATTATTCAAGCTTTAACTGAATTTCACCGTTAGCTTCTTTTTCTGCCTTCCTTTTAGCAAGAAGGGCATCTATCTTCTGGTGAGGATCAATAAGAGAACTGATGGAAACGTCGTGGTTTAAAGCTGAGATAAAGTAAGCAGCGTACTTACTTACGTCAACCTCATGGAACCAAGGTCTTGTTTTAAGCTCGGGATTTAAGTATGTTAAGTTACTTCCGAAAACACCGTCAAGCTTACCCTCGGCATAAGCCTTATCAAACTTATCAAGGCCTGCTGTAAATATTGCATAAGTAGCATAGCAGAAGAACTTTTCCGCACCCTTTTCCTTTACCTTATAAGCGATGTCAAGCATACTTTCGCCGGAAGAAATAATATCGTCAGCTACGAAAACTGTCTTGCCCTTTACGCTTTCACCCATATATTCGTGAGCAACAATGGGGTTTCTGCCGTTAACAACCTTGCTGTAATCACGGCGCTTGTAGTACATACCAAGCTCAACGCCTAAAACAGAAGCATAGTACATATTTCTGTCAAGAGCGCCTTCGTCGGGGCTTACTATCATAAAGTCTTCCTTCTCTGTGGAGAGCTCAGGGAAGTCCTTAAACATCTTCTTAAGAACCTGATAGTGAGGCATAAGGTTGTCAAAGCCCATAAGCGGAACTGCATTCTGAACTCTGGGGTCGTGAGCGTCGAATGTAACAACGTTATAAACACCCATACTCTGTAACTCCTGAAGTGCAAATGCACAGTCAAGGGATTCACGGTAGCTTCTTCTGTGCTGTCTGCCGCCATAAATCATAGGCATAACAACGTTGATTCTGTGAGCCTTACCGCTGGCAGCCTGAATAAGTCTTTTAAGATCCTGATAATGGTCGTCAGGAGACATTCTGTTAGGTGTGCCGAAGTAATTATATGTGATGCTGTAATTACCGGGATCACATATAAAGTAAAGGTCATAACCACGAATTGTGGACTCGATCATACCTTTACCGTCACCGGACTGGAAACGGGGACATTTATTTTCAATAATAAAGGACTTACAATCAATACCAACTTCGTTAGCCCATTTTACAAGGTGCTTGTCAATTTTCTCTGCAAGCTCCCTTGCGCCTGCCAGAGGCACGATACCAAGGGGGGCAACTCTGTTATTGGGGTCAAAGCTACTGTGTACCTGATTCTGTTCCATTTTGCTAAATCTCTCCTTCAAAGCTGTTCGTTAAATATTTTCTTTATCGCGGCACTATCTGCCGCATAATCGTTTCATAAGTAAATATAGTATACCACAAACTTCACCGAATTTCTACATAATTTGCACAATATTTATTTTTCTCTTTATTGCTCATAGTTTACCCATTTTTATTGAAAAGATTGAATATTTTTACCACAAGCAATATAAAAATTATTTTTAAAAGTCATTTCTTCTTTACAAATCATAAAATAAATAGTATAATATCTTCAAATACCGTGACCGGGAGAAGTAACTTTTAAGCTGCGCCAGAGATAGGAAGCCATTGGCTGAAAGCTTCCTTTGCTAAGCAAAAAGGCGAAATGCACCCGCGAGTAGACAGGCAGAAAAATAATTTTATTATTCTGTATGCTTGTACGTGATGCCGCGTTAAGGCAAGCGCTTTATTAATATTTCGGAAGCGTAAGTGATAAACACGAAGTGGAACCGCGGATTATTCGCCTTCGTACAGGTAAATTAAGTTTTACTTAATTTATCGGTACGGGGCTTTTTTATTTATACCATAGCCCTTCTTTTATCCTTAGCTCCTAAGGAAAGGATCAATGTGTATGTTCAAAAAACTTAAAGCCGAGCTGGATGCAGTAATGCAACGCGACCCTGCTGCCAAAAGCCGCCTGGAGGTTTACTTCCTTTACTCAGGCTTCAAAGCAATAAGGAGCTACAGAAAAGCTCATTGGTTTCATACCCATAATATGAAATTTATAGCACGAATGATTTCCCAGCGTTCAAGAAGAAAAACGGGCATAGAAATCCACCCCGGCGCAACAATAGGCAAAAACCTTTTTATCGACCACGGTATGGGCGTGGTTATAGGCGAAACAGCCGTAATCGGTGACAACTGCACACTTTACCAAAACGTAACCTTAGGCGGTACAGGTAAGGACACAGGCAAGCGCCACCCCACATTAGGCGATAATGTTTTAGTCGGTGCAGGTGCAAAAGTCTTAGGACCATTTAAAATCGGAAACAATGTAAGAATCGCAGCAGGTGCCGTTGTTTTGGATGCCGTACCCGATAATGCCACAGCAGTGGGTGTACCTGCAAGGGTTGTCCGCATAAACGGAATGAAGGTCACAGAATGCCTTGACCAGATTCACGTAGCCGACCCGGTTTCTCAGGAACTGTGCCGTATGCGTATGGAAATTGAAAAACTCCAGAAACAAATGGCAACTATCTCACAATCAATGGAAATTAACAAGTAATAAATAGCCGGACTACTTCACATTTTCTGTTTTTGAATTTATCAATAGTCCCCTTCCCCGGCGGTGAAGGTGGCTTACAAAGTGTCTTGTCCACTTTGTAAGACGGATGAGGAGAAACAGATTCTACGCGCGCTATATAACTTTTTCTACAGGGAACTACCAACATTAAATATGATATTTATATAAACAAAGAAAGGACTTAATATGAAACTTTATAACACACTCACAAGAAGCAAGGATGAATTTATCCCCAATGAAGAGGGCAAGGTAAAAATGTACACCTGCGGCCCTACAGTTTACCATTTCGCACATATCGGTAACCTGAGAACTTATATAATGGAGGACGTTCTTGAGAAGTTCTTAAACTTCGCAGGCTACGAGGTTACAAGAGCAATGAATATCACAGACGTTGGTCACCTCAGTAGTGACGGCGACACAGGTGAGGATAAGATGCTCAAGGGCGCAAAAAGAGAGAAGAAAACAGTTATGGAAATCGCTCAGTTCTATACCGACGCATTCTTCTCCGACTGCAAGAAGTTAAACATTAAAAAGCCCGAGATAGTTGTTCCCGCTACAAGCTGTGTAGATGATTACATCCACCTTATTGAAACACTCCTTGAAAAAGGCTACGCTTATATAGCAGGCGGCAACGTTTACTTTGACACAAGCAAGCTTGACACTTACTATGTATTCCAGAATTTCAAGGAAGAGGATTTAGCAGTAGGCGTTCGCGACAGCGTTGAAGAGGACGAAAACAAGAGAAATAAGGCAGACTTCGTTCTCTGGTTCACAAAGAGCAAGTTTGACGACCAGGAATTAAAGTGGGATAGCCCCTGGGGCAACGGTTACCCCGGCTGGCACATTGAGTGCTCAGGCATAAGCCTTAAGTATTTAGGCGACACCCTCGACATCCACTGCGGCGGTATTGATAACGCCTTCCCCCACCACACAAACGAAATCGCACAGAGCGAAGCTTACACAGGCAAAAAGTGGTGTAATAACTGGTTCCACGTTCTCCACCTTAACGACGCAAGAGGCAAGATGAGTAAGAGTAAGGGCGACTTCTTAACCGTTTCCCTTCTTGAAGAAAAGGGTTACGACCCCCTGGTTTACCGTATGTTCTGCTTACAGTCCCATTACCGCAAGCCTTTGGTATTCACATTTGAAAGCCTTGATAATACAGCAGGCGCATACAATAAGCTTTTAACAAGAATCGCCTCCATTCAGAACGAAGGCGAAATTGATGAAGCCGTAGTAGCAGAAGCAAAAGAGAAGTTTATTAACTTAGTAGGTAACGATTTGAACACTTCCTTAGGCTTAACAGCTGTTTACGATATCTTAAAGCTTAAGACAAACGGCGCTACAAAGCTTGCTATATTAAAGGAATACGATAAGGTTCTCTCCCTTGACCTTTTAACAAACAAGCCTACAGAAAAAGCAAAGCCCAAGGCTACAGAAGAATTAACACCCGCCGAAATTCCCGAGGGCGTGGACGTAGCTAAGATAGAGGAGCTTATTGCAAAGCGCCTTGAAGCTAAAAAGAACCGTGACTTCGCTTTGGCTGACAGCATCCGTAACGAGCTCAGCGAAATGAACATCGCTATCCTCGATACAAAAGAAGGCACCAAGTGGTCCGTTAAATAATTAAATACCCAATCAAAACAAAAGAGAAGGATTCAAGCTTTAAAATGAACCCTTCTCTCTTTTTTATATTATAGTTTTTTCGCCGTATGGTTTTGTAATTTTATTGTTCTCTGTTTCAACGGTATAATCCTGCTCATTTAAATAAATACTGAAAATTTTGTTTCTCAGCTTCATATTTATAAGGCACATATCCTTATCGGGAGGATTTTTTACAGGATTGATAGTTATATTTCCGTAATAATCCGATTTCACTCCGAATATACCGAATATTATCATCTGTGCCGCAGCTGATGAACCGATTGTAGCCTGCAAGGGAGTATCCTCTCTGTAAGCAATAGCGTTTGCAGTTAATGAATCACCCCAATAAGGCATTCTTTCGCCCCACCAAAGAACTCTTTTCAGTATATCGTTTGCAATTTCACATTTACCGATTTTGTATAACTGCTCCAATATAACGGGAACAAACAGCGAGCAAATTCCGCCGCCGCCATTATCAATATCCACCTGATCATAAGCTTCGTCCAGTTTGCTCATGCTGTGCAAGCCAAAATCAGAAAGGAACTCTTCATCGTTCAAATGGGAAACAAGACCCTCTACTATCTCTTCATCTGCCGCGCCGCTGTCTAAAAACTTAAACATCTGCACCGTATAGCGGTAGTCTTCTTTACCGTCGATAATAAATTTAAACCATTTTTTGTCCTTATCCCAAAGCTTTTCCTTGGTAAGAGCTGCCACAAGCTTCGCTCTTTTCATTAAATTATCGTCAGGCGTACCGTACAGGGATAATATCTCGCTTGCTCTTTCGTAAGTTTTATACCTTCTCATATTAAGGTCGGGCATAATTCCGTGGTAGGGTATACCTCGCCTGAGCTCCAGATGGTCTTCGCCTTTTACACCGTAGTCAATCAAATTCGCTTCTTTTTCAAGGTTATCTCCAAAATATGCGTGGAATTTAACCCATTCTATTACGGTTTTCTCCCCTGCCTGCTCGTCAAGAAAAGCAAAATCTCCCGTGTTTGTAAGGTAGTGATAAATAAGCGCAATTATTTTCTCCTGATTTATCTGATACCACGGGCCGTTTTTCCTGCCGTCCACAGGCATAATAGCGTATGAAGAACTAAGGTCAACCGCAAGAAAAGCTTTTATCTCCTCTTTTGTCACGTCTTTATCCACAAGAGGGTGTATATTCCACGGGCCTGCGTAATCCCAAAGATACGAACACATACATCCGCCAGTAGTACCGCCGGTGCGATAGTAGGGATTAAGTTTAAAAAGCGGTATCTCCCATCGGTTCAAAAGTAAAGTCGCCAGGGAGCGGTAGTAAAATTTTTCATAGACCTCATTACCGCTTTTAAATTCAGGAAGTGCCGAAAGAAGCCTTTTTTCCTCGTTTTCCGCGAACAAAAACGCTTCATCCACGTATTTTTCATAATCCGCCATAAGCTGAAGATATTCAGCCTCTACAGTATCAATATGACCTGAATGGAAAGAAAAATAAAAGACTTTTTCTTCATCGGGTTTAAAGCTAACCCTTGTTTTAAGTATTTTAGCAAGAGCAAAATGCTCAAGCTTTAAGGAGCTTGTTATGGCAAATGCGGCGCCGTCTCTGTTTTTCAGCAAAAGAGCATTATTTTCAAGTACAACCTCATCAGCCTCAGGCTTTGTCACCTTTGGAATTGGGAATATCCAGTCGTTTAAATATTCACTGTTTCCCTTATACCAAAGCTCCAGGGGGATATCTATATCCCTTCCCGAAGTATTCTTTACTTTTACGGCTTGCAAAACTGCGTTTTTATAAGGAGGAATAACAGAAAGGGAAAAAACTTCAAAATTTCGTGTCCCACCCTTTCGCTCTATCAGGTTTATTCTCCATGTATATTCACTGCACTTTACACTTTCGCCGCCTACTTTTACTTCACTTTTAAAGCCTGTATTGGCGTAAGGCGGAGCTTGCAAACTTTCAAGGTCGGTAACGTAATTAAAAGGAGTTGTTACAAGGCATCTGTTACCTGAAATTCCCAAATGCTGCGGCTTTATAATGCCGTCTTTACTTTCAAATTTAAATTTACTTTCAAAATTTCTCATAATTATTCTATATAAAATTCGATATAGGTAATTTTACCTTTATTGCCTGAAAAATTAATTTCGTATTCGCCGCTTGTTAAGGTCTCGACCGTAGCAGAGTAAGTAAGGGTACCGTTTGAAATATAGCCGCATCCGCAAACGATTTCGCCTTCAGTAAGGTTTTCTTGCATATCAGAAGGCTTAGGATTTTCGCGGGATAAATTAAGTTTATTTTCAAAAACTTTTACTTCTGTCTCTGAAGCATCTGCTGCTTCAATACCTATAAATAATTTAACTTTCTTTTCAGCGGGAAGTTTACCGATATTTACTTTGATATTTTGCTTTTCGCCATTTAATAAAATCGGCAGAGGCTTATATACATTATAGCCTTCGGGCGCAATATCCTGACCGGTTACAATAAAACGCATAGGCTTTGAGCGCACGTCATCTAAATTACCGCAGGTAGCAAAAATATCCATACTTCTTGCTTTTCTAATCTTCTCGCCCTCTAAATCACTATCAGGAAGAGGATAATAGTTAAAGAGATATATAGCGTCTGCACCATCGGAAAGATAGCGGTTAGCATATCCTCTTATAGAGTCCGCAGTTGCATGGCCTCTGCTACTGTAACTTTTAATTAAAGTTTCAATACCTGCATAAATTTCGGTATTTTTTAAGGTTTCTTTCCAAGCTTTAACGGGCATATCACTGTCGTTAGTTTCCCATCGGGGCGTAATAACAATCATATCAACAAGCTTTTCTTCATCCCAGGTAACCGCATCAAAGCCGAAAACCTTATTCTGCTCTATATCACGGTTAAGTCTGACACCAAGCATTATTTTGTGACCCTTAATTACCTCGTGCTTTGTGATAATTTTCTTAACTTCCCTTATAAAATCATTCATTATCTTATAGCACTCAGGCTGATTTATATAGTCAAAGCAGTGAATTTCGCGCTGGAAGTCAAGCTCTAAGCCGTCCACGTCGTACTTATAAAGCTGCTCGTCTATGTAATCAAGCCACATTTTTCTTATTTCATAAACGCTGTAATCAAGGCAATATCTGAAGTAGCCGTACTTTTCACCTATCATCCAGCCTTTTTCCCTTGCTTCATAGAAAAGCGCGGGGCGTAAAAAGCAGGTTTCATCATCAGGACAATGGCAGTCGTTCATTCGAAGGCTTACCCAGGGAGTTAAATTAACTTCCCTGCACCTATCAAGCCAAACTTTTATAGGGTCAATGCCGTATTCCTTATACATTTTATAAATGCCGCGGAAATATTCCTTATAATTTACGGGGATACCGTTCTCTGATTCCTGCTCATATTTATAAATACTATCGCTAAGTACCTTACTTTCGGGAATAGAGTACTGGCAGGTTAAGCAAATAAGCAGGTCTGTTACGCTTTTACCTGCGTACTGGTCAACAAAGGGATAAAGGTCCTCTTTTTTTATATCCTTCTTTTTGTCGGTAAGGTCGTTTAAAAACTTGTCGCCATAATCGTTAGTGTCAATATTTGCAAACAATTTAGCCATAATATCACCTTTTCTTACTTAATTAGTTAACAAAGAAATTTATAGGTATTTTCATTATAGCATAAGGAGAAATCGTTAGCAATAAAACATCTTACTTTTCATCCTCACAGGGAGCTATTTCTACTTCATAGTAAGAACTCACCAGTTCCTCGGGACTCATTTTTCCGTTAAGCCACGGTTCAATCTGATCCACTCGCAAAAGAACAGGCATACGGCTGTGAATCTTATTTATTTCGGTTACTGAATTCTTTGTAATTATAACAAATTCACGGCTAAATCCGCTTACTGACTCATTATCCCTGACGTTTCTGTATAAGCCTGCCATAAAAAGAAGGTTTCCGCCCCTATCCTTTGCGTAGTACTTTTTCTTTTTTTCGCCAATCCTTTCCCACTCGAAAAATTCACCTGCAGGCACAACGCACCTGCCCGTAAAAAGGTGCTTAGCAAACATAACTTTTTCTTTTAAGGTCTCTGCCCTTGCGTTTATAATAACACCGCCGTCCTGCAATTTTTTGAAGCCCCACTTGATGCTTTCAAAATTAACGCCCAGCTTATCCCTTGTGATTACGGGAGCGGTGTTTGTAGGGAAAACCTCCTTTCTGTCCCCTGTGTCGTCAGCTCCGATTTCATCACGGGTAAGCCCTAACGAAATCTGCCTTAAAATATTCCTTATTCTGATTATTTCATCCTCGGTTAAAACAGTATATCTGCCGCACATAACAAGCTCCTTTCTGCTTATTCTCTTGTAACTTCAAGCCTTAACTGACCGACTCTCGTTTTTAATTTATCAATATTATCTTCCAATTCTTTTGATATAAAAATCTTATTTTCATCCTCCGATTCAAACAAGCTCATCTGCACATATTTACCCGAAATCAAGTTTTCCGCTCTTACGCCCAAGGCTCTTATAGGCCTTGCCCATATATAATGCTTCTGCAAAAGCTTTTCTGCCGCTTTGTATATACCTTCACCGCTGTTTACAGGATTTTTTAAGGTTATTCGTCTTACAAAACTTCCAAAATTATTATCCTTAAAATTCACGCTGACAGACAGCGCAAGCAAATTGTGATTATTAAGCCTGACGCTGACGGCATTGGAAAGCAAATACAGCAGTGCCTTGGCTTCGTCTTCGTTTTCTATATCCTTTGGCGGCGTTATGGTATTTCCTATACTTTTTATCTCATCATTTTCGGGGTGGAAATTTCTGTCGTCACCGTTTGCAAAGCACTTCAAGTCAAATCCTACTTTGCCAAGCATTCTCTTAAGAAGCTTTTCCTCAGCTAAAGCGATATCGCCTATAGTATTAATCCCAAATGAATTCAGTAGCTTATTTCTTTTCTGACCAACAAACAACAGCTCACTTGAAGGCAAGGGCCACACTACTTCCTTATAATTTTTCTTGGATATAAACGTGGTGGCGTTGGGCTTTTTATAGTCACTGCCAAGCTTCGAGAAAATGAAATTAAAGCTAACCCCCACAGAAGCAGAAAGGCATTGGCTGTAATAAATTTCATACCTTATTAAATCACCTATCTGTTTTGCTTCGTTTATGCTTACTCCCGTCTCGCTCAAATCCAACCAGGCTTCGTCAAGTCCGTAAGGGATAATTTTATCGGTATATTTACTGAATATGTGCCTTGCACTTTTCGTCTCCTTCAAATATTTATCGTAGTCCGCCCTGACACATTGAAGCTTAGGACAAAGCTTTTTTGCCTGGCTGAAGCTTATACCGGAAATAACTCCGTAGCTTTTCGCGATTGCATTTTTAGCCATTACAATACTGTGACGCATCTCAGGGTCTCCGCATACAGCGAAAGGTATATCTCTCAGCTTCGGGTCATACTTTTCTTCAACTGTAGCAAAGTAGTTATTCATATCTGCGTGCAAAATTATTCTATCGCCGCTGCCCATACACAAAACCTCGCCCTTTCTGTACGAACATTTGTTCCGAACTTTTGTTCTGATTATATACTATTTTAATCTCTCTGTCAATAAAACAGCTTAAAAAAGTTCATTTACTTTTAAAAATCAAAGTGGTAGTATAAAGAAAACGGCAGAATAATGCCGAAAAACAATTAAGTCAGGTGATTAATATGGCTTTCTTAACTGAAGAAGATAAAAAATACACAAACGTCCTTGACATTTGTACTCACTTAGGTGACGAGTACGGAAAATTCAGCGGAGCTATTGTTCCGCCCATATTTCAGAATTCACTTTTTGTAAGTCCCACAGAGTGTAACGGTGTTACAGCTCACGGCTACGGTTACTCAAGAACCTCCAACCCTACAGTAGACATCGCCGAAAGAAAAATAGCAGCTTTGGAAGGAGCTGACGGTGCCCTCTGCTTCTCCTCAGGTATGGCTGCCATAAGCGCCGCTATAATGTACTTTGTAAAAAAAGACTGCCATATCATTCTGGCAGCCTCATCATACAGTAACGTTTTAAGCATAGTAAGGGATTATCTCCCTGATAAATTCGGTGTTGAGTATACCTTTGTGGGAGGTGATAACCCCAAGGAAATCGAAAACGCAATAAAGGAAAACACAACACTTATATATCTTGAAAGTCCTTCAACCATGGTATTTAAAATACAAGACCTTGAAGCCGTGGCAAAAATAGCTAAAGAAAAGGGAATCGGCACCATTATAGACAATACCTACGCCACACCCCTTCACCAGCAGCCTTTGAAATACGGTATTGACATCAGCTGCCACACCTGCTCAAAGTATCTTGGCGGTCACAGCGACATTGTTGCAGGTGCCATTGCTGCAAGAAAGGAAATAATCCAGAGCATTCAGGACAGAGAAAGAACCTGGTTTGGCGGTTGTATGGACCCCCACGCCGCCTGGCTTCTTATAAGAGGCATAAGAACTCTTCCCATGCGCCTTAAGCAGCACGGCGAAAACGGTATGAAGGTTGCAAAATTCCTTGAAAACCACCCAAAGGTCAAAAAGGTCTTCTACCCCGGCAGTGATACCTTCGAGCAAAAAGAGATGTTCGCAAAATATTTATCAGGCACCAACGGCTTACTCAGCTTCGAGCCCAAGGGCACCTGGCAGGACATTCGCAATTTCGTAAATAAGCTTCACTATTTCCAGAACGGCGTCAGTTGGGGCGGTTTTGAAAGCCTGGTCGCTTTATCAGGTGCTAACCCCGTCCAAAAGGAATACGGTCAGCCTGAAAGGCTTGTCAGAATACACGTCGGCTTAGAGGACATCGACACCCTTATAAATGATTTAAGTCAAGCCCTTGAGGTTTTACCCGACTAAAAAATTCCGCAGACTCATTTTTGAGCCTGCGGATTTTTTATTCTTCAATCGCTTTATAAAGGATAAGTTCACTGGAAAAAGAAACACTGTTTCTCACTCTTATACCATCGTTAACAAGTGTAAATCCGCTTACTTTTGCAGTAGTTCTCTTGTTATCAAAAGTAACTTCATAAGTTTTGCCTTCATCAAGACCCTTAGGATATACCACAACGTATTCATCCTTAACGCTTGCTAAGTTAAATACACCTATAACACCCTTGGTACCATCCGCACTGGCTCTTTCAATAACGCCCACACCCTGAGGCTGACGGTTGTAACATTCAGGTGTATGGTGATAAATATAGCCATCAGTCATATAAGGTCTTATAAAGTTATTGTAAATATCAAAGCTGTGGCGAACAAATTCTATTTCCTGAGGGTTCATATTGCTGCCCATAGGATTATAGGTATTTGTAGTAGGCTTTGCCATTAAGGTCTGCCTTACAGTCATATCAAGTGAGCCTCTTAAATGGCCGTTCATACCTGCTACAAGTCTATCCACTCTCTCGGGAGGTATAACCATAGTCATACCGTTTGTTATCATATAACCTTTAGGCATTATCTGATAATCGGAAACCCAGGAATGTGTAAAGTTCCTTACCATACCAAGGTCACATCTGCCGCCGCCCGATGCACAGTTTTCGAAAATAATGTGGGGATATTTCTTTCTTAAATTCTCGAACATCTTATAAAGAGCGGTGTAATATCTTAAATAATTACACTCATTTATACCGCCGCGGTCATTTTTGCAGATAGAATCGGTGTAATCAACGTTAAAATCAAGGCGGAAAAGGTCAATGCCGTATACCTCGATAAGCTTTTCAATCTGAGCTTCTGCCCAGGCTGCAGCCTCGGGATTTGTCATATCAATTACCTGTGACTTTTCATCGCCAAGGAATTTTGTCTGGAACCACTCAGGATGTTTGGCGCCAACCTCAGCACCGCCTGAAATTCTCTCGACCTCCATCCACATACCGAATTTAAGACCGTTTTTATGGCATCTTTCACGAATAGACTTAAAGTTATCACCGTGTTTTGTTGGGTCAGGCGTCCAGTCGCCTGCTTTTTTATACCAGTCGCATTCTTTTCCTGCCTCGCAGTTCCAGCCTGCATCAATAATACAGCTTTCGGCACCAACCATTATAGCTGTGTCCATTGTGTGGAAAATAGCCTCAGGAGTCATAGCTCTTTCGGGGCCGATGCCTGCACCTACAGTGGCAACATTCTCCTTAGGCTCAGGTAATGTGAACACACACTTTCTTACGTGCTTATGCATCATATTTACAGCATCGTCAAGGTCACCCTGAACACGGCCGATATAAATTTCGGGAGACTTAAATTTTTCACCTGCTTCAAGCACAAGCAAAGGTGCAGGGCCTGCCACAGCCATTTTGAAATCAAGCTTAGCATCCGCTCTGTCGCCTCTTATATCAATTCCGTTAGTTTCCTGGCCTGCATTCAAATTCAGATTAAACTCAAATCCGCCTGTAAAAGCCATCTGAGCAAAATAAATATGGCCTAATACGTTATTTCTTATCATAAACATGGGGTAAAGGAACCTGTTTCCGCGGTATCTGCCGTAAAGGTTAGTACCTGCTGAAGGCATATCATGCCAGCGGAAAGCACCCTCGGCGCACCCCTTGTCCGTATCCATGTAGCCTATGGAATATACTTTGCTCTTATCATTCTCACTATCAACAAACTGATCCCAGTCATAGGTTATCTCCATACCGCCGGACATAGGAACAAGCTTATTTATCTTCATTTTTTCAGAAGAATTATTTTTTAAAGTGATATATCTTGTAAACACAGCACTACCGGAAAGAACGGTGTGCACTTCTACTTCCAAGGGATAAATTCTGTTTGTTAAAGTTATTATACCGTGTAAAACTTTTGTATCCGTTGTTTCAATGTACTCTTCTCTTTTCTCAAAGCCAAGGTACTCCCAATCATAGTCAAGGCATTCGCCGTTTACTTCCACCTCAAAAACCCAAGGCTCAGTAAATGCATCGAAATGAAGTCTGAAAGGCATACCCTCAAGTACGTTTAAAGGTGTACCGGAATTATTCCAGCCTGCTGACACAAGTCTATGATTGTCAAACATCTCCTCATATACTGCCATACCCGTTCTGTAGCAAATAACAGGCTGTTTATTTCCGCCTTCTGTCAAATAAATATCC
>JAGBID010000191.1 GCA_017935165.1 Clostridia bacterium
AAAAAGCGTAACTATGGGTATAAATAAAATTAGCCTTACAATGGACAAGGGAGAATTTATTGCTGTTACAGGTGAAAGCGGCAGCGGTAAATCCACACTTGCTCACGTAATCGGCGGCATATTACCTTATGAGGACGGCGAGCTTTACTTTAAAGGCGAGCCTACCTCTCATTTCGATTCAAGAGACCTTGAAGCTTACAGACGCGAAAATATAAGCTTCATTTCCCAGAATTACGGTATTCTTGAGGGTGCCAGCGTAGAGGAAAACGTTATATCCACCCTTTACCTTTCAGGCTTTGAAAAGGAAGAAGCTGTTAATAAAGCTAAAGAGATACTTATAAAGGTTGACCTTTATGAATTTAAGCATAAGAAAGCCGCAAGACTTTCAAGCGGTCAGAAGCAAAGGCTTTCTATTGCAAGGGCACTCGCCAAGCCTGCTGAGATATTAATTGCGGACGAGCCTACAGGCAACCTTGATGAAGAAAACAGCATAAAGGTTATAAAGCTTTTAAAAGAAGCTTCAAAGGAAAGGCTTGTAATTCTAATCACCCACGAATTCAGCGAAGCCGCGGACTATGCTACCCGCCACATTGTAATAAGTGAGGGTAAGGTTTTTTCCGATATAAAACTTCGTGAGAAGGAAATCCCCGATAATTCTGCTGTTGAAAAAAAGGCTGTAAAAAAGAACTTAAGCTTTTATATTGCAAAGCTGCAAATTACCTCCCGCCCCTTATTTATAAGCTTAATGCTGCTTTTCTGCGGACTTACTGCCTTTGCTTTCTTTGCTTTTTTAGGTACTTTTATTGTAAATCTCGACGACAGCTTTACAAGAATATATGACGACAGCGCCTTCAGTAACGGAAGCAAAGTAAGAATTGTAGCTGTAAAAAAGGATGAAAGTACATTCACCGAAGAGGACTACAGTAAAATATTATTCATCGACAATATAAACGCCATTGAAAGATACGGCTATTGTACCGACATCTACTGCTCTTACAGAGAAGGTGTTGACTTTGAAACCCACTATTCTCTTGAAAACGTAGGTTCAAGCCTTGAACCTGAATTTGAAAATGACAGCGACATAAAAATACTAAAAAGCGATTCCTTTGTTAAAACAGTTCCCTTACTTAAAAGTGGTGAATTCTTAACGGAAGGCAGACTTCCCGAAAACCTTTACGAGGTTATTTCAGCTGACAGCAGTTTAGGAATCGGCAGTAAGATGCCTGTTTACATACGTGACAATAAAAGCTGGGGATATAATGAATATTTCGTTTTAAACGTAACAGTTGTGGGTAAAACGGATGTTGGTAACGGTCTTTATTTTCATGATGATATGGGCAGGATCATAAATTATAACTTTGAGAAAAAGGATTATAATTTTGCATTATTCGCTCCTGTTTATGAAAACATACTGCCAAGCTTCGGTAAAGAGTTTCACACAGATATGAAACAGAGAAGCACAATGATCCTGCCGGAAGAAAGATTTACCCCTGAAAGTGAGCTGGATAAGGATTTTAAGCGCGCTATACTTGACGATGAATTTGTACCCTCAATGACCTTTGTTAAGCTTTACGGCACAAGGCAGATTAACGGTGCCTACGATGAATCAAGCTATGATGCGGATACAGGTCTTTACTCTAAATATACAATTCTTTTCCCGACAAGAGAAGTTAATGACTCCACCTTACTTGAATTCTGCTTTGTAAGTGAAAACACCTTTAATATGGCAGTTCCTGATAAAGGCAGTGTGCAAATAAGCCTGACCATTGAGGATTTTGCATACACAGAAAGAGTTATTGATGCCTTGAATAAGGCAGGCTACAACGCCGTATCCCCATATAAAATGGGTACCACAAGACAAAATGATGCCCTGAAAAACGAAAGAATGCAGACACTTACCATCTGTGTTGCTGCTTTGCTTGCTGTAATTATTCTGCAGGCTTTGGTTTTAAAAGCTATGTTCAATATGGAGAATGAAAGCTACCGTTTGCTTTCAAACATCGGCTTGCTTTCAAAATGCGCTTACCTCTCCTCCTTGCTGCAGCTTTTATTTGTTTCAGTTATCGGACAAGCCTTAGGCTATGCTTTGATATTCATAAGCTATGTTTCAGGCTTTAAAAGAATTATTGCTGTGCTTCACTATTTACCCTTACCTTATTTTGCACTTCTTTCACTTATTCATTTATTAAGTATGCTTTTTGCCTTTATATTTATAAGGCACTCTATTAAGAAGCAGGTTTACCC
>JAGBID010000192.1 GCA_017935165.1 Clostridia bacterium
CCTTATAAGTAAGCTCTACAAGATTATTTGCCACCCTTGCTGTATGCGAGCCTATGTCCAAAGTAATCAGTCCAACACTTATAATCTCTGTTTTCTTTTTAGGCTCTGCTCTTCTCAGTACAGCTTTAATACGTGAAATCATTTCCAACATACCGAAGGGTTTCTGTAAATAATCATCGGCACCTGAATCAAGACACAAAACTTTATCATATTCGCTGCCTTTTGCTGTTGCCATAATTATCGGAATATTCTCCGTTTGCTTTCTGCTTCTTAATTCCTTTAATATTTCAACACCATCCATACCGGGAAGCATAATGTCCAGTATAATTAATCGTGGAAGCTCCTTATTAAGTTCCTCAAAAAAATGGAAACTGTCTTTAAAGCCTTTTGCATTAAATCCCGATGCTTTCAATGTATAAAGCATCAGTTCTCTTACGCTGCTGTCATCTTCAACCAGATATATCATTTACTTGTTTCCTTTCTTTTTATACTTTAATAATAACCTAAGTTTTTTTATTGTGCAATCTTTATTTCATTTTCTGCTATTTCGCTAAAATTCAACAGTCTCTTAAATATATTCATATATGAAATTCAGGCTCATGTAAAAACTTTGTAAAATATCATCAGTATTCTTTAATTTTTACCGCATCTTAATCTGTTTTTAAGGACAACCCCGCTTTAGCGTGTTATAAATACTGTATGAGATACTTAAAGTAGGAGGTGTTTGTTTTTTGGGGAAATTTATCCTGCATATTAAAAAAGCACTTGTAACTGTTTTCACCTTAGGTGTAACCGTGTTGGTCTCAACCTTTCTGCACCAACTTTCCTTTTCGGCAAGTCTTATACCCGTGCTTTTTGTGCTTTCGGTTTTTATTGTTTTCCTTGTTACCAAAGACTTTTTCCGGGGTGTTATCGCTTCCATAGCAAGCGTTCTTGCAGTTAACTACGCCTTCACAGCACCCTTTAACCGGTTTAATTTTTCCATATCCGATAACCTTTTCTCCGCATTTATAATGATGGTGGTGGCTGTTACTACCGTTATTATGACATTAAGGATAAACCGCCTTGAGAAAATGCGTGCTGAAATTGAGAAGGAAAAGCTAAGAGCTAATTTACTGAGAGCTATTTCTCATGATTTACGTACTCCGCTGACAACCATATACGGTTCAAGTTCAGCTATAAGCGATAATTTCGATACTTTAAGCCGTGAACAGAAATTAAGCTTCTGAAAGATATAACTGAGGATAGCGGCAGTATCAAAAAGCTACAGGTAAATATGGCAAACATACGCAAAAAGCTAAATATTACGCCCGGAAATAATAAATACATAATAAACGAGCTTGGCGTTGGCTACAGAATGTGCGACGAAAGCGACAGCTGATTAATTTTCACATAATTAAGCAGAACAAACGAGAATAAATTTTAGGCAAAAATTCATTTTTGTCCCTATACATTTCGACATTTATATGATATTATTAACTAAATATGAACATTCATAATTAAAACTTTTAACCAAACGGAGGATTCAAAAATGGAGGTTCTTTATCAAAACCTTTTATCGGTCACACCTCAGCAGGTTATCATGTGGGTTATTGGCGGTATTCTCATTTTCCTCGCCATAAAGAAAAACATGGAGCCTACACTTTTATTACCTATGGGATTTGGTGCAATTCTTGTTAACCTTCCCAATTCAGGTGCAAAAGCAGTTATCAATCACCTTTTCAATATCGGTATCAGTAACGAGAGCCACGAGTTATTCCCCCTGATTCTCTTTATCGGTATTGGTGCTATGATTGATTTCAAGCCCTTACTTACTAATCCTAAGCTTATGCTTTTCGGTGCAGCTGCACAGTTCGGTATTTTCTTCACACTCTGCATGGCTACACTTTTAGGCTTTGATATTAAGGATGCAGCTTCCGTTGCTATCATCGGTGCTGCTGACGGTCCTACATCCATTTACGTTACTCAGACTCTCGGCAGTAAGTACACAGCTGCTATCATGGTTGCGGCTTACAGCTATATGGCTCTGGTTCCCATTGTTCAGCCCCCTATTATCAAGCTCTGCACAACAAAGAACGAGCGCCGTATCCGTATGGACTACACAAACAAGCAGGTTTCTAAGCTTACAGAAATCCTCTTCCCCATTGTTGTTACAGTTATCGTTGGTTTAGTTGCTCCCGATGCTGTTGCACTTATCGGCTTCTTAATGTTCGGTAACCTTATCCGTGTTTGCGGTGTTCTTGATTCTCTTTCCGAAACAGCACAGAAGGTTCTTGCAAACCTTATCACAATCTTCCTTGGTATCACAATTGCTTCCAGAATGACAGCTGAAGAATTCCTCGTACCCGAGACACTCTTCATTATGGCTTTAGGTCTTGTAGCATTTATCTTCGATACATTCGGCGGTGTTATGCTTGCTAAGCTTATGAACCTCTTTATGAAGAAGAAGATAAACCCCATGATCGGTGCTGCAGGTATTTCTGCATTCCCCATGAGTGCAAGAGTTGTTCACAAGATGGGCTTACAGGAAGACAACCAGAACTTCCTTTTAATGCACTCTATCGGTGTTAACGTATCAGGTCAGATTGCTTCCGTTATCGTTGGCGGTCTTATCTTAGCACTTGTTAAGTAATGGAGGTAACAGAATGAATATTTTAAATATCCTTACACAGGTTTTAGAAGCTCAGGCTACAGGCGGTCTTGATTTTTCTAACTTCCAGATCAACTACGAAGCTTTAAGCAAAGCTCTCTCCATCACAGGCACAGGTATGCTTGGTGTTTTCATCATCACAATTGTTATTATAATTGTTGTAAACCTTTTAAATAAGTTTACCAACAGATAAAATTAAATATCCTAATACCCACCGGGGTAGCGGATGTAAGTAATTACACCTGCAAGCACATCGTTAGGTCTTTGAAGATGTGTTTGCAGGTTTTTTATTTGAAAGGATAGATTATGGTAATAAAAACTTTTAAGACACTTAGCCGATTCGAGCTTTGCCTTTGGCTTGGCTCCTGCGCACTCATAATAATCAGCTTTATTTCAGCAGGCGAATTTGACTTGTGGGTGCTTATCACCTCACTTGTTGGCGCCACGGCACTTATATTTATGGCAAAGGGCGAGCCTTTGGGACAAATTCTCACCGTACTTTTTTCCCTGTTCTACGGCTACGTCTCCTTTACTTTTCAGTATTGGGGAGAGATGATAACCTACCTTTGTATGTCCGCTCCCGCTGCATTGGCGGCAACCATAAGCTGGCTTAAAAACCCTTTCGAGAAAGGCAAAACTCAGGTTAAAATCAAAAGAATAACGGCAATACATTGGATTGTACTTTCAATACTCAGCATCGCCGTTACAATAATTTTCTATTTTATTTTAAAGTATTTTAATACGCCAAACTTAATATTCAGTACAATTTCCATTACCACAAGCTTTTTTGCTTCAGGTTTAACTTTTTTAAGAAGCCCTTACTACGCTATTGCTTATGCAAGTAACGACGTGGTACTTATAGTACTGTGGATATTGGCATCCATTACCAACCTTTCCTACATTCCTATGGTGGCTTGTTTCTTTATTTTCCTATTAAACGACAGCTACGCCTTTATAAACTGGAGAAAAATAGAAAAGCGGCAGGGTGACACCCCTACCGCTTGATTAATTAAAATATTATTCTTCAAATAAACCGTACTGCTCTATGATAGGCATTGGCGTATTTGCCAGGAAGTCTACTGATTTTTTAAGGCCTTCCACCGTTTTTGTTTCTAAAACCATAGATGCGTTTATTTCGTTTGCAAGGTAAAGGTACTTAACTAAGTCGTTTTCACCTTCGCCTAAAGGCAGATGGTCGCTGTTTTCTGTGGCATCGTGGAAATGAACGTGATAAAGCTTATCTTTATTATTTAAAACAAATTCTTCGTCAGGCTTACCATGCTTATAATCGTGGCCTAAATCGTAGCAAAGACCAAACACTTCGCTATTTAGCATTATTTCAATTGTTTTTTTCTGAAAAGAAGTAAAGCCTCCCGTGTTTTCTATAGTGATTTTTATACCGCTATCCCCTATTTCCTTTTCTGCCAATGAAACAAAGCTACTGATACTTTTTAAATATTCATCCTCATACTTTTCGTAGAGGTAAACTTTTCCCTGCGGTAGTGTAAAATACACCCCATCGCTCAGGTGCATATTGATAATATGCGCCTTTATTTTTTTAGCTGATTCTATTGCTTTAATAAATGTATCAGAATATGCTTGTGACACAATAGGGTTAAAGTCGCTGATATCAAACCTTTCGTCAAGGTGGAAAGTATAATATATACCGTATTTCTCCGCTATCTTATTAAGTTTATCAGGGTCTAACTTATCAGGCTGACACCAAGGTAAATTCATATTTAACTCCACAAAGTGAAGGTTTAAATCTGAACAAAGTTTAGCACATTCCTCTATACTTTCAAGCTCTAATAAAGTAGGTATTCCGTAGTACATTTATTTCACCTCTGAACACGGGATTTACCTACATTTTAGCATTTATAAAGAATTTCGTCAATTTAAAATATACACGCCAAAATTAAGGTAACCTGCAAAGGTAACCCACAAAAGGTAAGGTAAAAGTAAAAGCGCAGCGTTTTTTGATATTTTACTGAAGGATGCCATAGTCATCATAATTAATATCCATAAAAGCACAAGCCAGGCAAAGGATAAAAGGTATACTTTTAAATTAAAAAACAATATTGACCAGAAGAAATTCACAAGCAGCTGCACACCGTAGGAAGTAAGAGCGGCAGGTACTTTATCGCGGTTATCTTCCGACATAAAAATTATATAGGATGCAACGCCCATTAAAATATACAGAATACTCCAGGCTACAGGGAAAAGCCAGGATGGCGGTGTTAAAAAAGGTTTGTTTACAGCTTCAAAATCCTCCATTCCGCCTCGTGTAAATAAAGCGGAAAGTCCGCCGACCAAAAGAGGAATAATAACAGCTATAATAAGATTCTGCCAATTTATTTTTTTCATAATGACGCTCCCAAAATATAATATTACTTTATTATATGTAGAGGGATTTTCATTATGCTTTTACTTGATTTCACCAAATAAAAGTATTATCATTTAATAGTCTTCATTTCTTAACCAAGAAGGTGCTTTTTATGATTATTGCAGATATGCACACACATTCTGAAAACTCCCACGACAGTAGGGCGAATATTTTAAAAAACGCTGATTTTGCCTATAACAACGGAATTGACGTTTTTGCCGTTACCGACCACGCGGACATACAGTTTTATAACGAAAGAAATATTTATAACGCTATAAAAAATTCCGTTAAGGAAGCAAAGGAAGCTAATGAAAAATATAAGGGCAAGGTAAAAGTCCTGCACGGTGTGGAATTAGGTGAATCCATATGGAGTATGCACTATGCCTGTGAAATTCTTGATAGTAATGAGTTTGACGTGGTTCTGCTTTCAGTTCACGATTTAAGAACCAAGAAAATTTTAAAGCCTTTTTCTGATTTCGACTTTACTGCTCTCACCCGCGATGAGCTTTTCGACTTCATTAACAAGTATTTCGAATACCTCCTGTTAAGCCTTAAAAGTGTAAAATGTGATATATGCGCCCACCTTACCCTTCCTTTCAGATACATAAATAATAAGTGCAATTTAAACCTGAGCACAAAGCTTTTTGAAGATAAAATAACAGAAATACTTAAATATCTTATTGAAAATAATATTGCTTTGGAAGCAAATGTCTCAAAAAGTAACGGCGGTATGATACCCGAAAAGTGGATATTTGAAAAGTACAAAGCCTTAGACGGCTGTCTTATTACAATCGGAAGTGACGCCCATGTAACGGAAAACCTTGGCTGCGGTATTTTGGAAACCGCCAAGCTTCTTAAAAATATGGGTTTTGAAAATTACTATTACTACGAAAAAAGAAAACCTATAGCCATAAAGCTATAAAAATTGCTCCCTTGAATTTTACTTCAGGGGAGCTTTCTTTTAAGCGATAGCTATTACACTTCTCTTTTCAATTGTAACTTCTTTTTCTGCTTCTGAGGTTTTTTTACCCACAGCATCAAAATAAACTGTGAACTTACCTTCAGGAAGCTTAAGCTTGATAGCTTCATCTGTATAGTTTACCACAAACTGAACTTCCTTACCCTCAAGTTCATACTTAGCTGTATAGTAAGGCTCCATTTCTTCCATTCTGTTGCCGGAGTAAAGCTCGACCTTACTTTCGGCTGTGACATCAAAGGGTTTTACCATATTTCCGAAATGGAGATAGTCGGCAAATTTACCCTTACGCCAGGCATTCATATTCTTAACAAGGTCAAAGGCATTATCGGTGTTGGGCATATAGTCCTCGCTAAAGTCCCTCAGACCCCAAGCCCACTGCAAATTACCTTTATCGTTAATTACCAAAGTTAAAAAGTCACCTGCAATAAAGGAGTAGGCTAAGCGTAGCTGAAGGCTTAAGGGAGTTTTTCTGCCGTTTATTATTCCTTCCGCACAAACCTGATTGCCCATAAAGTTATTCAAATATTTATGGTACATAAAGGAATAAAGGGGTACAGGCTGACCAACTGTGTAACAAAGCTCGAAGCGATTATCGCTGATAAGAAGCTCGGGTATAAACATCTCAGCAGCAGCTGATTCACAGCCGAAAAGCATATTCTGGCCTAAATTCTTAGCGTTATCCCTTATCTCCTTCATTATTTCCTTTACTTTTTCATTCTGCCACTTACCGGGTACCGGAGGATGACCGTGATCCTTGCTGTAGCACATATATGCAGTTCCGCCGTGGTTCTGGTCCAAAAGCTGAGCATAATCTATACCAAGCTTAGCCATACCCGCTACTTCATTAACAAGTATTTCTTTAACCTTTGGGTGAGCAGGACACATATCGTAGCCGCTTCTTTGACCCGTGCATATCTTTGATAAAGGAAGTGTACCTTCAGGTGAAATACACATAATCTCTTTAAGGTTATTATCCTCGTAGAATTTTTCCATATTATAATCCGCCACGTTGCTGTTCTGTGTCCAGCCAAAGCCTGAACAGTAAACACCTAAAACGTGACCCTTTGCGTGAAGAGCATCAATATACTCTTTAAGCGCTGCTTCACCGCCGTAAGGAGGCCATACGATGGGAGGTGCCCAGGGTGCCGTGCCTTCCCAATGCATTAATATAACCATTATCTTACTGCCGATTTTCTCGGAAATCTCGTCCACTATTTTCATACCGTTTATATAAGGGAAAAGACCGTTGGGGTCCATTTTATCCATATCGTGGTGACCGCGTACGCAGTAAGTTACAATAACGGGACTATCGTGATACCAGGCAGGAAGAGTGTCGTTTTCTTTGATAGGAGTCAAGAAGCCTTTTCTCTCGTTTTCAAAGAAATCCTTATAAATCTTTGCAGCATCGTGCCAATCGCCGTCAAAAATATTTATTACGGTTTCATAACCGCTTTCGAATTTTCCGCCTTCTACTCCGGGGTACAGACGCATCTGAAGCTTTATGCCTCCATTCAAACGGTAGAAATCCACGTTTCTTGTGTTAAATTCCTTATCGTGAGCACCTATGTAAAGGGAACCTACATCCTCATTTACTACTGCCATAAAGGGTGCAAACACCATACCCGGGCACATTCCGTAACAGCCCAAACTGGGATATTCAGGCTCGAAATAAGGAAATACACTATTTTCACGGACAGAAATATCCTCCACCAAAGCACCCTCGTTATAAGGCCACAGAAGTTTACTCTTACCGCCGTAATCCTTAAAGGTATCTGCTGCAGCAATACCGGGATATTCAAGCCATTCAAGCTGGCATTCGCCTTTTATTTCAGCTTTGAACTTAATTTCGCTTGTTTCATTGTAAGAAACATATAGCTTGGCTTCAGCATTTAAACCCTTGAATTTATAGCTTAATACAACTTCATTTTCTTTTTCTTCGTATGAGCAAATTGCGTTTTTGGAGTTTACGTCCAGCTTTTCGCCCTTTTCACCACGAAAACGTGCAGTCATTAATGGTGGCTGGTTGTCACTTAAGAGATTAACACCATTCTTTAAAAGTGAATCAATGCATCCTCTGTCGGTATCAATATTAAGTTCATAGTATTTATTTTTTATCTTTATCATAAGTTAGCCTTTATCCTTTCAATCATTTCTTTATATTCTGCATCACTAAGGTAGATTTTATTGGGATTCATCTGGAACACTCCGCCCCATTCGTCGCCGCCTTCGTACTTAGGTACAAGATGCATATGGAGATGGCAGCCTGTGTCGCCGTAAGCACCATAGTTTACTTTATTGGGGTTAAACGCCTTATGAATAGCTTTTGATGCCTTTACAACATCAGCCATAAAAGCATTTCTTTCTTCCTCGCTGATATCAACAATCTCGCTTACGTGGTCCTTATAGGCAACTATAACTCTGCCCTTTTTGCTCTGCTCTTTAAAAAGGATGAGCTGACTGACACTTAAATCACAAATATAAATACCGAACTTATCAAGAAGCTCACCGCCCTGACAGTACGCACAATTAATATCTTTCATAATAAATTCTCCTTTATGAATTTATACAAGTCTAGTTTTTATCAGTATAGTCAATTTGATTTTTACATTCAATAAACAATATTAGTTTTTTAATTTCACTTTTTTAATATAAATCTCCAGAGCCTTTCTCTGTCCTCAGGTGAAGCATAGTCGATACCTATTCTTTTACCCGAAACAACCCCGAATCTCATTCCGTCATCTTCAACGTATATTTCGCTTTCTTCGCTTATCACGTCCGTGTTATTCAGCTCTTTAGTAATTTTCAGCGCCTTTGTAAGCTTACCGGGACCATTAAAAGGATTTTCGCAGGCTCTTATCAATACAGCCTCGGCTTCCTCCGTTTTACCGGTTACTATATTTAAAAGGTGGTGCATACCGTAGCAAAGGTAAATATAAACGGTGCCGCCCTTTTTATACATTGTTTCCGTCCTTGGAGTCCTGCCCTTATGGGCGTGGCAGGCGCTGTCGCTTTCGCCTAAATAGGCTTCAGTTTCCGTAATTCTCAGTTTATATTCCCCATTACCAACTTTGTGAACAAGGATTTTTCCTACCAATTCCTTGGCAACAGTCAGGCAGTCTCTTTGGAAAAATTCACTTTCAAGCCTCATATTCTCACCTCTAATTAATTATACACCTGTAAACGGATAAGGTAAAGAAAAACTGCAGAGAGATTTTCCCTGCAGTTAATTCATTTTCAGATATTTGCGTAAATTACGTTTCTTATTCTGTTGTGAGTTCTTACATCCTCAGTATCAAAAACGTGCTGCATATAGAAGATAACAAGGTCGTTTTCGGGGTCAATTGAGCCATATGAACCTGATGCACCGCCCCAACCGAAGGGACCGAAGCCAACGGTAGAGCCAAGCTTAGCCTGATCCATTATAACTCTTACGCCAAGGCCGTAGCCCATACCGATATTTGTGTATCCGTAGCCTTCAAACTGCTTTCCTTCAAGCTGATTTAAACGCATTAAATTTATAGTACTTCTCTTTAAAAGCTTTTCGCCTGAAGCTAAAGCTGCCTGGAATTTCATATAATCATCCACACTGGAAATAAGTCCGCCGCTGGCGCTTTCCTTCATAATTGGCGGTAAAAGGCAATTAGCGGCGCCCTTTACTTCCAGGGGCTTATCCTTACCTCTATACCAATACTGATTGGCAAGAGCTTTACTCTCGGTTCTTTCCAAGGTAAAAGCAGTATTCTTCATACCCAGAGGTTTAAAAATATGCTCGTATAAGTAATCGCTGAATTTAAGTCCGCTTATTTTTTCGATTAAAGCGGCAAGCATTTCGTAGCAAATGCCGTAAAGGAACTTTTCACCCGGCTCAAAGAATAAGGGCGCCTCTGCAATATATTTAGGAAGCAAACTTAATGGGCATTCGCCCTTTGTATCCATATAGAATTTCTGACCTATAACTTTATACTCTGCTTCGCCGCCTTCGCCTATACCTGCAGTCATACGGAATAAATCCCTTATTGTAATTTCTTTCTCTGCAGGTTTAAGAGAACCGTCGGGCATTTTTACCATCATATTTTTGAATTCGGGGAAAAATCTTGATAATTTATCTTCAAGCACAAATTCGCCCTTTTCAAAAAGCTGCAGCGCCGCCACCGCGGTAACCACCTTTGTATTGGAATATAAATTATAGAGGGTGTTTTCGGTAATAGGCTCCTTAGTTTCCATATCGGCATAGCCTGTCATTTTGCGGTAAACTTCCTTACCGCCCTGCCATACGGCTAAATCCACACCGGGAATACCGAACTCCTCCATTATGTTATCAAGTAATTTATCAAGGTCTTTTGTAAATTTCATATTTAATTTACCCTTTTTAATTAATACTCTCTTGAAAGCTGAGCTTCAGCTTCTTCTTTTGTAATTTCGCCACGGTTGCACTTAGTCATAATTTCAACGTCTTTACTTCTGAGTTTATAGAAGCACAGAAGCAGAACGTAAGCAATAGCAGATGAGATCATACCGGGTAAAGTAGTAACAAGGAACATTTCTGTAATTGCCTGCTGAGTCTGAACTACACCTGATGCCGCTAAATCGGCAATACTTTCGGCTTCAACAAGCACGAAGGAAGTAAGGCTTAAAAGGAAAGTTCCTAAAGCTGTGCTGAAAGCACCGGGAATTTTAGCGGAGAAGGTTTGAACTGCGAAGTTAATGCCTGTTGCATCGATACCTGTTTTATATCTGCCGTACTCTAAAGCATCAAGAGTAAACATATAAGCTACAAGGCCGCTGAGGGTAGCGGGAATAGCAGTAACTATAGAGGTAGTAATTGCCCAGGTAACGTTCAGGAAACCGCAGAAATAAGCGAATATACCAACTATACCCCAGGCAAAAGTAAAGAGGTTACAAGCCATATAGAGCTTGAATCTATCTACTTTCTTTAATATGTAAGGAAGCAAAAGTCCCAGTACAGGTCCGGGAATCATATTAAGCCAGGTTGTGATAATGCCGAAACTGGTCTGACCGTAAAGATAATAGGTACCAACCATACCTGCGGCACCGCCTGTAGCACATATACCGCAAAGGATCTGGCAGCCGTACATAAGAGTTAAGTACTTATTATGTCTTAAATAAGTAAACATTTCTCTTAATGTGAACTTTTTCTCTTCTTTCTTTTCTTCTTTTTCATTCTCTTCAATAACGCATCTTTCTTTACCTAAGAAGCAAAGAGGAAGTGTGAAAAGAACACCAACACCGCATACGATTAAAGCAGATAAGCCAAAGCTCATACCGCAGTTTTCACCAACGAGCCAGGTCATAATAGTTGAGCAAATAAGTGTACCTGCACCGTGGAAAACTCTTGCAACGGAGAAAAGTGTGTTTCTCTCGTCCATATTGGCGCTCATTGTAGTAGTCATTGAGAAGAAAGGAACGTCGCATACTGTGTAAGCTGCATCCCAAAGCATATAGGTAACTGCAAACCATATAAGCTTGCCTGTTTCACTCCATGAGCCGGGCATATTGAATACAGCTAAAGATGCAAGAGGCATAATTACTGCCGATACTCGAAGCCAAGGGAGACATTTTTCTTTTTTGAACTTTACTCTGTCGAAAATAAATGCAAAAAGAGGATCATTTACAGCATCCCAGATTTTGATGCCAAGGAAAATAAGTGCGATTTTGCCAAGGTCCACACCCTGGAGTAAAAGGTAGGTGTTTAAGTAGCCGCCAACTATCTGGTAATAAAAAAGCATACCGATACCAAAAAACCAGAAGCTGAAGCGCTCGGAATAAGTGGTTGTATAGCCCGCTTTTCTGAACATATTTTATTCCTCCGATAAATAATTTATTAATATTATATTAACAATTTTCAGAATATTCGTCAATATTTTTTTGAAACAAGCCGGCAATTTGACCGCTCTTGACTTTGCTGTAAATATTTTGTAAAATAAAGCGAGCGGAGGTATATTTTATGGTTATTGAAAAATTAAAGAATAGTGAAGAGCTTTTATGGATAAACGAAAAGCTTACAGAATATAAAGACGCAGATTTACACTGTGATTTAACAAACAAAGATGTTGAAGATGCAGAGCAAAGACTTAAAAGATTTGCCCCGTTTATAATGAAAGCATTTCCCGAAACTAATGAAAGTCAGGGAATAATTGAAAGTGAGCTTAAAGAAATAAACCTTATGAAAGAAGCTTTAAGTGAAAATATAAAGGGCAGAATGCTTTTAAAAATGGACGCTAACCTTCCTATTGCAGGCTCTGTAAAGGCAAGAGGCGGCATTTACGAGGTTTTAAAGCATACCGAAGAATTAGCTCTCGCAAATGGTCTTATTACTTTAGAAAGCGACTACAGCGAGCTTTTAAACCACAAGGATTTCTTTAAAGATTACAGTGTGCAGGTAG
>JAGBID010000024.1 GCA_017935165.1 Clostridia bacterium
ACTTCCATAACAACGTCGGAATACATCTGGATAAATCTTCTGTAGCAGTCATATGCCCATCTTGCGTTGCCGGATTTCTTAGCGATAACCTCAACAACTTCCTCGTTAAGACCGAGGTTAAGGATAGTATCCATCATACCGGGCATGGAAGCTCTTGCACCGGAACGAACGGAAACGAGGAGAGGATTCTCCTTATCACCGAACTTCTTGCCGGTGATCTCTTCCATCTTTACGATGTACTCCATGATCTGCTGCTGGATTTCTTCGTTAATTTTTCTGCCGTCCTCATAATACTGAGTACATGCTTCTGTGCTGATTGTAAAGCCCTGAGGAACAGGAAGACCGAGACGAGTCATCTCAGCAAGGTTAGCACCCTTACCGCCGAGAAGTTCTCTCATGCTGCCGTCGCCTTCGCTGAACAGGTAAACATACTTGTGGCTCATTGGAAACAACCTCCTAATAATTTTAACGGAATTAACCGTTTTTTAATAAAAATTTGCGTGACAAAACAACGTTCTAATGAACGCAAGAGTATTATAACAGATTTCTTTCAAAATTCCAATACCTAATTTTAAAAAGATTGATATTTTATTATCATTTTACGAGAAAATCTGCTTTTTCTTTTCCCAAACTATTGAAAATTGATGAAAAATTTGAGATAATCTATTTTGCCAAAGCAGTTTGGCACCAATAAAGTTAACAGTCGTTTTAAAGGCGGGGAAATTTCGCACCACTTAAGGGCGTTTCCCGCCATATCGTGTTGTTTAAATATTCTCAAAAGGAAAGGTAATATATATGTTTTTCAAGAAGGAAGCAAACAGCAAGTTCAGTTTTATAATAGCAGGCCTTGGCAACCCCGGGGATAAGTACGAAAACACAAGGCACAACGTAGGCTTTATGGCAATAGATAAAATTGCCCGGCACTACGGCGTAAGAATAAACAAGATAAAGTTCAAGTCCTTAATTGCCGAAGCCGACACAGACGTGGGCAAAGTCCTTTTAATGAAGCCCACCACCTTTATGAACAGCAGCGGCGAGGCTTTAAGGGAAGCTATGAACTTCTACAAAATTAAACCCGAAAACGTAATAGTAATATTTGACGATATTTCCCTTGACCCCGGCAAGATGAGAATAAGAAAGAAAGGCTCCTGCGGCGGTCATAACGGAATGAGAAGTATAATAGACTTAAACGGCAGCGATAATTTCCCCAGAATTAAAATAGGTGTTGGCAAAAAGCCTCACCCCGAGTACGATTTAGCCGCCTGGGTACTGGCAAAGCCCGTGGAAGCTGACAGAAAGCTTATTGACGAGGTCTGTGAAAAATGTGTTGACGCCTCCAAAATTATGATGACGGGGGACTTTGAAAAGGCAATGAATATTTATAACAGGTGAGCCTTCAACTTTAACAGAAATACACCGTACAATAGTGGAAAAGCTGTGTCACAGTAACTTTTTAATATTATTAAGTAAAGCTCCACGCCTTTTGTAAATTCCCCTATCACCTTTACAACCCCTCCGTCTCGTAAACCGCAAGCGGTTTTCTCGACACCTCCCCTTGCTAAAATTCTTTGAATTTATGGAGGCGAGTTGCCCGTGGGTGGTCACTACGGTTGGTGCAATCTCGCTTACGCGACGTGACATCAAATTTCTTCGAAATTATAAATCCTGTCCCTACGAATGTCACTGTCCCCTCGCAGAAAACATTAATTGCGTCGCAGACCATTAATGTGCCAACGGCACGCATCACTTATCACTTCTCATTCATCACTCGCCACAACGTGGCGCTATGGGGCGGCGAGTTTCTCTTAAGGTGGCGGCTGTTAAAGCATCCCCATCTTTCACCTGTTAACGAAAGGAAAGAATATGAAATTTTTAACCGAGGCTTTAAAGCATTCCTTTGAATACAAAGAAATAAGCGAAGCCTTTAAAAAAGGCAAAACGCCTGCCGTTTTGACGGG
>JAGBID010000193.1 GCA_017935165.1 Clostridia bacterium
CAAGTGTAGGTGCAAATATAAACGAAGCCATATACGGTAAAAGTAAAGCTGATTTTATATCAAAACTACATATTTCCCTTAAAGAAACAGGAGAAAGTATTTATTGGTTGAAACTCCTTAAAAACACAAAGCTTGTGAATTATGATTTTGATAGCCTACTTTCTCTTGCTGAAGAAATCAAGAGAATGCTGATTGCATCCTTGAATACCGCAAAGGAGAACAGCAAATGAATAAGTGTATTATTGAAGATTGGGCTTTTGATGTGGAAGTAATTTGCGGAGAAGCAAAGAATTGCAGACTTGGATTAGAAAAGCAAGAGATTAAGGAGCAATAAAAATGGATGCTAAAAAATTAGTGTGTTCTATTTTACAAAATACAGACTTATCTAAACCGGCTATGAACATCTTTGTTTTGGATCGTGGTGATATATCGCGTTACCATGAAACTGTTGTGTTGAAATATTGGAAATCTGAATGGAGTTTGATTGAAGACTATTTGACACCGGAACATTCATTTTTTCAAGAATCTCAAATAATAAATATTCAACGTGATAACATACATATTTGGCTCGAACAACTCGTTATGAAAAACGAAGATGTATTTTTAAGAGATAAAACTTGTCCGCCAAAAGGATTGCTTCTGCCTTAACGGTTGCTTTTGCAAAAAAGGTGGCATTTGCAAGGCAAGCCTAAGCCAAAAAAGCACCAAAGATTTTTGTTTTGCACCAAAACGGTCGAGTGGTGCAAAATTTGCACCAAGACACTTTGGTATCAAAATATACGTTATAATTCATATTGGAATGCAAGTATTGATACGATACTTGCGTTCCTTTTCTTTTTATAAAATGTGGCTTGTGATAAGGATTTTTTACGAATGAGATTAATTTCATTGTAGAGAAAAGTTTCAGCGTGAAAAAGAATAGTTTCATTGAAAAGTGTGATATTTGGTGATATAATGTACTAAAATCAAGAACTTCTGACGTGATATAATTTAATATAGGAGTGCAATAATGGAAGCTAATAAAAGGGTCTTTTTCACGGGATACTCTCAACTTGCCGGACGCCCCGGTGATTTGTATGTTATGCGCAAAAGCAACTGTTGGCATATTAACGCAGGCGTTTATTCTTGCGGACACAATCCGGGCTTTGGTGTGGTATTTGATGTTGTAGATGGTACTCCCGAATGCGACAGTTGTGAAGAATTCTTTAAGCAAACCGCAAGCGTGCAGCAGTTCATTATTAACGAACTGGGGGCAACACAACAATCTTGTAATAGGGTTTTTGAAGAAATTTGGGATTACATTCAGCAAAAAAACGTTTAATAAAGATATTTTCAACCAATCATTTAATGGTTGCATCCCTATTGAAAAGAAAATTTCACATTTGCCGTAATGTGCATAGATTTATTGAAATATTTATTTAAAGCCGACACACTGCAGTCGGCTTTATTTTTGTGTTTGTCCACGCAGCGCAGGTTGAGAAAATTGGAAATAAGGCTTATTATTATAAAAAAGGAGGAACGTATATGGATAACTACGTAACGGGAAGTACAATCAAAAGGCTTCGCGAAAGGAAAAATCTTACTCAGGCACAGCTTGCAGAAAGGCTGGACGTAAGCCCCAAAACTATTTCTAAATGGGAAACCGCTAAGGGTTTGCCGGATATTTCACTTTTAGGTGCCATAGCGTCAGCTTTGGATATTTCCATAATGGAATTAATGTCGGGAGACACGGTTATAAACGGCAACGTTTCGGCTAATATGCTCCGTTCAAAAATTTACGTTTGCCCTGTTTGCGGAAATGTAATTAATTCTGTAGGCGAGGCTGTTATAAGCTGCTGCGGTATAACTCTGCCACCGTTGGAGGCGGAGGAGGCTGACGAAGCCCACAGGGCTAAGCTTGAAAGAATTGAGGACGAATGGTATATAGAGATAAGCCACGAAATGACCAAAAGCCACTATATCTCATTTATTGCTTACGTAACCTCGGACAAATTTGAGCTTACAAAGCTTTATCCTGAGGGAAACGCCGAGACAAGGTTTAAAGTAAAGGGCAGGGGACATTTTTATTTTTACTGCAACCGCCACGGGCTTATGAAAGTCAGAATATAGAAAATATTGCGTGGGGTAAAATTATCTGCTATAATAAATCTATCTTTAAGTGAATTCCTTAAAATTTAAGAGGGATGTAAAATGGATAAGAAAATTTACGATAATTTTATAGCAATACTCACTGAGGAGCTTATTCCTGCTATGGGTTGTACCGAGCCTATTGCTCTTGCCTACGCTTCAGCAAAAGGCGCCAAGGTTTTAGGCGGGGAAGTTATAAAAATTACAGCCAAGTGCAGCGGCAACATTATTAAGAACGTGCGCTGTGTAAGAATTCCCAACTCAAACGGTATGACGGGTGTTGAAGCCGCCTGCGTTTTAGGTGCCATTTGCGGTGATGAAAGCCGCAATATGGAGGTTTTGGAAGCTGTTACCGATGAAGGAAGAAGGAAAGCGGCTTTGTTTTTAAGCGCAGGAAAATGCGAGGTTGAGTACCTTGAATCCATTATACCTCTCCACTTTATTATTGAGCTTTACAGTGATAAAAGTAAGGTTAAGGTGGAGGTGCGCCACAGCCATACCAATATCGTCCTTATTGAAAAGGACGGCGAAGTGCTTTTCAGGCAGGACGACGTAAAGGAAGAGACTATCGCTGTGGACAGAACTGACCTTAACGTGGAGAATATTTTTGAATTTGCCGAAAATATTGAAATAGAAAGAATAATTCCCTTTACAAAAAGGCAGATAGAGTGCAATATGGCAATAGCCGAAAAGGGTATGCAGGGCGGTTTCGGCCTGGGAATAGGCAAGGAGATACTTGAAGCCTACCAAGGCAATGCCATCACAAAAGCTAAAGCCTACGCCGCGGCAGCAAGTGAAGCCAGAATGGAAGGCTGCGATATGCCCGTTATAATCACTTCAGGCAGCGGCAACCAGGGTATAGCCTCCACGGTGCCCTTGATTGTATATGCAAGGGAGACAGGCATAAGTGAGGAAAGGCTATATAGAGCCCTTGTTTTCTCATCCCTGCTTACGGTTTTTCAGAAGGAATTTATCGGTAAGCTTTCTGCCTTCTGCGGTGCTGTTTCAGCATCCTGCGCGGCAGGTGCGGCTGTTACCTATATGATAGGCGGTACGCTGGAGCAGATAAAGGACACCATAGATAACACAATGGCAAACATCCCCGGAATTATCTGTGACGGTGCTAAGGCTTCCTGTGCAGTTAAAATTGCCTCTGCTTTGGATGCCTCACTCTTTGCTCACAAGCTTGCTATGAAAGGCAAGGTTTACGAAGCCAACACAGGCATTTTGCAGGACGACACAGGTGAGACCATCAAAAGCGTCGGCCACATCGGTAAGGTTGGTATGAAGCAAACCGACAGCGAAATAGTAAAATTTATGATAAAGAACTGATATAAAACAAAAGGTCTGCAAAGCACGTAAACTTTGCAGACTTATTTTTATTCTCCAATATAGGTAAAGCGTTTGAAGGTTTTGCCGTCGCGGGTAATTTCCTCGTTCCACATAGACACGGGACGAAGCCATATTTCACCTTCGCCGTAAAGGGCTTTGTATATTACCATCTCTTCCAAGGTTTCCGAGTGCTTGCCGAAGCCTATAACCTCGTATTCATTTCCTTTGAAGTGGCGGTACCTGCCTTTTTTAATTTCTTCCATAATATCTGTCACCTTTAATTTCAATTTATTAGATGATACCATAAAAATTAATATGTTGCAATTTTAAAATTAAAATTCTTTATTGAGAGGGAGGGTTATTAAAGGTATAATTTTAATTTATAATAAGAAAGGTGGTTTATTATGAAAAATATTGAAATAAAGAAGGAATTTAAAAATCCATCCGTTTTATATCACGGTAAGCCTTTCTGGTCCTGGAACGGTGAGCTTAGAAGTGAGGAGCTTGTCCGTCAGGCAGGTGTTATGAAGGAAATGGGCCTTGGCGGATATTTTATGCATTCACGTTCAGGCCTGATTACAGAATATTTAGGCGACGAGTGGTTCGATTTAATTAACAACGTTGCTGATGCCGCTGAAAAGGACGGTATGGAGGCTTGGCTTTATGATGAGGACAGATGGCCCTCCGGTTCTGCAGGCGGTATGGTTACCAAGGATAAATCTCTGCGTATGAAATCCCTCTACGTTTTTGAGTCAGATTTAGAAAAGTATCAGGATAGGGAAAATACCGTAGCCATATTTATTGCTAAGCTTTCAGGTATTAATTTAAGCTTCTATAAGGAAATTGATGCCAACACGCCTGACATAAAGAGCGAGCTTAAAAAGGCTATAGAGGCTAATAAAGAGGATGCAGGCGAAGGCAACTGGAAGGTTCTCCATTTTGCCATAGTTCCCGATAAGGAAAATTCCAATTATAACGGTACTACCTATATAGACACTATGAGCTATAAGGCAGTAGAAAAATTCATTGAGCTTACTCACGAAAAGTATAAGGAAAAATGCGGTGATAGACTTGGCAGAAGCATAAAAGGCATTTTTACCGATGAACCTCACCGCGGAAAGCTTTTTGACAGTCCCAAAAACGAGAACGGTGTTTTTACCTGCGGTATATGCTATACCGACGATATTTTTGAGGAATTTTCAAAGCGCTACGGCTTTGACGCTAAAGCAGTTTTGCCGGAGTTGTTCTACCGCTATAAGGGCGAAAAGGTGGCTCAGGTTAAGCTTTTCTATATTGATTTGGCAAATAACTTATTTATTGAACGCTTCGCGATGCCAATAAACCAATGGTGCATAAATAACGGTATTGAGTTTACAGGCCACGTGCTTCACGAGGATAGTTTGATGAATCAGACGGTGCCCAACGGCTCCTTGATGCGCTTTTACGAGTATATGGGTTACCCGGGTATAGATGCTTTAACAGAACACTCGAAAAATTATTTTATAGTAAAGCAGCTTACTTCTGCTGCAAGGCAGCTTGGTAAGAAATGGCTTTTAAGTGAGCTTTACGGCTGTACGGGTTGGCAGTTTGATTTCAAAAAGCATAAGGCAGTTGGCGACTGGCAGGCGCTTTTCGGTATAAATTTAAGGTGCCACCATCTTTCCTGGTATACAATGGAGGGACAATCAAAGCGAGATTATCCTGCCTCCATTTTACACCAATCACCTTGGTATAAATATTACAGTAAGGTTGAGGATTATTTTTCAAGGTTTAACCTTATGATGAGTGAGGGTGAAGCGGATTGTGAGGTTTTGCTTTTAAATCCTATTGAAACTATATGGTGCCAGGCATACGTTGGCTGGGCTAAATGGATTTTCAATAATTCTGAGGATATAGCGCCTTTTGAAGAAAGATATGCTGAAATTTCCCGTATGTTAATCGGAAATCATATTGATTACGATTACGGTGAGGAAGAGATGATGAGCCGTATGGCTTCTTGCGAAGTAAACGAAAAGGGCGAAGCTATACTTAAAGTTGGCAAAGCCTTTTATAAAACTGTAATAGTCACCAATATGCTGACAATCAGACCCACCACCCTTAAGCTTTTAAATGAGTTTGCCGCTCTTGGTGGCAGAGTTATATTCTCAGGTTTCCTGCCTTCTTACGTAAATGCGGTTAAATCCGAGGAAATAAAGCAGCTTGCAGAAAAATGTATTCAGATTCCCTATTCAGAAAACGAGCTTATCAAGGCAATAAAGGACACAAGCAATACTTTTGTAAGCGTAGAAAACGCTGAAGGAAATACAGAGAAGGATGTTTTTCTGTCCGTAAGAAAGAATTTCGGCGGAAAGGGGTATGCAGTTGCCCTTATTAATGAAGATAGGGACTTACCTCGAAACAATCTTACGCTGAAAATAAAGGCAGAGAATAATCTTTACCCTGAGCTTTGGGATATGGAAAGCGGCAAAAGGTACAAATATAAAGCCGAAACAGATGGCGGCGTGTATAGCTTTAATTTCAGCTTAGAGCCTGCAGGCAGTATTTGCTTTGTTTTAAACGGTGAGTGTGAAAATCTTCCTGAGTATAAGTCCTTTGAAAACATAAAGACAGAAGAATTGAAGGGCGACTTTGACTATATTAAAAACGAGCCCAACGTATGTGTTTTGGACTACGTAAAGTGGAGCTTTGGCGGAGAGAATGAAACTGAAGCTGAGGAAGTTTTAAAGGCTGATAATCATATCCGTGATAAAGTGGGCATCGAAAGGCGCGGCGGCGAAATGCTTCAGCCCTGGTTTTCTAAGCTTAACGATACCCAAAAGTACGGCAAGCTTCATTTAAGCTATGAGTTTTACGTAGAAAAAATACCCGAAGGCGAAATTTTCCTTGCAGGCGAAAGACCCGAATTTAACGAATATAAAATTAACGGTATAAAGCTTCACTGCAAGGACCTTAACGATTTCTGGGTTGACGAATGCTTTAAAAAGATGTATATTCCCAAAGATGCTTTAAAGCTTGGCTTGAACGAAGTTACTGTTGACGTGGATTTTATGCGCACAACAAACGTGGAGGCTATATACCTTGCAGGTGATTTCGGTGTCAGGCTTGAAGGCGTGAATACCAAAATAATAACTTCATATCCCAGGAAAATCGGCTGTGAGGATTATATCAGGTATAATTTGCCTTTCTATACAGGCGAAGTAACCTATATTATAACTTACGATATGTACAAGGATTTGCTTGGCTGTGAATTTAAAAACGCCGACAGAATTATGCTTACACCCAAGGATTTCACAGGTGGATGCGCTAAGGTAGAGGCTATGGGTGAAACATCCATTCTCGGCTGGGAACCTTATGAAGCCGACGTAACCGAGGCTGTCAGAAATAAAGCAGAAATAAAACTTACCGTTGTAGGCACAAGGCGCAACGTTTTCGGTCCCTTACATCAGATTCCCAAAATTGCAGAGTCTTACGGCCCCGGCAATTTTATATCAGAGGGTGAATATTGGACCGATGAGTATAGTTTGATTTCAAGCGGCATAAGAGGAATTATATTCAAGGCACAGAAAAAGGAAGAATAATATGGGTGAATTTGAAAATAAAGTAGTTGTAATCACAGGCGCAAGCCACGGAATAGGTAAGGCTATTGCCGAGGATTTTTTAAAGGAAGGCGCTAAGGTTTATACCATTGATATTAACGATGGCTGTACCTTTAAGGGCGATATAGGTAAAAAGGAAGTTTTGGAGGAATTTGCCAAGCTTGTTACGGAAAAGGAAAACAGGGTGGACGTGCTTGTAAATAACGCTCCCCCTAAAATGCGCGGCATTGAAAGCTGCAGCTACGAGGATTTCGTAAGCGCTTTGAACGTAGGCGTTACGGCGGCATTTTATCTGACAAAGCTTTTCCTTCCCTACTTTGCAAAGGGAGCCTGTGTGATTAATATTTCCTCCTCCCGCGACAGAATGAGTCAGCCTCAAACGGAGAGCTACACAGCGGCAAAGGGCGGTATTTCCGCTTTGACCCACGCTCTGGCTGTGAGCCTTTCGGGTAAAGTGAGGGTAAATTCCATCTCGCCCGGCTGGATAGACACGGAGTATAGGGAATATGAAGGACCCGACGCCTACCAGCAGCCTGCAGGCAGGGTGGGTAACCCCGGGGATATTTCAAGTATGGCGCTGTTCCTTTCCTCCAAGAAGGCAGGCTTTATTACGGGTGAAAATATCTGTATAGACGGCGGTATGACCAAATTAATGGTCTACCACGCCGACCACGGCTGGACCCTTGAATGAACGGAATGTGTTTAAAAGAATACCTCCACTGCAATTGAATATAGGACGGCAACTCGATCGTAGGGGAAACAAATTTCTAACGAAATTAGCGGCTTTCCTTTTTATCATTCGGCAAGCTTGCAGTAATGACCATAGGGACCACCATCCTCGGTGGTCCGAAAAGATTGCGGTCGCGTTAAGATTTCGGCAAGCCTGCGGTGATACACATTCGGAGTGACACCCTCTGTTGTGTTCTCGGCTCCCTCTGTCAAAAATTCTCATCCTGACGTCTTCGAATTTACGTGGCACTTTGTGACCGCGGGGGAGGTGGGTTTTACGAAGTAAAACTCGGAGGGGTTGCCCCCCTGATGGAGTTCTCGGCTCCCCTGTGTAAGGGGAGCTGGATTTTGAAAAGTGTCTTGTCCGCTTTTCAAAAGACTGAGGGGTTGATAAAGAGGTCAGCTTGCTCTGGTCTGATTCTCCTCATCCGACTTCGTCAACCGGTAAAGCGGTTTCCTCAGCCACCTGCATACGTAACTGCGTAGCAGTTCGATGCAATTTCGCAAGAAATTTCCACGCATGGGGAAGGGGACAGATTTGCAAGCAAATCGCGGCGATACGCTTCGCGTATGCGACCGCCCCTTCGGTTTTAGATTTGCAAGCAAATCGCGGCGATACGCTTCGCGTATACGTCCGCCCCTTCGGTTTTAGATTTGCAAAGCAAATCGACGTCGCAACACTGCGTGTATGCGTCCGCCCCTTCGGTTTTAGATTTGCAAGCAAAAAGAAAGGCGGAAGGTTTACCCTCCGCCTTAATTTATTTACTTTATTTAATTGCGTCCTTAAGCTCTGCAACGGTCATACCCGTGATATTGTCCTCAAATATAGGCAGATTTGCATCGATTTTAATATATAAATCGGTTTTTTCTAACTTGGCATATCTGTAGAAATCATCATGTATTATATTGCTGTGTAAATAAAGTGTGTCTTTTTCTACAAGGAGAGTGTTAGGCTCTGAAGCAAAGATATAATATTCTTCGGATTCATCTTTGTTTAAAAACAGGACGTATTCTTTGCCTGTATAATGATTGAAATACAGCGGATTTACGTAGGTGAATTCATAACCGTTATAGGAATAAATATCACTGTAATCTTTATACACTATAATGTTATTATTAACGTCTCCTTTTAAAACTTCAGAAATTTTAAAATCGTACAAACCACCAATGGATTCTTTATACTCAACTCCTTCCGTTGCGCTTAAGGGCGCATTATTTGTATTTACTAAATTGTCACTTCCTTCCTCCTTTCTGTTAAATAGTTTTCCGCGAGCTATAACGTCAGCTCTTTCGATCATTTCATCTAAATTCATTGATACCTGACAATTAAGTTCCAAATCAATTTCCATATCCGGGTTTTCTACGGTGAGGTAACCTTGTTTATCGTTAAAAAAACTTTGCTTTATGACTTCCGGATTATACGATACCCACACTCCGAAGCTTACGGCAGCCACGACGAGGAGGAGCATCAGGGGGACTGCGGTACGTAGGATTTTACGCCTTCTTTCTTTCATTTTTAATTCGTTTATTGCCATTTTTCGGAAGACTATTTCGGTCATCTCGTCAGAGGTTTTCATAGGTGAATCCCTCCTTTTCAAGAATTTCTTTAAGTGACTTGCGGGCGCGGTAAGCAAGAGTTTCTATATTGTGGGCAGATTTTTTTAACATTAAGGCTATTTCGCTGCGGCTTAAATCTTCAAAATATATCAGCCACAGCACCTCCTTATACTCAGGTTTTAATTTCCGCATTGCTCTGTGGAGCATTATTCTTTCCTCCTCTTTGATGTAGGAGTTTTCAAGGGAGCGTTCGTCCCTTAAAATCTCCGGTACCTCCTCGAGAGATATTTCTTTTTGCTTACGCCTTTTCTCTTTTCGCAGGTAATCGAGAGTAAGGTTTCTGGCTATGGTATAAAGCCAGGTTTTGAAAGAGCCCTTGCCTTTGTCTTTGGGCTTTTTGGTGCCCAAAAGCACGAAGGTATCGATGGTAAGCTCTTCCGCTACACGGATATTGTTTACCAGGCTATTAAGGTAAAAAATCAGCCCGTCTTTATAGTTTCTGATTATTTCCGCTAAACCCTCATCGTCACCATCTTCGCGAAAACGGCGGTAGCTACTTGCACCGTTTTCCATGGCATGACTCCTTTCTTTAATATTTTTTTGTTTCGTTTTGGGAAGAACCGCGGCTTCTTTCCCTTTTCACCTATTACACGTATGTAAGGCTTAAAACCTCACAGTAATTTTGAAATTTTTTCTGAAATAATTGGAAAGTGACAGAGGCAGCCTCCTTAGGGAAGTTGCCTCTGTTTTTTAGTATCATTAATCTGTTGTGAAAATATTGCTCCAGGCTTTTTTGCCCTCATTGTCGGTTACTTCCACGCGCACCCATTTTTCGATGCTTCTTATTTCATACTCAAAGTGAGTGAGGTTTTCGCCGCGGATAACACGGTCAGGCAGCCAGGCGGCGTTACTTACCGTACCTATTTTGCTTACGGGAGTGGTATCGACAATAAGCTTGTTGCCGTCCCTTTTAACGTGGAGGATGGGTCCCTGGGAGGCGCAGTAATCGCCCTTTTTAATGGCTTCAAGGATTTTTTCACGCTCAGGCGCTTCACACATAACGTAAAGGAAACCCTTTCTGTCGTCATCAATATAGCGGTGGGCGTCGTCAGTAGCCATTATACCGTAGTAAATACCTGCGTTTGCACACATATCAACGTAGTAATCGGAGTAAGCGCGCAGGTTCTCGCCCCATTCGGAGGTGGTGTTGTATATCTCCACACCCGTAAATCCTTCCAATGCTTTCGCATCCTCTAAGGTGTTTACCGACCAGGCAGGGTGGGCAAAAATTGCTATACCGCCTGCAGCGTTTATTTTGTCAATTACTTCCTGACGGGTGGCGGTTTTCCTTTCAAGCTCAGGGGCGTACTTTGTCATTACGCCAACGATGTGCATAACGTCCACACTTGTGTCACCGCCGCCTAAGTTATACTCGCAGCCTGAAAGTATGGGGAGACCGCAAAGGGTCTGCTCCTTGCCGTAAACCCAATGGTCGGTCAAAGCAATGGCATCGAAGCCGTCGGCCTTATATATTTTAGCTACTTCCTCGGGGGTTTTCTGACCGTCGGTAAGTGTTGTATGTAAATGAAAAGCAAGCTTTGCGTAATTGTTTCCTAAAATATCCTTATACATTTTATTGCCTCCTTTGTTTTGTGATTTCAGTATAGCACAGTTAATATGCTGATTGCAACAAAAAACACGGCATAGTTTTGCTACGCCGTGCTTAGTGATTTAATTAATTATTCTTCGTCCTTGATATCGTCGGGTGTGAAGTTCTTAAGCTCAATACCCTTCTTCTTTCTGTAGAAGGACATACCGATATACATTGCAATACCAACTGCACAGAAGATAATGAATGCGATCCAGCCGCCCATATCCATCATCATGCAGGAGCCGATAATTACCCAAAGGGAGATAAGCATACCGAGAATGGAGAGGAGTGTAGCGCAGGGAACCTTGTAGGGACGGTTCCACTCAGGGTGCTTAAAGCGAAGTACAAGGAAGCTTAAGCAGCACATAAAGTATACGAAACCTGCTGCAACGTTGCTCATTGCATATACGAAGTTAACCCAGCTGTTCTCGCTGTGTGCTGTGAAGATGCAGAAGAATACTGTGAAAAGGAATACAACTGTGTTGGAAAGAACGGGCTGACCGTGCTTGTTAACCTTGCTGAATGCCTTGGGAAGCTGGTTCATTTCAGCTGCACCGTAAAGAACACGTGCAGAGGATGTCCAGAAGCCCATAAGTGTTGTGAATGCGTGGAGAACACCGGAGATAACTGCGATGTAACCGAGGATGGGCATAAGGTTATACATAGCAACAAGCTCAGGCTCGGGCATGCTCATAGCTGCGATTGTGTCATAGGGAGCCATACCGCCGATAGCGAATACAACTACAAGGTAAAGTAAAGCGGGTACGATTAAAGCGGAGAGGATAACTTTCCACATCTTGCTTCTGGGGAAGGTTGTTTCCTCGATCATGGAGGGTGTCATTTCAAAGCCGATGAATTTTAAGGAGAAGGCTGCCATAGCAAGGAAGATACCGCCGAAGCCCATGGGGAATAAACCGCCTGTTAAGCCTTCCTTAGCGCCTTCCTCGGAAACTGCTGTGAGGTTAGCGATATTCCAGTGACCGCTGAAGTAGAGTGAACAGCTAACGATAAGGGACATTGCTACCATTGCAAAGAAGAATATGTTAGCAAGCTTACCTAAAATGTCAATGTTGAAGTTGGAAATTACGTACCAGATAAGAGCTGTGCCTATAGCTATGAACATCTGAATCATAGGAGGAATTTCCAAAGCGGGGAAGAAGTGGCCTGCAGCTGTGATAAAGATGAATGCCATCATAGCAGGCTCAACAACCTGAACAAGGAACATCATCCACTGTGTTGTGAAGCCAACCTTGTGACCGAATGCGTTTGTTGCCCATACGTCTACAGAGCCTGCGAAGGGGAGCATACCTGTAAGCTCAGCGAAAATAAGACCAACGGGAATAAGGCAAAGTGCTAAAACGGGGAAGATAAGTGCTGCGCCTGCACCTGTCATACCAAACCAGGTGGGAGCTTCTGCAAGCCAGCCGCCGATAACAGCGCCGGACGCAATGGAGATCATTGAGATAAAGCTCAAGCTTTTCTTTAAAGAGGGTTGTTTGTTATCCATAATTAAAACCTTTCAATTATATTATTTATTAATTGCATCAAGCAATTCTTCTGTGTTAATAACGTGGCAGTAGATGTTGTTGAGGATTTCAAGCTCGTTGTCCTGAATCTTCTGTGTGGAAGCCATGCAGGCATCCTCTATAAGCCAAACCTTAAAGCTCTCGTCAGCAAGGCTTCTTACAGTACCTGAAACGCACTGGTCGGTAAGAACACCGGTGCAAACAACTGTGTCAATGCCCATATTCTGGAACCAAAGGCGAAGGGGTGTGCCGGCTAAAGCACTGTCTGTTGTTTTTGTTACAACAATCTCATCCTCCATAGGTGCAAGCTCGGGAACTATTTCTGCGCTGGGTGTACCGGGAGGGAGTAAAAGCTCGTTGTAGCCTGTAGCCTTCTGGTCAAGGGAACGGTCGGCGCCGTTTTTCTTCTGACACTGAATTTTAGCAAAAGCAACTTCAATGCCCTTCTCACGGAATGCCTTTAAGATTTTTGCGTTGTTGGGAACAACAACCTCGTCAATTTTGCTGTAGAAAGGCTCCCAACGGGCAATTTCCTTAAGCTCAGCTTCTGTGGGATTTTCGCTTCTCTCAGGACGTGTTATGAACACGTGCTGCATGTCAATTATAAGAAGCGCGGTTTTCTTAGGGTCAATTTCAATTGTACCCATGTCCATATCGTTTTCATAGTAGAAAGATACGTGACGGTCATTAACTCTCATTTCATATACCTCCAAAAATTAAAAAATGGGAATCGGCAAAACCGACTCCCAAAAGCAACTAAAGATACAAACCTTTGTCCTTTTGCCTGAGAGAGTTTAGCCCCTTCGGCACCCGACTTAACGGGATTCTCCAAAGAATTTCAAAGCTTATATTTAAGCTTATGCCACGGTGTTATCGTCACCGCGAAATACAATAGTATTATAGTGCTTTAAAGTGAAGAATACAAGAGAAAGTTTGTTTATTTTTTAACTTTGTATAAATACACAGTAAATTGTCAAAATATTACTAATCTATTAGCCATTTTGCCGCATTTTGTAAGAAGCTTATGGTTTTAATCTCTGTGGTGTTGGATAAATTTCTTTTGTCAGCATGCTTTCTAAAGAAAAAAAGTTTGCTTTAAGCTTAGGTTTATATTATAATGGATTTGAAAATTTCGGATATTAATTTTCGGAGGTAAAAAATGGATATTAATAATAAAGTTGTTATTGCTGTGGTTGGCTGCGGAAGAATTGCCAACAACGCTCACTTGCCTGCTTTCCAGCAGATGGATAACATAAGGGTAAAGTATGCCTGCGACCTTATTGAAAGCAAGGCTCAGCTTGCCAAGGAAAAATTCGACAAAATCGAAAATGTTATAACCGATTATAAGGTGGCTTTGGCTGACGGGGAGGTTGACCTTGTTTACGTACTTACTCCCAACTTCGCTCACTACACAGTTACAATGGATGCTTTAAAGGCAAACAAGCACGTATTCTGCGAAAAGCCCATTACAGTCAACTATGCTCTTTCCTGCGAAATGGCTGAGGCAGCAAACAAAGCAGGCAAAATGCTTAACATAGGCGTTTGCAACCGCTACCATAAGTCCGTTGAAATGCTTGAAGAGATGAACCGCCAGGGTAAATTCGGTAATTTATACCACGTTTACTGTTCATTCAGAAATTTCAGAAGTATTCCCGGTCTTGGCGGCGCTTTCACAACCAAGGAGCAGTCCGGCGGCGGTGCTCTTATTGACTGGGGCGTTCATTTCTTAGACCTTATCCTTTATATTTTAGGCGGCGCAAAGCTTAAGACCTTAACAGCCGATGCTTACAGCGAGATGGCAAAGGATATGAAGTCATATAAATACAGAAGTATGTGGGCAGAGGACACAGCTGACACAGAAAACGGCGTAAATGACGTTGAGGATTTCATAGCAGGTCACATCCGTACCGACAAGGCAAGTATCTCCTTTAACGGTGCCTGGGCACAGAACATTGATAAGGACGAGATGTTTATCGACTTCCTTGGTGACAAGTGCGGCGCAAGACTCATTTATGGCAAGAAGTTTGAAGTTTATATGGGCGACACCTTAGAGACAGTTACCTTTGATTACGATATTCCCGATATGTATTTATGCGAGGATAAGGCTTTTGTTGAGTCAACCCTTACAGGCGTAAAGAACAGAAATCACATTGACAATATTCTTGAAAGTGCAAAGCTTCTTGATTATTTATATCAGTCCGCTGAGAAGAAAGAGGAAATTGCTCTTTGATTTGAAAGAAAGAAGGAAATGGAATGAAACCCGTAAAATTTGCCATTATAGGTGCAGGCGGTATAGCACAGCAGTTTGTAAAGGCTGTGAATAACACAGATAAGGCAGAGATAATTATGGTAGCTTCCAAGGATATGGAAAAAGCAAAAGCTTTTGCCGAAAAGCACGGTATCCCTTCTTACGGAAGTTACGAAGAGGTTTACAATAATCCCGAAGTTGAAGCAATCTACCTTTCAACTACACATAATTTCCACCATGATATTATTATTGAGGCTCTAAACCACGGTAAGCACGTACTTTGCGAAAAGGCTATGGTTCTTTCCGAAAAAGAAGCCCTGGATGTAATCAGCTTAAGTCAGGAGAAGGGACTTTTATTAATGGAAGCTATGTGGAGCCGCCACAACCCTGCTGTTAAGAAAGTAAAGGAATGGATTAAAGAGGGCAAAATCGGCAGGCTTGTTACGGGTAACCTTTCCTGGGGCTTTGAGGCAAGCCACGACCCCAAGCACAGGCTTATTAACCCTGATTTAGCTGGCGGTGCTGCCTGGGACATAGGTGTATATGCTCTTTTAACAACCGACTACGTAATTGGTAAGAAGCCTTTGGAGGTTAAAACCTTATGCAAGCGCGGTGAAACGGGCGTGGATATGATTGACCACTACGCTTTATTATATGACGATGCCATTGTGAGCCTTACCTGCAACCTTTACTGCAATATGCCCTTCCTTGTTTCCTTTAACGGTACCAAGGGCTATATTAAAGCCGACAGACTTCCCTTTGCGGACAGAGTTTACCTTTATGATTCTAACCACAATTTAATAGAGGAGTTTGTTGACCCTGATGAAAGAAAGCAGGGGGTAAACGTAAACGGCTTTATCTATCAGGTTGAGGAAGCTGCAAGATGTATAAGGGAAGGTTTATGTGAAAGTCCTGTGGTACCCCACGAGGACAGCCTTTGGTCTACAAGAATTTACGATAAACTTTTAAGCGAATAATAATGGAAAAAGAGTTTATAATTTTATACCTTGTTTTTATTAATGTGCTTTCCTTTGTTATTTTCGCCGTGGACAAGAACAGAGCAAAAAAGAACTTGTGGCGAATAAGCGAAGCTATGCTTTTATTCTTAGCTTTTATAGGCGGTGCTTTGGGTGCCTTCCTTTCAATGCTCATATTCAGGCATAAAACACAGAAATTAAAATTCACTTTACTTGTTCCGCTCTTCCTGATAATTCATATATTTTTAGCCTTTTTTGCAATAAGGGGAGGTTATTTCAGTTGATGAAAGGCTTGTTTATTTCACTGAATTGCTTTTTTATAGCGGCGCAGTTTGTTGTGCTTCACGTTTACCGAAATTACATAGGCGGATATAAAATGAAGGGTTTCTGCAGCTTAATATTTGTGCTGTTGGGAATAGTGAACCTGGTTTACTGTCTGGTAAATAAAAAGGACGGTGTGCTTTTCCCGCTATTAATAACCTGCGGCTTGATTTTCGGTATGACGGCGGACGTGGTGCTGAATTTTAACTTTATTGCAGGCGCTGCCATATTTGCTGCAGGACACCTTTTGTATTTCGGGGCCTTTTTGGTTCTTAATAAAATGCAGGTAAAGGACCTTGCCGCATTGCTATGTATACTTGCTTTGTCCCTTACCCTTGTGCTGTTGCCGATTTACGATTATGGCTCCAAATTGATGTTTATTATAGTTATTGTTTATACATTGATTATTTCATTGATGCTTTCAAAGGCTTTGATGAATGCAGTAAGCACAGGAAAAGCTATGGAAATCATACTTTTTATCGGCTGTCTTCTTTTCTACGTTTCGGACTTTATGCTGCTTTTAAGTATTTTTTCCGGTGAAAAGAATTTTGCAAGTACTGTTTGCTGCTATACCTATTGGCCGGGACAGTTGATTATTGCTTTTTCACTTTATTTTTACCAAGGAAAAACAGTTATATAAAATCAAAAGGAGCTAACCTGAATGGTTGGCTCCTCTGTTTTTTATATTTTAAAGGTTAACAATTATATTACCCTTTTCAAGCTTTTCAGCGTATTTAACAGCATAAGCTAAAGCTGCCGCACCCTTAAGGTCGGTTTTAATGCCTTCAAGCTTTTTAAGTCTGTCCTTGATTTTTACAGCCTCAGCTTCATCAGCCTCAGCAAACCTAATTCTTTCAAGGTCATTTAAGAACATAAGCTCGGGAATTTCGCCCTCGGGGTTAACTGCAACGATATCAGTAAAGATATTTGTAAATGCGCTTATAAAGCCTACGGAAGCTTCGCCCTTGCCTGCGGCTGTAATTACCGCTGTGGGAAGCTCCTTTTCAAGCTCAAAGTACTGCTTGAAGGCTTCGGTACCTGCCTGCTTTGTGTAATCACGGATAATTGTGGGGTAGGGATGAGAGCTTATGGCACTGCTCTGGTATAAGAAGGTGTTCTCGCTGTCCTCATTAGCTATTTTTAAAGCTACTTCCCTGGGGTCGCCGTCAGTTTCAATTACGTAGCCGCCCATAACCTTGATTTTGGAGATGAACATTCTGCCTGAAATTTCAGGGTTAACGATAACCTCGCAGGGGATTCTTGAAAATCCGGAAGAAGAAACAGCTGCAACGCCGTCCTCAGCAGAAGCTACTATGCGGGATTTATCCATATATTTAGCAAGGAAAGCCTGACCGTTACAAGGAGTTGCACCAAGGCTGTTGCTTCTTTTAAGCTTAGCGTAAATCTTTACGTCGCCGTCGGAGAATTCATTTAACAGAACAAAGGGAGAAGGCATAGCGTTACGCCATCTTTTCATTCTTTCCTGCATTGTTTTAAACTCTTCGGAAACAAGCATTTCCTTGTAGCTTTCAGCCATTTCGTTAAGAACGCTCTCAGGAAGCTCACCTAAGCAGCCGCCGTATTTACCGAATTTGCCGTTTTTATCGGGGTAATTTTCAAAATAATAATCAAAATCAACGCCTAAAAATTTCATAATTGCTTATCTTCCTTTCCGCTTTTACTAAATAGATTATAACATTTAAATAATTCTGTGTCAAATGAAACTAATAAAAGGAGAAAAAATCTTATGTCTTGGCAAGAAAAGTATTGATTAGGAAAAACTACAGTGATAAAATAAAAAATCGGAAAACAATTTGAAAATTCACTTGAAATTCAGTAATTTGATGCTGAATGGATGCATTTGTTTTATATAATAACTATCAAACTCAAAGTGGGAGATTATGTAAATGAAGAAAGTTATATCATTTTTTCTATGTGTTTTAATGCTTTTATCTGTGTTTTCGGTTTATGCAGAGGATGATTACAGCATAATGCCATTGTACCAGACGGATATAAGCGAAGTTGAAAGTGAAATAAAGGGCGGTACCAATTACCTTACCGACAGCTTTTTAGGCACCATTACCCGTGAAAAGGTGGTGGCAGAGCTTACTGAGCACCAAAATGACGGCTATTACATCGGCACACCCTACCACAGAAGTGACTGGCAGTCCCCTTACGGTGATCCTATATATAACGGAAGCGTATCCATGAACTGTTGCGGCTTTGTTTGCTATGTGTTAAGAAAGTGCGGATTTAACGGTGAAGCTGCCATTCAGTATATAAAGCGTTCAAGCTCCCACGCTACAGCTACGGGAAGTCTTCCCTATGATTTAATTTCCAAGGCTTCCAACTACTACGAGCTTGTAAGGGAGGCAGACCTTGTTGCCTATGCTTTTGAAAGCAAGAGCGAGATGCTTAGTAGCGGAAAATGCGCTAAAGGCGATATAATTTTAATGTACGTGAACAGTCCCTACGGACTTGACTACGGCGAAGATAATCACATCGGTTTTTTCTGGGGTGATAGCAGCAGTGACGATAAATTCTGGCACAGCACCACAAAGAACGCAAAGGGTAATGATATAACCAAAATAACCGAAAGTACAGCGGTTTACCTGCTTATTAAGCTGGATGCAAGTAACGAAGCTCCGAAATTTGAGGATAAGTTTACTGAATTTATTACCAATACGGAAGTAAACCTTCGAAGCGGCGCAGGTAAATCTTACGATATAGTCACAAAAATCCCCAAGGATACCAAGGTTAAGCTTATTGAAAGGTATAATCTTTTCTGGTATAAGGTGGAATTTGACGGTACAGTCGGATATATTTCCACAGCGTATATTATCCCGATTGAAACAGAAAAGGAGCCTGAGGCCACACCTACTCCAACGCCTACACCCACACCAACTCCTACGCCAACTCCCACTCCCGTGCCCACACCTCCTGAGTATGAGGATGAATTTGCAGGCATAACTACGGGCACAGTTCCTATGTACAGACTTTATAACGTAAACAGCGGTGAGCATTTTTACACCGGAAGTAAAAATGAAAGGGACTATTTAAGCTCCTTAGGCTGGAATTACGAGGGTGTTGGATTTAACTTCCCCGTTACGGGCAAACCTGTCTACAGACTTTACGAACCCATTACGGGCGAGCACCTTTACACAATGGACGAGGCTGAGAAAGAAAAGCTTCTCTCCGAAAATTGGAATTACGAAGGAGTTGCCTTTAACTCGGCAGGTGAGGATGAAATTCCCCAGTACCGCCTGCATAACCCCAACGCAAGTTGCGGTGCATACCACTTTACCGGAAGCGAAGAGGAAAGGGATATCCTGATTGCGGAAGGCTGGGAGTACCAGGGCATAGGCTTCTACAGTTCATTAAAATAAATACCACAGCAAAAATTTAACCCGAGTGTTTTAAGCACTCGGGTATTTTATTTGGTTAGAAATCATTTTACAGCTTCGAAGTCGGATGCAGGGTGTTTACAAAGGGGACAGATGAAGTCCTCGGGAAGAACGTCACCCTCGTAAACGTAACCGCAAATTTTACATACATAGCCTTTGCTTGCGTTTGGCTTGGGTTTAACGTTTGCGTGGTAGTAAGCGTAGGTCATAGATTCGGTGTTGTTGATAACTCTTGCCTCGGTAACGGAGCAGATAAACATACCGTGAGTGTCAAGGTCCACGTACTGCTCAACCTTTAAGGACATAAAGGAGTTAATATAGCGGGGTAAGAACACAAGACCGTTATCGGAATAAAGAGCTTCGCAGCCTTCAAACTTATTGACGTTTCTGCCGCTTACAAAGCCAAACTTCTCAAATACAGCAAAAGGAGCGTCGGTATTAAGGCAGTTGATGTTCATTTTGCCTGTCTGCTTGATTACGTGGTGGCTGTAGTTTTCCTTGTTGATGGTAACAGCGATTCTGTTGGGAGTGTTTGTAACCTGAGAAACTGTGTTGACAATAAGGCCGTTATCCTTTTTGCCGTCATTACAAGTTACAACGTAAAGGCCGTAGCCAATGTTGAAAAGAGCGGTAAGGTCATTTTTGTTTGCTGTAGAGTTTTCCATAGCAAGATAGTCACCGCAAAGCTCCTCTGCCAAAGCTTCAAGCTGTGCTGTGCTTTCGTCATTTAATGCGGAGAGGATTTTAACCGTTGTATCTGTAAAAGTGATATTCTTGCTCTTTTCGAACATACCCTTCATAACCTTTGCAGCCATAGGTGCCCAGCTACCGTTTTCAATTAATGCAACGGTGCGGTTCTGGTAGTTGCGCTCGGTAAGGTGGTTGATAAATTCGCGCATAAAGGGGAAAATTTCAGCGTTATAGGTTGTTGTGGCAAGAACAAGTTTGTTGTAACGGAATGCGTCCTCCACAGCTTCTGCCATATCGCTTCTTGCTAAGTCGGTAACAACTACCTTGGGGCAGCCCTTAGCCTTAAGCTTTTCAGCAAGAAGCATAACAGCCTTCTTTGTGTTGCCGTAAACGGAGGTGTAAGCAATTACAATGCCTTCGCTTTCAGGCTGATAGCTTGACCAGGTGTTGTAAAGGTCTAAATAATAACCAAGGTTTTCTGTAAGAATGGGGCCGTGTAAGGGGCAGATTTTAGCAATATCAAGGGTTGCAGCCTTCTTTAAAAGTGCCTGAACCTGAGCGCCGTACTTGCCAACAATACCGATATAGTAGCGCCTTGCTTCGCAAGCCCAATCCTCATCAGCATCCAAAGCACCAAACTTACCGAAGCCGTCAGCAGAGAATAATACCTTGTCAAGGCTGTCGTAAGTAACAATAACTTCAGGCCAGTGAACCATAGGTGCTGTTACGAAAGTAAGGCTGTGTTTGCCTAAGCTTAAGGTGGAGCCTTCACCTACAACAATGCGATTTTCCGCAAAATCAGTACCGAAGAAGTTCTGCATCATAACAAATGCCTTCTGAGAAGAAACTACGGTTGTTTCGGGGTAGGCTTTAATGAAGTTTAAAATATTGGCGCTGTGGTCAGGCTCCATGTGCTGGATGACAAGGTAATCGGGCTTTCTGCCTTCGAGAGCATTCTGAATATTATCTATCCATTGGTGTGTGAACCTTGCGTCAACTGTGTCCATAATGGCAATTTTCTCGTCCATAATTGCATAGGAGTTGTATGCCATACCGTTGGGTACAACGTACTGACCCTCGAAAAGGTCTATATCATGGTCGTTAACACCAATATATATAATGTCGTTTGTAATTTTCATAGTAAAAACCCTTTCTTTTGATGTTGTTATTTTTATAACATTTAAATTAATTATAACATAAGCTTTTGATTTTGAAAAGTTATTTTTAAATAAAGATAAAAGGAGAACTTTAAAAGCTCTCCTTGGAAATATTATTTATTTTGTTCGTTGAAGTCTTTTGTTGCTCTGCACATAGCATGAACGTTTTCGACCTTAGTATCGTAGAACATATAGTCGGAAGCGGCAACAATGTGCTTTCTGCCCATTTTCTTAGCCATTTCAAGAATATGCCAGGCTTTTTCGTAAATCTGCTCAGGTGTTTCTTTTAATAGCGAATCAAGACCAATGTTGCCCCTTGTGCAAATTTCGGGGCTTAGCTTGCTAAAAGCATCTTCAATACTCTTTACGTTACCTACCGGATAGGGTGAGAGAGTCTCGAAAAGGTCAATGCCCATCTGGTTGTAGTAGCCCATTGTAAGCATAGGCTCAATAGGTGAGCAGATGTGTGTGTAAACCAAAAGTCCGTTCTTATGGGCAAGGTCGGTAACAAGCTTGGAGTAAGGAACCATAAATTCCTCGTAATAAGTAGGGGAGATCATCTCGCTGCCGGGACCGCCTAAGAAAACAAAGTCGGTACCGCCCTTTGCAACGGCAGGGATAAGCTTTTCATCAAGCTTTAAGATTTTATCCATTATACGTCGGAATTGGTCCTCAGCTTCCATTGCAAGGATAGCTGTGTCCATAGTGCTGGGGAAGCCTAAAAGCTCGTAGGGCTGTGTGCACCACTGAACGTCCATAACGTAATCTTCACCTATTGAAGCACGGCTTCCTTTTACGCTCTCTGTGATTTTGCTGAAGTCCTTAACCTCCAAAAGCGCATCAAGAAAATATTCAAGAACGTCAAGGTCCTCTTCGTCTTTAACGAAGAATTCAACAGGACAGCAGCCTTTCATTTCTTCCTCTATCATTTTAGAGCGAAGTGTACCCCTTTTACAGGAGAAGACTGTATCTACAGTGCGGCGCTTACCGCCATGGGAAATTGTAACAGTGCTTTCCTCTTTGAATTCCTCAGTAAGGGAAGAGAGCGCCGGAATACCAAAATTGAAAAGTGGTACCATATCAAATAGCTTTGTGGCGTTTACGGTATCCTGCATGGTGGTGTGGGACATCCAGGTTTTGCCTGCCAGCATTGTGTCAAAACCTGCGCCTGCGCCTATCTGAGGCGAGCAGATAAATTCCTTACCGCCGTTTTTTACGTAATTAATAAATTTTTCACGGTTTGTCATAACAGTTTACTCCTTTAATTTTAATAATTCAGTACATATTTTAAAAGCAGTATCAGCGGCAGCGGTTGCGTCCTGAGTGTAGTAATCAGCGCCGATTTTCTTGCAGAAATCCTCTGTAACCGGTGCGCCGCCTATCATAATTTTAACTTCCGAACGAATATTGTGTATTTCGGCAAGCTTTACAATTTCCTGCATAACGGGCATTGTAGTGGTAAGCAGGGCAGAACAGCATATAACGCTGCATTTCTTTTCTATGGCTGTGTTTATGTAAGTTTCGGGTGAAACGTCAACGCCCAGGTCAATTACCTCCAAGCCGCGGGATTCCATCATCATTTTTACAAGGTTTTTACCGATATCGTGAAGGTCGCCCTGTACGGTACCTATGCAGACTCTTCCTTTGAACTCGGTAAAGTTTTCGCTGAATTCTGACTTTAAGATGGCGATGGATTCATTCATACTTCTTGCCGCCAAAAGTACCTCGGGAACGTAGACCTCATTCCTTTTGAATTTAGCTCCCACAATGTTCATACCGCGCAAAAGACCGTCGTTAAGTATTGTTTTAGGCGGTATGCCGGCTTTAATGGCAAGCTCAACAAGGTTTTTAACGTTCTTTGTTTTGCCTATCTGCATATTGTCACATATATCGTTAAGAATGCTGGTGGCAGCAGCTTCCTTACTTAATTTATTAAAGCCTGTATGGGACATTCGGTACTGGTACGGGGTTTGGTTCATTGTAGCCTTAAAGACTTTATAGAAGGAGGGGATGTCCTTTAAGCCGCAGCTTCTTACTATCTCCTCGTTGGTAAGGGTGGTGTCCTTCAAAAGTGAACAGGCACGGCTGATTCGGACGTTTCTGACGTAATCAAGGAAGCTTTCACCTATTTCCTTCTGGAAAAGTCTGCTGAGTCTTGACTTGCTGATATAAAGGCAGTTTGCTATGGATTCGAGGGTCATTTCGCTGTCGCTGCAGTTGTTTATAATTTCACGCATAGCAGCGGAGACAGTGGACCATTCCTTGGAGCGAATAGACATTTGGGTCTGAGCTAAATTTATATACCTGCTGACAGTAATCAAAATCAAGGTCAGGTATGATTCCACGGCAATTTCCCATCGGTTTTTCTTTGAATTTAATTCATTCTTAATATTTTCAAGAATATTTGTAACCCTTCCGAAAGCATTTGAGGAAAGCATTGCATAGGATATAGGTGCCTTGTCTCGGAAAACTCCGTAGCAGTAGTTGTTGCTTGCATCGTCCGCGTATTCACCGCTCAGGCAATCCTCAACGCTGAAGGAAAGTATCACTACTTTTGGTTTGTTGTTTATATCCGCGGCAAAATAACTGTGGGGTATGCCTTTTCCGATAATGTACATATCTCCTGCTCGGCATTCTAAAACTTCGCCCAATACACGGAGAATACCGTTTCCTTCGGTGACAAGGCTTATTTCCACATAGTCGGTTACTTTAAGGTGAGAAAGACCCAGCTCCGGAATGTACAGGGCGTCTATTAAATTTTCTTTATGTATAATTTTGCTGTAAAATTCCTGCTGTTCTGTCATATATCACCGAATAAAGCTTTAAATTTTTATTTTCTTAATCTCATCCGCATAGTACTGAACAAGTTCAAATTTTGTACCGGGCATTAAACGGTGGTCAGGGCAGGGTATAAAACCGCCCAGGGAAGCTAAGCGCTTCATTCTTTCAAGCTCCTTGTCAACGGCGGCCTTATCTTTTCTGAGGGCTGTCTTGTCCATACCGCCAATACCAAGCATTCCCTTGCCGAATTTGTTTCTTGCAGGCTCGAACTGGTCGCCCCAAACACCTATTTCAATGGGGAACATTGTGTTAACGCCGTTGTTGTACCAAGTGGGAAGGAGCTTTTCGGTTACGCCGTCACAGTCAAGGGAAATAATATCAATGCCGTATTTGTGGCAGAGGTCGGTTCTCTTTTTGTAGTGCTTTGCGCAAAGCTCGTCAAATATTTCAGGGGAAACCAGGGGTCCGTTCTTAAAGCAGATGTCCTCCCAGAAGTGAGCAAAGTCAAACTTAGCGCCTGTCTGTAAAATTGCCTCGGCGCATTTATACTGCATATCAGCAAAGGTATCAACTATCTCTGCAAAAAGCTCCTCGTCGTCATCATAAATCAAGTAGCTCATACCTACAACGGAACACATATCACGTATTCTGCCAAGAACGCTGCCAAGGTTAAGTCCAACGGGAACATCCCATCTTCTTGTTTCGTTAAAGTTTTTAAAGTACTCAAGGTTTACTCTGTCCATAGTAAACTGCATTTTTGGTTTGTAAAGAGTTTCGAAAGCCTCTCTGCCTGTTAAAAGGTAGCCGTCCTCAGAGGGAATGGAGGTAACACCGGGCTTGATTCTTTCAATAAGGCCATCGTTATTCTGCACGCGCTTTGTACCGTCGGGAAGAACTTCAAGTACCGTATTGCCAAATCCGGGTCTGAGGCCTATATCACCGCCTGCACAGCGGAACCAGTTAAAGTCCCAGCCGATAAGCTTGTCCAGTTCTTCATCTTCCTTACTGCCGTCATGGTTGCCCTTCACAGCAAGCTCCATAGGTATCTTGCCCTGCTGCGCCCATTCCATTAAAAGCTCACTCCAATAGCCGAAATGAACTGCAGGCAGGCGGTCAACGGGTTTATAGTGCAAAAGGTTCATTGCTCTTTCTCTGTTGTTCATAATATATTCCTTTCCAAAAACGAGGATTTGATTACGATAAATTAATTATATCACAGTTTTTTGTAAAAATATATAGGGTTCAGAACATAAATGAGGGTATCCGGTGAAACAAAACCACATAATTTTTTGCAAAATAAAGCAATACCTATTTACAAATACTATACAATATGATAATATATAAATGAAAAGAAGGATAGGAGGCGTTTAGGATGAAAATTAAAAAATATATTGCTGTGTTTTCTTTACTGCTGGCTGTAGCGGTATTTACCTTCAGCGGCTGTGCTGCTGATAAGACGGAAACGGTAACTTACAGCAAGGAAAACGGTGCAGTAGAGTTAAGCCTCCCTGAAAACTGGACCTATGAAATAGACGAAAAGGGTGAGGAGAGTACCTCGGAAATTTTCTCCATAGGTATAAAACCTGAAAACCAGGAAGGCTTTTTGGATATCATCTATTGCAGTTACGCCCGCAAAGTGACCAATGAAAGATTTTTAAACGGTGGGGAAATTTTATTAGGCGAAAAATCGGGAAGCACACATTACGGTAAGAATAAGGATATCTGGGATTTTATAGTTTTCGATGGCTTTACAGGTACCTATATTGCTTACGGAAAGGATCTGCCATGGCTTACAGCTTATAAGGATGAGGCTGAAAAAATACTTACGGATGCTGTTTTCGGCAAGGGCATTATGAATAAAGCGGAGGCAATAGCCGTAGCCTTAGAGCGTTATAATAACGAATATGACAGTATTACGGCAAAATACGAGCCTGAAAATGAACGCTGGTACGTAACTATCTCCTTAATTGATCCATATTCTGAAACGTATTATTATTTCTTCGTTGACCTTCAGGGAAATATAGTAATGGAAAGTGTTCTAAATAAGTGCGGATAAAGCGAAAGGAGCAACAATGAAAAAATCAATAATATATATTCTGATAATGAGTTTACTTATTTCGGTATTCTTACTCAGCGGTTGTTCACAGGCAAAGCCCGACGTGGACGCCCTTATAAAAGAGGCTGAGGAAAAGGGCTTAAAGGCTGTAGTTTCAAGGTGTATTGTAAGTGACGACGGAACGGTTTTCTATAACTATGAAAATAAGCCCGTTGCCATTAAATGGTATGACGAAAAGCATTACCTTACAGATAAGCTTACAACGGGCGACCTGGTTTTGATTATTGGTGAAGCAGATTTTAGCGGCAATAACGGCCATTATTTAAGGTTCAAGGATTGTAAGCTTATTGAGGAAGGCACGGTAAATGATATTCCCGACGATATGCTGGAGCCTTTAATTGAAAAAGGCTTTGTGGACGATATTTTAAGGGAGAAAAACGGTATTACCCTTGATACCTCAGGCTGGCAGGAGGTTTATTATAACGAAGGCTTGCAGAGTATTTCCCTTAAGCTTCCCCCTGATTGGGAGTACGAGGTGGAAAGAAAATGCTCCCGGATATATGAGTGTGTGTTTGCACTGAAAATCCGTCCCAAGGGTCAGGAGGGCTCTATTGCCATTGCCTACTGCAATACCTACGGAATATGCGGTACGGGACTTACAACCGAAGCTTTAAGTGCAGGACCTTACAAAATAAGCGCAGCTACCTACGGCTCTTACGGCAACTGGGATTATATAAATATATCAGACGTTGCCGGAAATTACGATATTGTAAGCTACGGCGCACATAAGTGGTATGATGAATACAAGGACGTGGTTGAAAATATCTTCACAACCCTTGTTATCAGCAAGGATATAATCAGCTATGACGAGGCGTTGGACGTGGCTTATAAGCTGTTATGCCGGCAGAAGTCGCCTGAGTACGATAGTTATGATGGGCTGTTTTTGGACAAAGAAAAATGTTGGCGTTTCAATTTCTCCTACACTCCTACCGAGAAGGTAGATACTTGGGAAAGAGTACAGATAAAAGTTTACGCTGACGGCACAGCGGAAATTACGAAAGAATAGTAATGTAAAATAAAGAGCTGAGTGTAAAAACTCAGCTCAATTTTTTATAAATCAAATATTCCGCCTTCAAGGGCGCTGCGTGCAGCAAGAATGTACTTGCTTGTGTCAAGGGGATCAACGTTGCGGCGTTTTGTGGTTTTGCCAAGCTCTAAGGGACATTCGCGGTAGGAGTCAAGCTTCACGCTCATAGCGCCGCGTCCGCTTGTAAAGGAGGCAAGGGCGGTGGAATATTCAAGGCTGGTGGCAACGGGCACGAGGGCGTTTAAAATCACTCTGTCACCCTCGGCAAAGCTGTCCAAAACTTCGCCGCGCATGGATATAACGTCGCTCATAACTCTGCCCACACATTCGGAGGGAAGCAAGAATTTAATTCTCAGTATAGGCTCCAAAAGGGTACTGCCGCCGTTTCTTAAGCCGTCCTGAATTCCCATAGGTGTGGCGACTATAAAATCCAGGGGATGGGTGTGAATAAGGTGATGACCGCCACCGACTAAAGTTATCTTAAGGTCGGTAACCTGCCATCCAAGCCTTCCCTGACTAAGTGCAAGAGGAAGTGCCTGCTCCACCTGATGCTGATACCTTGCCATAATATCCTTTAAGGGTACAACGGAATCGAAGGTGATGCCGCTGCCACGCTCAGCGGGCTCAATGTCGAATTTAAGCACAGCCCAGCAGGGTTTTGGCATGGTATAAGCTACAAAACCTATAGCTCTTTCCTTTATGGTTTCCTTGTAAATAATGGCAGGAGGGGTGAACTTTACTTTTAAATTAAACCTTGTCAGCAGAAGCTCCTCCAGAATTTCCAGCTGAATTGTTCCCATTGCCTTCAAGTGAAGCTCGTTAAGGGTGTTAACATATTGTACCTGCAAAAGCGGGTCCTCGCCTGAAAGAATTTCACAGGCTTTTCTTAATTCCTGCATATCCTCCTTATTTTCGGGAAGTACCTGCACTGTAATAAGGGGAGTGCGAAGCTTGCCGGGCACTATATTGCGGTTTTCCGTGTTGTTTCCTAAAATATGGCCTATCTGTATATTGCCAAGTCCGTAGACTATGCCTATTTCACCTGCTTCAAGGCTGCCTGTGGCGGTGCCGCCCGGTGAATGAATCTGTGTGATTTTACTCTGCACGGTTTTTTCCTCGCCCGTCAAGGGGTCAATGCCCGCAGGGAGAGTGATGGCTGTGCGGTTAGATAAATTACCGCCAAACATTCTAAGGTATACGCCCCTGCCTAAAACCTTATCCTGCTCTGCTGCGAATACCACAGCTGAAAGCTCACCGCAGTCAGTCGGCTTGGGGATATAATTCTTTATGGCGGTAAGAAGCTCGTCTATACCTTCGCCTTTTAAAGCAGAGCCTGCAAGAACGGGATATATAAGAGCCTTTTTTGAAAGGGTGCAAAGCTCCTTATTTATGGTTTCGTCGCTTATATCCTCACCCATTAAGTAAAGCTCCATCAGCTCGTCGTTCTTTTCGCAGAGAGCTTCCATAAGGTTATCTCTGTCAGATAACAGTACGGCATCCTTAGTCAGAATGTTTTTTATATTAAGTAAGGTTTTTTCTAAGTCTGCGCCGTCACGGTCAAGCTTATTTATGAAAAATATGACGGGTAAATTCTGCTCCTTCATAGCTTCAAAGAGCACTTCCGTCTGGGGCTCTACTCCTTCAACGGCGGAAACAACAAGTATGGCACCGTCAAGTGCCCACAAGGAACGCTCCACCTCAGCGGAAAAATCCGCATGACCGGGGGTATCAATTAAATTTACGGTTGTATCGCCAATATTAAAGCTTACACAGGTGGATTTAACGGAAATACCGCGCCTTCTTTCCACGGGTAATGTGTCCGTGTGGGCTGTACCGCTGTCCACACTGCCTTTGTTTCTTATAGCGCCCGCTTTTAAAAGTATCTGTTCTGATAGCGAGGTTTTTCCTGCATCAACGTGAGCAAAAATTCCTATATTCCTTATATCCTTCATAACGTCTCCAAAAAAGTTAACTGATTGCATTATAAACTAAATTTATAAAAAAGACAATAATCTTGGTTTTATATGTGAAAATAAATTAATTTATTATAATGAAAATCTTAAGATAATGCATTTTTAACTTTGTACTTATTGTGATAGAATTAAATACAGTAAATAAAAAGGTGGTGCTGTTGTTATGAACTTTCCTATCAAGCAGGTTCATCTCGATTTCCATACTTCCCCCGATATAAAGGGAATTGGTTCAAAATTTAATAAAGAGCAGTTTCAGGCAGCTTTAAAGGAAGCTAAGCTTGAAAGTATTACTGTGTTTGCAAAATGCCATCACGGTTTAAGCTATTATCCTACCGAAATAGGTAAAATGCATCCCGGTTTAAGCTTTGATTTAACCGGTGCAGAAATCGAAGCCTGCCACGAAATAGGTGTAAGAGCTCCCGTATATATTACTGCAGGCTGGAGTGAATGGGACAGCTCTATGCATCCTGAGTGGGTGTCCAGAAATAAAAAGGGCGAAATGAATTGTACCACATCACGAAAGGATAGCTTCATTCAAGGTGAAAATGACTATATGGATCATTGCTCCTGGGTGAATCTTTGCTTAAACGACGGTTCGTACTGTGAATATATCTATAAAATCACAGAGGAAGTATGTAAGCGCTACAAGGATTTAGACGGATTATTTTATGATATCTGCTTTATTGACGGTGCCTGCTACTGTGATGAATGTGTAAAGGGTATGAAGGAAATGGGGCTTGACCCACAAAATGAAGCCGATGCAAGATTTTATTATATAGAAAAGCACAAGAGCTTTATGTTTAAGTGTGGTGAAATTCTGCATAAATATCATCCTGAGGCTACTATTTTCTTTAATTCAGGTGGCGCTGATATGGATAAGCCTCAATATTTCCCTTATGAAAGCCACTTTGAAATGGAAGATTTACCCACAGTATGGGGCGGATACGATAAAATGCCTATAAGAGCAAAGTTTTTTAAAGAAACAAAAAAGCCTTACATAGGTATGACGGGAAAATTCCATACTAACTGGGGTGAATTCGGTGGATTTAAGGATAAGGATGCGCTGAAATTTGAGATTACCTATATGGCTATGTGCGGTGCAGGATGTTCAGTAGGTGACCACGTACATCCCGATTGTGAGATGGAATGGGAAACTTATAAAAAAATTGGTTATGCATACAGCTACCTTGATAAGATAGCGCCTTACTGCTACAGCGGTGAAAGTACAGCTAATTTAGGTATTGTTCTTGGCGATAATGGTGAAGCTAACGAAGGCCTTTCCTGTATTCTCCTTGAAAATCAGATAGATTATGACGTTATTTTTGACAATAATTTCGATAAGTACAACACAGTAGTTATGCCTACGGGTGTAAAGCTCAGCGATGAGGGAGCCGATAAATTAAAAGCTTATATAAATAATGGCGGTAAGCTTCTCTTTATGGGTAACAGCCTTGTAAGGGATAATGAATTTATCATTGATATCGGTGCAGATTATATAGGCAAAAGCGAATACGACTGGGATTACATTACTACCGATTTAAAACCAGAGGCTGAGCTTCCTGATGCACCTATGCTTTGCTACTTCCCTGCAGAAAATATAAAGCTCACTGACGGCGAAGTGCTTGCAAGTATCCTGCTTCCTTACTTTAACCGTACCAAGCTTCACTACTGCGGTCACCAGAATACTCCCCATAATAAAGAAGGCGAGATAAGACCGTCTATAGTTAAAAAGGGCAACGTGATTTATATGGCTCACTCAATGAGCGGCCTTTATAAAAAGTACGGCAGTATATACTATAAGCGATACGTAATGGCAGCTTTAGGATTGCTTTATACCGAGAGAGCATTCTGCGTTGAAGGTCTTTTGTCCCAGGGCAGAGCTATGATGAACAAGCAGAAGGAAAATAACCGCTACTGTTTAAATCTTCTTTACGGTATTCCCGTAAAGCGTGGTATGTGCGAAATTATTGAGGATATGCCCGATATTTATAATGTAAAAATTACTTTAAATATTGAAGAAGAGGTTAAGAATGTTTACCTTGGTGTAAGCAAAGAGAAGCTTGAATTTTCAAAAAAAGAAGGCAAAACAGAATTTGTTTTGCCCAAGCTTCATTGTCACGAAAGTATAGTGATTGAATATTAAAAAAAGATAAGCCGTGTTTAATCTCGGCTTATTTTTTTGTTGCAATACGGAATGAAAAATATTATTATAATAGCAAGGCACTTGAATTTAATTTAAGGATATGAGAATATGAAAAAAACTTATGTAACAACAATGCCTGACCATATAGGTGCATTCCTGAAAGCAAGTAAGTGCTTTGCTTCTTTAGGTATAAACATCACAAGGGTCAGCTACAATAAAGCGGTGGACTCCCACACCTTGTTTATCGATGCTGAGGGCAGCGAGGAGCAGCTTAAAAGAGCCGATGAAAAGCTTACGGAAATCGGTTACTTAAACGGTAATAAAACGGATACCAGCATACTTTTAATCGAGTGCAAATTAAAAGACGTGCCCGGCGCAGTTACCGATATTCTTACCTTGATAGGTGAGTTTAATTTCAATATTTCCTATATAAGCTCTCAGGAAAACGGCAGCGATTACCAGTATTTTAAAATGGGACTTTATATAGAGGATGCTGAGAAGATTACAGAGTTTTTGGCAGAAGCCGAAAAGCTTTGTGAGGTAAGGATAATTGACTATAACAGTACGGAGAAAATTTACGACAACAGTATTTTTTATAACTCATTTGTCCGTGAACTCAGCAGGAGCATCGGTTTAGATGATGAAAAGAAAAACAAACTTCTTGTTAATACAAATCTTGCAATGCAAACCTTGGATGAAACGGGACTTTCGCCATACAGAACCTTTGACAGTATAGGAAAATTCGGCGAGCTTTTAGCTTCATGCAAAGGCGAAAACTTCGAGCCGCGAATAAGTAACCATAAAATTACCGATAATACGGAAATTATTTTAATAGAGCCTCCCTGCGGAAGTAACACAGCCATAATTAAAAGTATGGGCGAAATTCTTTTTATCGACAGCGGTTATGCCTGCTATAAGGAGGAGATGCTGCCCATAATAAAGAGCCTTGTGCCCGAGTTTGACAGCATTAAAAAGAAAATTTTGGTCACCCACGCAGATGTTGACCACTGCGGTCTTCTCAATTTATTCGACGAGGTCATCACTAGTCACAAAAGTGCCGCTTCCCTTACAAAAGAGTATATGGGTGAGGATGGCTTCAGGGAGGAAAACGCCCTGCACAAGCCCTACATAAACATCTGTAAGATTTTAACCGCTTACGAGCCCGTTGATAAAGAAAAGCTCAGACCAATGTGGATGAATATAGAAAATCCTGCAGCGCCTTTAATGCAGGTAGGTTTTTTCAGCATAGGCGAACTGAATTTCGAGGTTTACGAAGGCTTTGGCGGACATTTAAAGGGCGAGGTAATACTTATCGATTACGAGCATAAGCTGACTTTCACAGGCGACGTGTATATAAATATGAAGGGCTTAACAAAGGAGCAGGCACAGTACAACCAGTACGCACCCATACTTATGACCTCCGTGGATACCGACCCTAAGAAATGCGCAATGGAAAGAAAGGCATTACTGCAGCGTTTAGGCAGCGGCAAGTGGCAAATTTTTGGCGCTCACGGTTACAAAAAGGATTACTCAGTAAATGCAGAATAATAAGGTGATATGAAAAATAATATGGTTGTTGCTTTAGTAATTTTAATAACAACGTTTGTTTGCTTTGTGATAATTCTTATTGACGGTATTAATTTCAGCAAGGAGCCTGAGCTCAGTGAGTTTAAAATCAAAAGCGAAAAAATTCCTGAAAATTTCAGTGGATTCAAAATTATACATTTATCGGATTTTCATAACGTTGAATTTGAAAATGAAAATCAGATTTTGATTGATTTAATTAACGAGGGCAAACCCGATATAATTGTAATTACAGGCGACTTTATTGATTCCAGAAGCACTAAAGTAGATGTTTCACTTAAATTTGCAGAAAAAATTACAAAGATTGCTCCGTGTTACTACGTGGCGGGTAATCACGAATCCAGAATGCCTGATAAATATTTTGAACTGTTAAAGGGCTTTGAGGCTTTAGGTGTTACTGTTTTAGATGACGAAAATATTTATTTGGAGAAAAACACTGAAAAGATTCAGATAACGGGGATTAAGGATCCTGCATTTAAAATTCTGTATGATGAATCTGAGGATGAGAATATAGTTAAAGGTAAATTACAAAGACTTAGAACACAGGAAGATATCTATAAAATTTTACTTTCGCACAGACCTGAACTTTTTGATTTATACTGTGAAGAAAATTACGACCTTGTTTTTGCAGGTCACGCTCATGGCGGTCA
>JAGBID010000194.1 GCA_017935165.1 Clostridia bacterium
ATAACACGCTAACCTGCGGCGGTTTGCTTTTTATACAATATTCTAAAATGAAAATATAACACAAAAAATTCAGCAAATTAAAGTATACAATATTAAAAAAAGTGTGTCAATTGCACTAAAGTGCAAATATTTTGTCAAAATCCATTGACAAGGAAAAAATTTATGTTATAATTCAAAATGTGAGGAAAATAAATATTATAACACGATAAAACAAAATAATCTATTGTACTTTAGTGCAGAAATATTTAATTTGGTATCGTACTTAAGTGCAATTTCATTATAATACAAAAACTTGGAAAAGTAAAGAAGGAAATAAAAAATAATTAGCTGCTTAAAGCATAATTAAAATTTATAAAAGGAAAGGAAAAAATTATGCCTCCCACAATTACATTGGAAGTACAGAAAGTCGCGGAAAAAGAATATTACTACGAAGGAAGCGGCGAAAGCCTGAAAGGTAAAGTATATCTTTATTTAAAGCGTCTCTTTGATATACTCATCGCATCCTTAGGTCTGCTTGTAGCCATGGTCCCAATGCTTTTGATTTTTATACTTATAAAACTTGAATCACCGGGACCTGCAATTTACGTACATAAAAGAGTTGGCAAAAACGGAAAAGTCTTGCCGCTATTAAAATTCCGCTCAATGTATATTGACGCCGACAAGATGATTGAAAATTTTACCCCCGAACAAAAGGCAGAGTGGGAAGCAAACTTCAAGCTTGAAAACGACCCAAGAATCACAAAGCTTGGTAACTTCCTTAGAAAAAGCAGTCTTGACGAGCTTCCCCAGCTTATAAACGTATTAAAAGGCGAGCTCTCCTTAGTTGGACCCCGCCCCGTAGTTGAGAAGGAGCTTGAAAAGTACGGACTGAGGAGAAATAAGTTCTTAAGCGTTACACCCGGCCTTACAGGTTACTGGCAGGCTTACGCAAGAAGCAGCTGCAGCTACGAAAAGCGTATGGAAATGGAGCTTGAATACGTGGACAAAGCAAATTTATGGTGGGACTTTAAAATAATATTCGCAACAGTGGGCGCTGTTCTTCACGGACGCGGCGCACAGTAAAGGTGAAGCCATGAAAAACATAACTGATAAATCGCCACTTGTCTCCGTGATAATGCCCGCTTACAACGCAGAGCGCTTTATAGAGGAGGCAATAGCTTCCGTTCAGGCGCAAAGCTATGAAAACTGGGAGCTATTCGTAATTGACGACGGCTCCAAGGACAGAACAAAGGAAATTGTAAAAAATCTTGCAGAAAACGACAAAAGAATCCGCTTCCTCATAAACGAAAAAAATATGGGCGTGGCAAAAACAAGGAACAGAGGAATTGATTTATCATCAGGTAAATACGTGGCTTTTATAGACAGCGACGACGTCTGGCACAAGGACAAATTAAAAAAGCAGCTTGAAAAGCTAAAGGAAAAGGATGCCGGCATAGGCTATTGCTCCTATGAAATTATCGGTGAAAACGGCGAAAAGGCAAAGGAAGATTACATAGTTTCCGAAACAGCTACCTTCAAGGATATTCTGAAAGAAAATTACATTCAATGCTCAGCAATGCTCATTCGCAGTGATATAGTTAAAAGGTTTATGTTTAACACAGAGTTTTACCATGAGGATTACATATTAGGCCTTGATATGCTTCGCGCAGGCGAAAAAGCGGCAGGTAATAAGGAATTGCTTCTTAAATGGAGATATCTTGAAAATTCCCGTTCCTTCAATAAAAGGAAAAGCGCTATGAACCGCTGGAGAATTTACAGAAATTACTTAAAGCTTCCCTTTTTCAAATCAGTAAGTCTGTTTTTGAATTATGCCGCTGCAGGACTTAAAAAATACCGATAATTAAGGAGAATTATATGGGCAAGGTTGCCGTAATCGGCAAATACAACACAAAGGTAGGAATTGCCGACGGTCAGGCAGTAAAAACAAGAATAATCACAAAAGAACTGAAAAAATACTTCGGAGAAAGTGAAATAACCGAAATCGACACCTATAACTGGAGGAAAAATCCCCTTAAGCTTTTTAATGAAAGCATAAAGGCAGTAAGGAAGAATAAACACGTTATATTTATGACGGACGAGGGCGGAATTAAAATTTTCCCATGGCTGTTACGCTTTGCTAAAGTATTCAAAAAAACAAAGCTTCACTACGTGGTTGTCGGCGGATGGCTTATTCACTTTTTAAAGAAGCATTCATTCATAAGAAGCTGCCTTAAAAAGTTCAGCGGTATTTACGTGGAAACCACGGTTATGAAAAATGCCCTCGATAATATGGGTTTTGATAATATTGTTCTGATGCCGAATTTCAAAACCCTACAGCCTATAAATACAAAGAATGTAAAAAAGCACAGCGAAAATACCTTCCGCTTCTGTACTTTCTCCCGAATTATGAAGAAAAAGGGCATTGACGATGCTGTTGAAGCCATAAAGGAAATAAATAAGCTTAAAGGCGAAAAGATATGCAGCCTTGATATTTACGGTCAGGTTGAGCCAAACGAAACTGAATGGTTTGAAAATCTTAAAAAGTCCTTCACTTCCGAAATAAATTACGCAGGAGTTATTGAGTATGACCAAAGCGTAAATATCCTTAAAAATTACTACGGAATTTTATTTCCCACAGAGTTTTATACGGAGGGCGTGCCCGGTACCGTAATTGACGCCTACGCTTCCGCAGTTCCCGTAATAGCTTCCAAATGGGAAAGCTACAGCGACGTTATAACCGAGGGCGAAACGGGAATAGGCTATGAATTCGGAAGGCAGGAAATGCTTAAAGAAAAAATACTAAGCCTTATAAATAACAGGGAAGCTCACTACCAAATGAAATTAAACTGCCTTAAAAAAGCAGATGAATATTTACCGGAGAAGGTCACGGCGATATTACTGACAAGGCTTTCTTGAAATTGAAAGGAAATAAACGTGAAACGAGTGTTATGCATTATAAGCTCGCTGGATGCAGGCGGAGCGGAAACCTTTTTAATGAAAATATACCGCGCTCTGCCGCCTGAAGAATATCAGCTGGACTTCGTAGTTTCCGTTGACGGCGGCTGTTACACACAGGAAGTTCTTGACCGCGGCGGAAAAATATATAAGATACCAAAACGAACCGAGGACTTTTTCGGTGCCTTCAAAGGAATTAAAAAGGCAGTAAAAGAAAATAAGTACGAAACAGTTTTGAAGCTTGCGGAAAATTCCTTATCCCTTACAGATATGATAGCAGCAAAGCTTGGCGGTGCAAAGACCTTGGTTGTCCGCTCCTGCAACGCCCCAACAAAGCTTTCGCTTAAGGAAAAGCTTATCCACTATAGTCTTAGACCTTTACTTAATAAAATAAGTACCCATAAGCTGGCGCCCTCCGACTTGGCAGCTGAGTTTATGTTTGGCAAAAAGGCAAAGGTACAGCTTATTAATAACGGCGTGGACCCAGACGTTTTCTTCTTTGACGAAAAGGGCAGGGAGAAAATACGCAAAGAATTCGGTATAGAAAACAAATTGGTAATAGGTCACGTTGGCAGGTTCAATAAACAGAAAAACCACAAATACCTTTTAAGCGTTTTTAATGAAATTGTAAAAAGACGCAAGGATGCGGTTTTAATGCTTGTTGGTAAGGGCGAGCTTGAAAAGGAAATAAAAGCTCAGATTGATGAGCTTGAACTCAAGGAAAAAGTGATTTTTACAGGTCAGCGTTTTGACATTCCTCAGCTGCTTTCAGCTATGGATGTGTTCGTTTTCCCTTCTTTTTACGAGGGTATGCCTAACACGGTTATTGAGGCGCAGTCCGCTTCGCTTCCCTGCATAATAGCGGACACAATCACAAAAACAGCAGATATTACGGGTCTGGTTAAATACCTCCCCTTGGAAATCGCCCCTGAATACTGGGCAGATGAAGTTATAAAAAGCCTTGGTATTGAAAGGCGCTCCAGAAAAGAAGATTTCAGAAAGCACGGCTACGATATAAAGCTGGTAGCAAAAAAGCTTATGGAAACGATTTGCAAGTAAACCTTAGTGAGGATAGAGATGTCATTAAACACAAAAATCAAAAAAGCATTTAAATTTATATTTAACAGCGATTACCGCTACCTTGTTCTTGCAGGCAGAGGCAAAAAAGCCAATGTACCGGATGAAAAATTCCTTACAAGAATGAATAAAA
>JAGBID010000195.1 GCA_017935165.1 Clostridia bacterium
ATATAGCCGACGCTAAAGAGGTCGCTGCAAGATATAATATCGAAACCCGTACCGTTGATCTGACACCTGTAAAAGAAGCTGAGCTTAAAGCCCTTGATGGCGTTGCTACCTTAAATGCGGCAGCACTTTCCAATATAGCACCGAGACTCCGTATGCTCACCTTGTATGCGGTTGCCGCAGCGGAAAACCGACTGGTTGCCGGTACGGGCAATAGAAGCGAAGCTTATGTAGGCTACTTTACCAAGTGGGGCGACGGTGCTCACGATTTTAATCCCATTGCAGATCTCACTGTTACAGAGATATATGAATTTTTGCGCTCTCTCGATGCTCCAAAGTGCGTTATAGAAAAAGCTCCATCCGCAGCGCTTTTTGACGGACAGACCGATGAAACGGAAATGGGCGTAACCTATGCCGAGCTTGACACATATCTTTCCGGTGGCGTTATTCCGGCAGATAAGAAAGAAATCGTTGAACGTATGCATAAGTCAAGTGAACATAAAAGAAAAGGAATTGCGGCCTATAAAGGTGATTGATGTGCAGGTGTGTGGGTTTAAGGCAAAAGAAAGTGAGTTAATATGATGAAGAAAGTTCTAATAATCAACGAATAGGGATTTTAGCTTTGAAAACAGAAGTAAGCTTCGGTTGGCTTTGTAGGGAATGGCGTTTGCGGCAGACTGATTAAAAATTTTCAAAAAAATTCTCTAAATTTCTCAAATCTATATGAGCTTCTAAGAAAAGATGGTATAATAAAAGTAGTTTGTAATATGAAAGGGGAAAGAATATGTTCGAACAGATAATTACAAGCTACAAAAGCTTTTTGTATCCTTTTGCGGAGCTTATTGCCTGCACATTGGAGCTTATCGGCATACTCATTATTATTGTGGGCTCCGTAAGAGCTTTAATAAGGCTTATCCAGTGTCTTGTAAGGAAAGCGCCCTTCCACGTGGTGGTGGATTTGGGTAAGGCGCTGTCCCTTGCTTTGGAATTTAAAATGGGCGCTGAGATTATCAAGACGGTAATAATCCATAATATCGAGGAGCTTGCCATTTTAGGTGTGGTAATTCTTATCCGTGCCCTTTTATCCTTTATTATCCATTGGGAAATCCGTATGGAAGAAAAATCCGCGGAGAAAAAGCCTGAAGTGAAGCAAGAGGAAAAAGCAGAAACCAAATATGAAGAATAAAAAACTACCCGAAGGAAAGCTTTAAATTTCTTTCGGGTAGTAATTTTTTTATTAAGTTTAAGCTTAGCCGCCTAAGTTAGTAAGGAAATCGCCCAGCTTCTTTTCGCCGTTTACCAAATAATAGCTGAACGAATTATTAAAATAAGTAAAACATAAAAATTTTTCAGCGCAATGCAGATAAAAACGAAGATTTTCAGCCCTGTTGACAAAAAATCCATATTGGTATATTATGAAACTAATAAATGACGGAAAGGACTTATAACTATGCTCAGCGAGAATTTATACTTAAAAAAAGAGTTGAGATTTAAAAATGGCAAGTTCAAAATCGCTATGGTATCCGACCTGCACGGCGGTAAGAAGTATAACCCTAAACTTAAGCGCGACTTTGATGCTATGATGGAATATTTAAAGCCGGACCTTGTTTTATTCAGCGGCGATATGTTTGATATCAGGGCAAACCTCAGAACAGAAGAGGAAGTAAGAAAGTTTTTAAACGAGATAACAGAGTACCTTGAAGTTAATAATATCCCTTGGGCAAACGTTTACGGTAACCACGAGCGCGAGGGTGCTTATGAGAATAGACTCCTGCAGCCTGTTTTTGAATCCTACCCCAACTGCATTTCCAAAAGCTGCACCGCAGGAATACGCGGTACAAGTAACCATATGATTCCAATCAAGGCAAGTGAGGGCGAGGAAATTAAGTTTAATATATGGGGTCTTGACTCAGGCTGTATTATAAATCTTGCCGATTACGAGCACGATAATTACACCGAGGCGGATGTAATCTGCCTTAAACATCCTGCCTACAGCGGCCACGGCTACGACAGCCCCGCCTTTGACCAGGCTATGTGGTACTACCAGTCCTCCAAGGAGCTGGAAGAATACTGCGGCAGGAAAATTCCTTCCATTATGTATTTCCATATCCCGATTCCCGAGCACCTTGTTATGCTCAGAAACCGCGACGTACCGAATTTGAAGTTTAAAGGCGAAGCAAGGGAAGGCGTTGCCTGCGGTGATTTAAACCACGGACTTTTCACAGCGGCACTTATGAGGGCAGACGTCAAGGGTATTTACGTAGGTCACGATCATCTTAACGATTACACAGCCACCTACTGCGGTATTGAGCTGGGCTTTAACTCCGCTATGGCTTATGATGAATATAATGACGATGATATGCGCGGCTTCAGGGTTTTCGAAATAGATGAAAGCGACCCCGAAAACTACAACACTTACCTCCTGCGTGCGGAGAAGGTTGTTCCCAATTATTACGATTAAATTTAAGTAAAAAGAAAATCCGTCGGTTTCCCGGCGGATTCTTTGTTTTATTTGGTTTGATTATTTCTCGCTTGCAAGGAATTTGTAAACGATAGCAGCAAGAGAACCGCCGATTAAAGGAGCAACGATAAATACCCAAACGTTAATAAGTGCATCGCCGCCAACGAAGAGGGCAGGGCCGAAGGAACGGGCGGGGTTAACGGATGTGCCTGTGAAGCTGATGCCTAAAATATGTATCAGGGTGAGGGAGAGGCCGATAACCAAGCCTGCAACAGCACCGTTTTCTACCTTTGAGGTTACGCCTAAAATTGCGATTACGAATACGAAGGTGAGGATGATTTCAATTACGATGGAGAGAAGAATGTCGCCCTTATAAAGTGCGTTTGCACCGAGACCGCTTTCAACACCTACGAAGAGTGCAAGGACGCCTGCGCCTGCAATAGCACCTAAGAACTGAGAAATTACGTAGCCGATGAAATCCTTAACGCTAAGCTTACCGTTTATAAGCATTGCGATGGAAACAGCGGGGTTGATGTGGCAGCCTGATACGTTACCGATGGAGTAAGCCATGGCAACAATAACAAGGCCGAAGGCAAGTGCTGTTAAAAGGTAGCCTGTGCCGTTTGCAGCACTGCAGCCAACTACGGTAGCTGTACCGCAAGCGAAGAATACGAGTACGAATGTGCCGATGAATTCTGCCAGATACTTTTTGATTGCGTTCATTTTTATATCCTCCTTAAGATATATTTTGTTATATTCAGTATAGCACCGTTAAACGTATGATTAATTTACTTTTTGGAAAAATTCTGAGATTTTTTACGTTAGTATAACGTAACTGCCAACAAACCGGAGAGGAGTTCTCGGCTCCCCTGTGTAAGGGGAGCTGTCACGGATACGTGACTGAGGGGTTGTTGTTAAGATTGGTGGTTGTACTCTTTTACAACCCCTCCG
>JAGBID010000196.1 GCA_017935165.1 Clostridia bacterium
ATTCATACGCTTCTGAGGAGGAGAGCATCATAAATGCCAAGGCTTCTGCTGAGATGTTCATTATCTCCATGGAGGGCGGCGACTTTGCTTACTTAACCCGCGGGGAAATTGAAAACCGTGAAAAACTTTTAAGTGAAATAAACGAAAAGGGCAGTGTATTAAATTCCGTCTGGGTAACAGAGGCAGAAGCTCCCGTAACCGAGGAAGAAACCAAAGCCGAGGAAACAGCCGAAGATATCAAGGCAGAGCCTGAAAATAAAGCCGAGGAAACTGTAAATGAACCCGAAGCTGCCCCTGAAAACAACAGCGAAATTATTGATAAACCTGAGGAAACCGCACCGGAAGCTGAAGATAAACCTGAAATTATTCAGGCTAAAATAGAAATTGACGAAACATCTGGCAGCGATAATTCCGAAAAGCTTGTTTACACAGGCACACTTATTGAAGGCAAAAGAAACGGACGCGGCAGGACCGACAGAAAGTCAGGTCTTACAGCCTTTGACGGCGAATACCTTGACAACAAGCGTAACGGCTTTGGCTGCAGCTACTATAAAAACGGCAACTTAAGCTACGCAGGCTTCTGGAAGGACGACAAAAAGGACGGTATGGGTGTTTCCTTCAGAAACTCCGACCACGCCGTGCAGATAACAAACTGGAAGGAAGGCAAGCCCGAAAGCCACACCACAATTTTCGATAACGAAGGTCACCTTAAATACACGGGCAACATTGTGGACGGCGTTAAAAAGGGTCTAAGCGTAGCCTATGATAAGGAAAAAGGCGGCTTCTTTGCAGGTAAGTGGCTGCAAAACGGTGAAAGCGGCTGCGGCGCCCTTTTCGACAGCGAGGGTAACCTTATTTACGCAGGCTTCTTAAAGGACGGCAAACGTGAGGGTCAGGGCACCGAATTTGATAAAAACGGCGAGGTTGTTTTCACCGGCACCTTCAAAAACGACGAATACGCAAGCGGCACACTTTACAAGAAAATATAACAAGCAAACCGATGGAATTTAAATCCATCGGTTTTATTTTCTTTGCCACTTAAATTCTTTCTTTTTAATAACTTGAATGTTGCAATTGTCCAAGATTGGTGCTATTATATTGTCAAAATATTTTTCATTTAAATCATTTTGTTTATAAACGCTATTTTTGAGGTAATTAATATGAAAAGAATTTTGTGCTTTCTTTTGGCATTCGCTTTAACATTCTCCCTTGCCGCCTGTTCAGGTGATAAGGCGGACCCCACGGCGCCTACCTTACCTTCAGGAAATGAGCTTTCAAGTGAAGCCGTTCCCACACCTACCGCAAAGCCTACACCCACGCCTACACCTGAACCCACACCCGAACCCGAATCTGCTTCAAGAATCGGTGAAAGCGTATTCCTCGGCACTTACGAACAGGATAACGATTTAGAAAACGGTCCCGAACCAATTGAGTGGATAATTATTAACGAGGACGAAACAAGTTACCAGTTAATAAGCAAATACGTCCTTGATTTCAAAAATTTCCACAACAGAGAAGAGGATGTCTGTTGGGAAACAAGTGATATAAGAGCCTGGCTTAACGGTGATTTTTATAACGGCAGCTTTACTGATTCAGACAAATCTCAAATTCTGCTTACTAAAGTTGATAACTCCGAAGAACTGATTGTTACTCAGGAGGAAAAAGTATTTTTCAACCCATCCATGTACGGTTACCATCAGGGCAACGACACCGATGATTACGTCTACTTGTTAAGCGATGCTGAAGTGAGAGCTCTTATTTTAAGAGAATGTAACAGAATGATTGCAGACGGGGAATATAAGTCTTATTCAGGTA
>JAGBID010000197.1 GCA_017935165.1 Clostridia bacterium
ACAATGGAAAGGCCCAATCCGGTACCGCCGATTTCCCTTGAATGGCTTTTATCTACGCGGTAAAACCTTTCAAAGATTCTTTCAACGTGCTCTTTCGCTATGCCTATGCCTGTGTCTTCTACCGTGATTACAGCCTTGTCTTCTGTTTCTGCCACCACTATAATTACTTTGCCGCCCTTTTTATTGTACTTTACAGCGTTATCCAAAAGGTTACGGACAACCTCACTGACTATGGTGTAATTGCTTTTTATATGGACCTCACTACCTCCGCTCACTATTGAAACGTCCTGTTTATCAGCTGATAAACTAAGATTTTCAGCTTCTTTTTTGGCAATTTCAAGGAGATTTATAATTTTAAGTTCATTGTTTATCAGGTTTTCCCTTTCATCAAGCCTTGACAGCCTCAATATATCCTCAACAAGACTCAAAAGCCTGCGGGACTCTGAGTATATTTTCCTGCCAAAATCTTTAATGTCCTTACTTTGTACCAAGCCTTCAGATATAAGCTCAGCATAACCCGAAATGGAGTGAAGGGGGGTTTTCAGTTCGTGGGAAACATTGGCTGTAAATTCTCTGCGCCTTAATTCACTTTCCTTTTTGTCTGTGATATCGAGTATTAACAGTATCACACCTGACAGCACCGCTTCAGTGAATACAGGCTCAGCTTTAATACTGTATATTTTACCGTCTTCCTTGAATTCATCTTCACTTGAATTACCGAACAAGCCTTCCCTTACAGTTTCTTTTATTTCCTCGAAATTTATTTGAGAAATAAAATCCTTGCCCTTAATATCGTTTTTTAAGGTGAGTAATTCCTTTGCAGCTTTATTTATACTTAGAATAATTCCCTTACTGCTTAAAAGTACCAAGCCTTCACTCATACCCTCTGTAACGGCTGTAAATTCCTGTTGTCTTTTAAGCAGCTTACTTTCCTGCTTTTTCAAGCGATACTGCTGGCTTGCTATTCGGTTTATAAGCGGGCTAATCTCTTCGTAATATTTATTTTGGAGGGGATTATCCAGGTCAAGCTCATTAAGAGGCTTAACAACTGCTTTTGAAAGTCTGAATGCAAGAAGCAGCGACAAAAGCAGAACAACAATAAAAATAAGCACCAATGGGAAAGCAAAATCCGATATCAAGGCTATTACGGTGCTCTGGGAATTTGAAAGCCTTATAACCGTGTTATCCGAAAGCCTTATAGCATAATAAAACTGATACTCTGTAAGGGAGTCCGAATATCTTATGCTTTCGCCTATACCCCTTGAAAGTGCCTCTTTTATTTCCTCGCGCTCCAGATGACTGCCCATATCATCAGGATTAAGGAGAGTATCGTAAAGCACCTTACCGCTGCTGTCAACCCAGGTTATTCGGCTGCCCATAAGCTCCAATTCATCGAAATAATCTATACCCATTTTCTCGGTAGCTTCAGCCGCCATTTCCGTAAGTATTTTTAACGAGGATTGCTGTTGCTTGGTAAAATAGGAGTAAAGTCCGCTTGCCACAAGTATCACACAGGATACTGCAACCGCCATTGATACAAGGCATATTGAGCGAAAAATTCTTTTGGTCAAGCCTCTGCCTCCATTCTGTAGCCTACGCCGCGAACAGTTTTTATATAGGCGCCCGCTTCTTTAAGCTTAGTCCTTAAGGTACCTATATGTACGTCTACAGTTCT
>JAGBID010000198.1 GCA_017935165.1 Clostridia bacterium
ATCCCACATAACATTAGTTCTTCCCTATGTGGTGCTTAATGTTTACCCAAAGCTAAAGCAATTTGATAAAAGCATCTATCAGGCAGCTTTAGACCTTGGCGCAAACCCTGTTATGGCATTCTTTAAGGTTATTTTACCTGATATTTTCCCTGGTGTGCTCACAGGCTTTTTATTAGCGCTAACCCTTTCTATTGATGATTTTACCATCACCTATTTCACAAAGGGACAAGGTCTTAATACCCTTTCTACCCTTATATACACCAACCGTATACGTGGTATTTTGCCCGAGTATTATGCGCTTACATCAATTATGTTTGTAACGGTGCTGTTACTGATACTTGTTATTCAGATTGTTAATATGCGCTCAAATATTACTACTAATTCCCAAACCAGAAAGGAAAAAGATTATTAGAATGAAAAATACTTTAAGAACTGTTCTTACCTTTGTGTTAATTATTATAATTTCATTAGCCTCACTCAGTCTTGCAGGCTGCTCTTCTTCTAAAAAAGAAACTATTTATCTTTTTAATTACGGCGATTATATAGACCCACAGGTTTATGATTTATTCGAGGAGCAATATGGCATAAAGGTAGTATATGATGAATATGCTGCTCCTGAGGATATGTATGCAAAATTCACCTCAGGTGCTTCAGAATATGATCTTATTTGCACCTCTGATTATATGCTTGAAAAGCTTATAAAAGAGGATTTGCTCTCAGAAATTGATTTTAATAATATTGAAAATTTCTCCAACATCAGCCAAAATCAGCTCGATGCTTCAAAATCCTTTGACCCTGATTTAAAATATACTGTTCCCCACTTCTGGGGCACTTTAGGCATTCTTTATAATACCGAAAAGGTAAAAGCCGCCGATGTTAAAAGCTGGGACTGTGTTTTTGAAGGCAAATATAAAGACAGAATCATAATGCCAAACAGTGAGCGTGATTCCTTTTTTGTTGCGCTGACACAATTGGGTTACGATGCTAATACAACTAACAAAGACCAGCTTGAAGCTGCAGCACAGCTTTTGAAAGAGCAGAAAAAAGATGTTCAGGCTTATCTTTTAGATGAAGCAGCAAGAGTTAAAATCGAATCAGGTAATGCTGATATTGCTGTTATTTACAATGGTGAGGCATACCTTGCTTTTGAAAACAATGACAAGCTTGATTTTGTTATCCCTGAGGAAGGAACCTGTATATGGCTTGATGCTTTTGCTATTCCTAAGGAAGCTAAAAACAAGGAAGCTGCCGAAAAATTCCTCAATTTCCTTTGCAGTGAAGAAATTGCGGCAATTAACTTTGAATATATTTACTATTCAACACCAAATCAGGCTGTATTAGACTCTCTTGACGAGGAAGTACGCTCAGAAACCGCCATCTTCCCCGAAGAAAGTGTTTTTGAAAAAGCAACTGTTCTTAAATATTTAGGAACAGAAGCTGAACAGCTTTATTCAAAGCTTTGGAAAAACGTTAAATCTTAAACTTTAAATTTCAGGCGGGATTTATTCTCGCCTTTTTTTAACGAAAAAATAAATACTATAGCTTTACTCCCCATTCGAAATTTTATAGAATTATAATGATTGTAGTTAGTCGAAACGCTTAAAAAGCGTTTCGGCAAGCCACTTTTAGAGTGGCTTC
>JAGBID010000025.1 GCA_017935165.1 Clostridia bacterium
AGAGCCTTTCAGAATGCCTTTTCGATGATGAGAAAAATATTGTAAGAATCGATATGACTGAATATATGGAGAAATTCTCCGTATCAAGGCTTATCGGTGCCCCTCCCGGATACGTAGGCTACGATGAAGGCGGTCAGCTTACCGAGGCAGTAAGACGCAAACCCTACAGCGTTGTTCTTTTTGACGAGGTTGAAAAGGCTCACCCCGACGTATTCAATATCTTACTGCAGATTCTTGACGACGGCAGAATAACAGATTCCCAGGGCAGGACCGTTGACTTTAAGAACACCATTATTATTCTTACTTCCAACTTAGGCAGCCACTACCTTTTGGAAGGCATTAACGATAAGGGTGAAATTGAAGAAAATGCTAAAAGCTTTGTAATGGACGAAGTAAGGCGTGCATTCAGGCCTGAATTTTTAAACAGACTTGACGAGATAATAATGTTCAAGCCTCTTACCAAGGAAAATTTAACGGGAATTATTGACATTCTTACCGAGAATTTAAGAAAGCGTTTAGCAGAAAAGAACCTTAAGCTTGAAATTACCGATGCAGCAAAATCATTTATAATCGACCGCGGCTTTGACCCTGTTTACGGTGCAAGACCTTTAAAGAGGTATTTACAGAGCAGCGCAGAAACACTTATAGCAAAAGCAATTTTAAAGGGTGATTTCCCCATGGGAAGTACACTCACCTTAGACCTGATTGACGGCGAATTAAAATGCATTAAGTAAAACGAAAACCTCCAACCCCTAATTTGAGAAATGTTCTTAGCGAACATTTCTCAAAAGTTTTATTCGCCTTGCGGCGAGTTATATTGCTTCGCAATGATATTTGGCTTTCAGCCAAGTGTTATTCGCACCGCGAGTTTTAGAGGCGAATAAAATATCACTGAAACCGTAAGGTTTCAATATCACTTTTGCTTAGCAAAAATATCACTCCGACAAAGTCGGAATATCACTATACAGATAAATAGAAAGAGAAGACTCGTTGCAAAACAAATCTTCTCTTTTTCTGTTGTTAAGTGGGTTTGGACTTCTGCCCGACTGCATTTTGTACTCACAAATGCGATGCCGGTTCTATCCAAATATATTTTTTATGCCAAGACAAATACTTCGCTAACGACATTACGCTTTGATGCTCGGGCATTTTTATGAAAGCTCAATTATTGTGTGAACATCAAGTTTCTTAAGCTTAATTATTACGCCATCCTCAAGAATTTTACATTCGAATTCTTCACCAAGAGGCATATTAACGTTCTTATAAGGCTTATTTATCTTAATCTCAATATCGTAGATAGCGGGAATCTCATCATAAATTCCTACCGTCAAGCTGTGACGGCCCTGATTCATATTAAGAAGGTTAAGGAGAATCTTACCATTATCACCTTTAAGCATTGAAACGTCAATAAAGCGGCGGTTAAGTTCAATATAAGGCTTAGTCATCTTACAAATAAGATTTTTAATAAAGCTTATATAAACAAGAGTCTGTACCTTGTGGTAGTTTGTACCGAAATCGAAGGGAACAAAGGCGATTTTACCGCTGCCAATATTATCAATTCTGTAGGAAGGTGCAATATGGTCGCGTCTGTCATGGTTAATGTAGATATAACCTTCGCCTTTTTTAACGTCAACAGTTGAACCGATTCTGATAACAGAGAATATACCGCTCTCCTCGTCCTCTATCCAGGAAAGACCGTGCCAATCACGGCAATCGATATTGTTGATATTCACTCTTATCTGATTAAATTCCTCGCCTATAAGCTTGCCGAACTGAGTTGTAGCCTCGCCGCCAATTAAGATTAAGTTACCGCCGTTTTCTGCGTACTTTATAAGCTTAGCTTTATTTTCATCAGAAATATCCTTCCACTCGGGAACAATAAGCACATTGTACTTATCTATTTCGTCTATCTGGTACTGAAGCACAATTTCAGCCGTTAAGCCGCCGTCAAGCACAGCGTTCAGCACACCGTGAAGAGCATCGGTAGAACCTGCGGGATTAAAGATATCGCTCATCTTATAGCGGGAGTCAGCATCGCAGTAAATACCTATCTGTGAGTAAGTTTCCTTGTTGAAGGTCATCTTTCTCTTGTGAACAAAGTCGGAAACTTCTTTGAGTCTGTCTACGTTCTTTACTCTTATACTGCCGTCTTTATTCTGTGTTATATACATCTGGAATCCGCCGCCAAGCATCATAACCGCGGCTGCTTCCTGAATAAGCTGTACTGCAGGCTTATCGCTCCAGGATTCAAGGTCGAATGCCCACGCCATTAAGTCCCAAGGCTTTTTCTGGCAGGAAATACATCTGCCCTCGTATCTTGCCCAATGAACGCTGTCGTTGGGAGGAAAGTCGCCTGAAATAAAGTCTACATCAGCTTCAGGCTTTTCGGGAATATATGATGAATACGCCCAGTTACTTGTAAACTTAAATTCGGGGTTAAAGGCGTGAATCTCGTCAATATAATGCTTTAAATATCTAAGGAAAGCTTTACGCATAATTTCGTTATGCTCATATTTTGTAATGCCTTCTTTTAAATATGGCTTTGCGTTTTCGGAGTAATCTCTTTCTACTGCCCAGCATTCGCCGTCAACCCAAGCACCGTCAATACCGTATTCGGTGATAAGCTCTTTAAGCTGAGGAATTAAAAGATTATCTACGTAAGGGCTGAATAAACTTGCCTTTTCGGTTATTTCACCCTTTTCGTTAACTACCGCGTGTTCAGGGTGAGCCTTGGTGTAAGCAGCGTCCCATACACCTGAATAGTGCATAAAGATGGGAATGCCGTGCTTATGTGCTGTCTCCACCCATATTCTTAAATTATCAGCCTTTAAGTTATCCGCCATATGGCCGACCTTTGTGGGGTAACTGGAGTTACCGGGATGACCCTTACAGTCGCACTGAATAAAGTCAGGCTTAGCTGCTTCAATATATTTCTCAATATCCTCAGCATTAGTCCTAAGTCCGATTTCTGTTTCGTTATCTGCGTGGAAATCGAAGTGAAGTCCGAAAAATCTCTCTTTATTCATTTTTCACCGCTCCTTTCAAATGGTAAATTAATTATATCACAGGAATTTCGTTTAGTAAATATTTTAATTCAGGCGGTTCATATCGCATTGATGGTATATTCTCTTTTTCAGCAAGGTATATGAAACCAAAAGGTAGCTTGCCGCAATAAACCAGCTTATAGGGAACATTAAGGTATTACCGATATTGCCAAAGGTGGGAATAAGCCAGAATGCACAGATAAAGCTACCTATCATTTCGCTTACACCTGAGAATAAAGCAACGTTACTCATACCAATGCAATCATAGAAAACACGCACAACATATAATACAGCAACGAAAATGAAACCTAAGCCGTACCACATCCAGTACTGTGCACCTAAGTTTACAATATTGGGATCAGTAAACAATGTAGAATAGTACCATCTGCCTAAGCTCCAGTAAATTATGGCGCATATCGCACCGTAGCCTACATTCAAAGCTAAAGTCATATTTAAAAATTTTCTTACTCGCTCTGTTTTACCTGCGGCAAAATTTTGAGGGATAAATATGCTTACCGCTGAGGAAAGGGCACCCATAGGACCTGATATAGGCAAGCTTACCGCAGTTACAGCGATATAATCAAGTGAGAGGTATTTATTTGTCTGTATGGAAACAGCAAAATAACCAACCGAGCACAGAAGAGTTTGCAAGGCTATAAGCAAGCCATACCTTGTTATACTGAATATAAGCTTAAAATCAGGCTTTAAATTCTCTTTATTAAGCTTCAAGCCTACGCCTTTCCTTGCAACAATTATAATGCAGTAAATAAGTGAGAGTAAACTGTTAAAAGCTGAAAGCAGTGCATAACCTGTAACTCCTAAATTAAATACACCTAAAAGCACAAATGCTGAGAAGGTGGAAATAAAGGTGGTTATAAGGTTTATAACAAATATGTTGAAAGCTGAGCCTACGCCGTTATGTACCGAAGCAAACAGACCTGAAACAGAGACGAATATATAAGATACTATGTACCAGATATAATAGGTCATGGTGTCACCTTTTGCTTCTGTGGGTATGTTGGCTAAAGCAAAAATAGGTTCTGCAAGTAATATGAATACCGCACCGCATACAAGCTCCACCAAGGTGATGGCGTAAATAGAGTTGTAGATTTTGTTTCCTGCCTTTCCCCTATTCTCCTTACTGTAGGAGCCTGCTGTTTTTATCCAAGCGGCTGAGTAGGTACTGTTTACAAAGGATGCAAAAGCGGAAACTATGGTGCTTATAAGTCCCGTAACAGTAAACACTACCTGACCTACGTAGCGGCTATAAATGCTGTTTGTTATTGAAGCCGTGAAAACAGATATAACGTTTACTATAATAATGGGAAGTGTTATACATATAAGCACCTTTATGGGCTTATCCTCAAGGACGTCAAACTGAAGTTTTTCTAATAATTTTTTCATCTTTTCTCCTTAAACGTCCGCACATCTTACACCGGGAGCATCGCTGTAAGCTAAAAGGTGAGGGTGTTTACCGATAGATTTCACAGTTACTTCGTACCATTTTTCCTCGAAGCTGCCAACAGTAAACTCCACTTCTTTTTCTTCAATTTCACAGTCGATTAAGGCGAAGAAAAGCTTGCCGCTGACAATTTCGTCCTTTTTATTTCTAAGACCGATTTTTACTTTATTTGTTTCCTTATCATAGTAAGCGCAGCTTTCTACATTATGGGGATTTAAACGGCGCTTGCTCTCAATAAGGCCGAAGGTATTCATTGTTAAGGGCATAAAGCCTCTGCCGTAGTGCACGCACTCACGCTTCATATCAAAGTTATCCCATAAAGCATCCACGAAATCCTCAGGTATAGCAATATCATTATTTATCATTCGCATATCTCGGTGTAAACCGTAGCAAAGGTCCATAATACTATCAGAGTCGCTCATATGATTTTCGGGGAAAATATTTTTATATTTAGATTTATTAAGGAACAAGTTATTTTCAATTCTGCCCTGTGCGCAGATAGCTACTTTGCCGTACTGTAAAGTGCGGAATAATTCGTCATATTCTTTAAGCTCGGGATATTTTTCTATATACTTTCCTTCAAATGCGCTTACGTAATCACACGCGGAAGCTAAAGCAGCTTCGCGGTTTTTCTTTGTAATAGTACCTTGTTCGCAAAATTCGTGAACTCTGTAGTACCTTGTTTTCATAAAGTCTACCATCCAGATGTTCCAGTTAGCAGGGTCAGAAGTACTTCTTGAATCGAAGAAGAATGCGCGCCTATTCTTAACAAAGAGATTATTTTTAACCATAAAATCTCTGCCGCCGCCCATCTGAATGCCGTACATAGCGCTTTCAATGATATTATCGTTCATTACGGTACCGCATACGCAGTCATCGTTATAAATGCCTATAACAAAGTCACAGTCACCGCCAATATGGTGGATATAGTTTTTGCAAACTCTATTACCGCGGAAGGTGTAGTCTCTGCCTGTATAAATACAGCCTGCATCACCTGTTTGTGATACAGCATTATATATCTCGTTATTTTCTACAATCATATCGTTGCCCCAGAACATAATACCACAATGGGGAACATCGTGAATAAGGTTATGCAGAGCCTGCATACCAACACCACAGAAATGAATGGGTGTATAGTAGCACACACGCCATTTAGCGATATTATAGATATGGTTATTATTGGCTTCGCCGTTCATAGGCTCCAAAGTCATTCTGTTACCGCCAAAGAAGGATATACCTGCTGAAGCAGAATGGCGCATTGTGTTGTTATTGACTTTTATATTGTGACCCTTAAATACGTCCACGATAATACCGCCGATATTCTCAAAAAGGCAGTTATCTATATTTACGTTTTCGCAGGAGTCAAGGGCTATTGCGCTGTGGCAAGTTTCGCTTATATTTATATTTTTGAAAGTGATATTTTCACAATCATATAAATCGAATAAAGGCTTATTTACGGAGGTTACGGTAAGCTCCGTAAAATCCTTTTCGGGATAAATATATAATTTACCCTTTTCCTTATCTATATAAAATTCACCGGGTTCGGTTAATTCCTCTAAAATATTATAGAAACAGAATCGCTGACCAAGTCTTAATCCGTAAGTAACCTTACTATTTTCATCTAAATAAAGCTTCTTTTTCTCTTTATCTATTTCTTTTACTTTTGTATAGCTTGAATCCCAGTCAAAGCCCCAGAAACCGTAGGCGATCATATCGTTCCTTAATTTCCACTTGGTGGGGGTTTCATCTTCGAAATAGAAACCTTCTTCTTTAACACCCCAAACGTCAAAATAACCGTGTGCGGAAAAAAGATTATCAAGCTTTTTGATATGTAAATATTCACCGTTTTTAGGATATCTTACAAGCTTATATGCGTTGCTGTCGGCAATCACTTCGCTGTATAAGGATTCATCGTTACCGAATATTGAGTTTATATTATATTCGCCATCGGTAAATAAATCGGCAGTAAGGATATTATCCTGAACATCGGGTTTAAACAGCTTCTATTCTTCCTCGTTTAACTTTCTGAAATTCTCTATTTTACGGCTGCCTTTAATAAAAGCGCCACCTTTTGACGTAATTTCTACATTACTTATATCTCTTAATTCTATATTACTTTCGAGCTGATACAAACCGTCCTCCAGCTCGATTCTGATATTTTTGCCCTCTGCTTCATTAATTATTTTTAAAAGTTCTTCTTTTAAATCGGCATTATTTGCGATAAAATATTTTTTCATTTCCGTATCCCCCTTAAAATTATCTTAATATCATTATATTAAATTTCAACTTGAAAAAGCAAGACAAAAACTATATAATATATAGACAGATTTTAGCCGATGTAAAAAGGTGTAATTATGAAGACTTTAAAAGATACAGAAAAGCTGGAAGTTGATTTAAATGAAGATTCCGATGATTACTTTTTTTGCGCCGCTCACGTTAACGTTAACTGCGAGAGCCACGTTAACTACAGCATGGAAATAGTAATTTGTGAAGAAGGTTCCCTTAATATGGTTATAAGCGGAAAAGAGTACGTGCTTAATAAAGGGAACGCGGTATTCATTGCCCCATTTGAAACCCATTCATTTATTTCAGTTAACAGCAACAAATGCCGCGTTATTGTATTTTCACCAAAATACGTTAAAGAATTTTTTGAATATATTAAGCATAACGTTTACGAAAACAGTTCATTCGTGGTTAGCGATTCCGTTTTAAGCTTTATAAAAGAGATCGTTAGTGATGATAATTTTTATGGAGACAAAATAAGCAATCCTGCTATACTGTGGCCTTTATGCTATGAAATAATAAATAAACTTAATTTTACTCCCGGCAAAAAGAACTTTGAGGATGAGCTGCTGAATGCACTTAGCTTTATTAACCAGCATTACACCGAGAAAATCAACTTAACCGACGTCGCAAAAGCAGTTGGAATACATGCCGTAACTTTAAGTAAAAAACTAAACGATCACGCCAAGACAAGTTTTAATGCTTACGTGAATTTTAAAAGATGCAGTTTAGCAGCTAAACTTATTTCAAATCAGGGAGTTTCCTGCTCTGAAGCGGCATTTCAGGCAGGTTTCGGAAGTATACGTAATTTTAACCGTACTTTTTTAAGCGTATACGGTATAACGCCAACTGACTACAAAAACAACCCTGATATTTCACTATTTAACTATTATCATTAATTTTCCTAATCACGTTGTTGCATCTGCAACTCATTTGTGATAGAATATATGAAACAATAAGGAAAGGATATTTACTATGAATAAAGCATTGGAAAAAAGATATATTAAAAAAATGGATACATCTGTTACCTTCCTTGGTTTCGGCGCCCTTGAAATAGGCAGAAACTGGGGTATGGGCAGCGACAATGAACGCCCCGGCGAGGAAATTGCAGGCGAGGTTTTAAACACAGTTCTTGACCTTGGCATTAACCTTATCGACTCCGCCAGCGCTTACCACAGAAGTGAGGAAAGAATAGGTAAATACGTTTCAAACAGAAGGAATGAGTATGTTCTTGCTACAAAGTGCGGTGAGCACAGCGACGAACCCAGAACTTACTACGACTTTACTTATGAGGGTATTTCCAAATCCATTGATAAAAGCCTTAAGCTTTTAAATACCGACGTTATTGACCTTTTACAGATTCATTTCGGTCCTGACCCCGAGGGCACACTTGACAAGGGCGAGACTTTAAGAGCAATGCAGGATGCAAGAAAAGCAGGTAAGGTTAAGTACCTTGGTGCTTCCATCGACGGTGAAATAGCAAAAAGATGTATTTTAAGCGGCGACTTTGACGTTATGCAGCTTGGCTACAACCTTTTCCACCAGGGAAACGAAGAAAACATTAAGCTCTGTAAAGAAAGAGGTATGGGTGTTCTTATCCGTTCAGGTCTTGGTAACGGTTTACTTACCTCAAGAGTTGTTGATAACCTTGATAAGCTTCGCGACAGCGACAGAGAAAAAGCAGAGAAGCTTTTAAAGCTTGTTGACGGTAATACAGACTTACTTACCGCTTTAGGACTTCACTTCCTTTATGAGAATGACGGCATAAGCTCCGTTATTGTTGGTACCAAAAAGCCTGCAAACGTAAGAAAGAACGCTCAGCTTCTTTCCATTGAGCTCCCCGAAGGCTTACTCCAGAAGGCAAAAGAAATAGTAAAATAATTTTTTCAGGGTGCAGCTTTGTACCCTGAATTTTTTATCTTTTTTGACAAATCTTTCATTGACTTTAGTTACTTATTGAACTACAATATTTAGTAGAATATTTCCTTTGAAAGGTTTTTGATATGCATAATTTTCATTTTAAACAGCTGAAAGCTTTTACATTATCACTTCTTTTATTATTAAGCATTATTTTTATGCCTATAAACACTTTTGCCGATGAAGTTAAAATAACCGTTCCCGAAAAACCTGAGAGCGTTTACGTTTACGATATGGCTGAGGTTATAAGCGAAAGCGCTGAGGAAAATTTACTTACAAGAGCTTTAAACCTTTATAACCATACTGAAATTCAGATTTCAATCGTTACAGTTAATTCCCTTAACGGCGAAAATATTGAGCAGTATGCAAACACCTTGCTTCACGAGTGGAAAATTGGCGGTGAGGAAGGCAAAGGTCTTATACTTCTTCTTGACATTGAGGAGGATATTTACGTTACTATTTCCGGCGATGCTTTAAAGCCATTCTTTACAAGCGGAGCTTTGCAAGAAATTCTCAATGAGAAGCTTGAACCTGATTTCCTTGTCGGCGAGTATGAAAGAGGTATAAACGACTTCTTTACAGAGGTTTACTACATGGCTGAAGATGTAAGTGAGGCTGTGGACACCGCTTTGGAAGTTAAGGAAGAGCAGGAGCGAGAAGAAAACAAGGAAGGTCCTAACTTTTTCTCTGTTCTCTTCACAATAATTCTTGTAATTGTTATTCTTTGTGCAGCGTTTATTGCAGTTGTTTACGTTCGCGGTCAGATAGTAAGAAAGAAACGCCGTGAGGCAGCAAGACGCCGCAGAGCAATGGAAAGAAGAACCGAAAGAAGCCACCGCGATTATCTATAATAAAATTTTAAGGAGTGATTTAATCAATCACTCCTTTTTTGTTACCCTATTTTATAAATTTTAGTATCGAATTTTTCCATATTTATTTTAATTCTATCTCTATTAAGCATATTACCGAATTCATCGGTAAGCTTTACGGTTTTGGGAAAATTTATTTCCTTCTCCCCTTCCCTGATTGCATGGATGGCAAGATAACCGTTACCTACATATAAAATATCGCTGCTTTCAGAATAAATATGTACACCCTTTTCTTTCAGGAACTTAATAATATTTTCTTTATTTAAGCATTCTGTTTCGTTACTGAAAAGAATATAAGGTAAATTTTTATTGTCGCAAAGCTCTTCCGCGGACTTATATAATTCCGAATTTTCTGATGCAACAAAAATAAATGCCTTATAATCCTTTTCTTCCGTTACTTTTTTATAGTCATTAAGAAGGAAAATATCGTAAGGGACTGAGCACTTACTCATTACCTCTCTTATTACGTTAGGGTAAGTGTAAAGTCTGCTTCTGCTACCGAAATTACTGCTTATATTTTCATCAACAAATATTGCGATTTCCGTTTTTAGGATAGCTTCTTCGACTTTTAAAACACTATAGGCATCCAAGGAACTTTTCGCAGCTTTTAACAAGGCGGGTGAATTATACCAATGGCCAAACATATCAAACCACCACATTCCGTTATTGTGAGTAATTTGCCTTGCAAAGCTCTTGTTCACCGCTGATAAACTCAGCGCTTCTGTTTCCGGACCTTTGAAAACGGGAACATCATATCTTCTTTCAGGGTCACAGCCTTTTCTTGCATCCTCAGGATATTTTGTAAGATGAGTTCTTATATCATTCTCCATAAAGGGAAGCTTTCCGTGAAGCTTTAAGGATCCATTTGGCATCATATCGTACCAATCGTAGCCTAAGTTTCTTTGACCGTTATAGGAGTTGGGTGATGAGAAGAAGTCGATATTTTCACTATCCAAAAGCTTTGAAAGTCTGTGTGTACCCCATAAAGGCGACATAACTTCCAGATTGTAGCCATAGAAGGAACCTACAATTTTTTTATAATTTAATACTTCTTTCGCAGTTTTGCAGAAGAATTCAATCGTATCTGCTACTGATTCATTGGCAAATTCCAGGTACCTGACAAGGTTCTCGTCATTTATCTCCCCTTTGTTTTCGCATTCCTTTAATGATGGCAGCTTTGAAACTTCCGCTGAATTTCTTTCCTTTAAATATTTGTTGAAATATTTAAGGGCGTTTTCACAGTAGCCGCCGTTTAAATCCAGGTGGAACCACTCTTGAGTATTGCCGCCGCTGAGATGATAGGCAAAAACTCTGTCGCTGTATTTTGAATTTTCAATATAGGCTATAAGCTCTTTTAAAAGCTTGGCGGCGTCCTCACGGAATTTTTCGGAATAAAGTGCCTCACGCTTACCTGAAGCAGGAGTTTCTATTACTTCAGTCCCGTTTTCTTCAATCCACCAATCAGGCATTGTGATATATACACGGGGAAAGATGTAGGCATCGGGACAAGCGTTAAGAATTTTTTCGAAAGCTTCATCAAGAGAACTGAAATCAGGTTTATTTTCTGTGTCAAATATACCTTTTAAAAAGGGTTTAAAGCCTGTACCCGAATTTATCGGTTTGTTTGCAAAGGAAACGGTTACGGAATAAAGCTTGAATCCCTGCTCCGCAAACTTTTCGTAGTCGTTATTTTCTTCAAAATAGGTTATGTAGGCAACAGGAGGATATTCTTTTCCGTTTATTAAGAATTTGAAATTATCGCCCTTTTTAATAATTCTGCTTTCTGTCATATCATTCACCCTTATAAGCTTTTATGGCTGCCTTAATATTAAACCCGTTCTCATTAAGTAATGCCTCTGCTTTATCGTTTTCTATTTCGAGAATTTCCGAAACGATTCGTACCATTCTGCCCTTTAATTTACTGTTGCTGGGTTTTAAATTTATCATAAGATTTTCATATACATAACCCATTTTAACCATAACCGATGTGGATATCATATTAAGCACCAGCTTTTGTGCAGTACCGGCTTTCATTCTTGTGGAGCCTGTAATAACCTCGGGGCCTGTGTCTGTTACTATTTCCACGTCTGCTGTTTTTCCTAAAAGGGTGTTTTCATTGGAGGTTATACCTACTGTTTTGCATCCTAATGATTTAGCGTACTCCAATGCCTTTATTACGTAGCCTGCACCGCCTGCTGCGCTTATACCCATTACTATATCATTTTCACTAAGATTAATTGCTTTTAAATCTGCAATTCCGCTTTCGCCAATATCCTCGGTATTTTCGCTTGACCTGAACATCGCGTCCTTGCCGCCTGCAATAACACCTACAACGGTATTGGGACTTACACCGAAGGTTGGCGGACACTCGGAGGCATCCACAACGCCAAGCCTGCCGGAAGTACCTGCACCGACATAGATTATTCTGCCGCCTTTTTTCACAGATTCGTAAGCTAAGTCAACTGCTTCTGTTATGCTGTTTAAAGCGCTGCCTACTGCATTTACAGCGTTCACGTTTTCTTTTTGAATTACGCTCAGCATTTCAGCAGTACTCATTTTATCAATATGTTTTGTGTTTGGATTTCTTTTTTCTGTGTTAAGCATATTAAGCCTCCGTATCTGTAAATTTTTTATACAATGTTTCTGTTTCTAAATTACACATCTTTGCACAGCATAAAGCGGCGCCGTAAACCTGCGGTAATTTTACCCTGATCAATTCAAGCTGAGGTTCTGTATATTTTTTTAGCAAATTAAAAAATATATCATCCTTGGTAAAAATACTGCCTGAAAGAATCACTTTTTTTACATCGGAATTATTTATATATACCTCGTTAATAACCTCCGCTACCCTTGATGCGTTTTTACTGAGTATCTTATCAGCTACCTTATCGCCCGTTTCAAAAGCTTTAAACACACAAGAGGCAAATGAGGCAATATATTCCTGACCCTTTGAATAGAAATCTGTTAAGCCTGCTTTAACGTCAGTACCAAGCTTTTCTTCTATTAAGGATTTAATAAGGCTATGTTCACCAAAGCCGTCACCTTCCTCCAAGGCTGCTGTAATACCGTCCCTACCGATATGGAATCCGCTGCCGCCCTTGTCAAACAAATATCCCCAGCCTGTGTACTGAGTGAGCTTTTCGTTTTCCGAAAGGTAAACCACCGTTCCTGTACCACAAATTGCGGCTATAAGCTTTTCTTTCATTCCTGAGGCTGCAATAACGTTAATAATATCTGTTTTACAAGCGATTTTTACTGCAGGAAATTCCTTTTCAAGAAGCTTTTTAATTTTCATTCCGTTACCGCTTGTTTTAAAGCCGGAGGCGCCAACGTATATAGCGCTTATGTGTTTTCTTTCTTCATTAAGCTTTATAATGCCCTCACGTATTATTTCGAAAGAGGTATTGATTCCTACAGCATTGGGGTTACAGCCACCGAGGGTTAGCTTTTCATAAACCTTACCCAGCTTATCAAAGAGCATAAATTCTGTTTTACTTCCGCCGCCGTCAATTGCAACCATATATATATTATCGTCGTAATTATGCCCTAAAAGCTCGTCGACAGATACAGCGAATACATCACTTAAAAGGCAGACTTTATCCAGCTCAGGTACAGTTTCGCCCCTCTCCCATTTTGAAACAGCCTGACAGCTTACAAATATTTTCTCTGCAAGCTCTGACTGAGTCATTCTGTTCATCTTTCTGTAGCTTTTTATGTTTGCGGCTAATTTTTTATTTTCAAGCATTTAATCACCCTTTTTAATTATACTGCATATATTTACAACTTTAAAGCTATTGTTTTACTATCACTGATAATTATTAAACCTATAGTTTAATTTCAGCATAAATAAAAGCCGCAGGAATTAATCTTGCGGCTATAGTTTTATTTACTTTGTAGCTCTTTCAGCAATAATAACTGCCATTTCGCCAACGTTCTTCATGGAGGTAACTTCCTTCATTTTGAACTTCATTCTGAATTCCTTTTCAACTGCGCTGATAAGAGTGATGTGCTCCAAGCTATCCCAATCCTCGATATCGTCAGCTGTTGTTGCAGGAGTAATTCTGATGCTGTCGTCATCAAAAACGTCCTGAAAAACCTTGTTAAGTCTTGTAAAAATTTCTCTGCCTGTCATTTTAAATTACCTTCCTTATTCATTGTTAAGTTTAACGTCAATATAATTATTCTTCTTTTCGTAGGAGGAGGTTTCCATAAGCCACTCTGTGTTGCCTGTTTCGTCCTCACTCACCTTTGTAAAGCCAAAGGTACCGAAAAGATTTCTTACCATATTATTTTTTGCTGTGGGATAATAGTGACCGCGGATTGTTTTAATGCCCTTCTCCCTTGCTCTTTCAACAAGACGGTCAAGCATAGCAAACTCCATGTCTCGCTTTAAAACACGGCAGCTCATTATCCAAAGGTCAACGTCAAGAATATCACCGTTTATTTTACCGATTACAACGGAAACAACACCGTTATCGCCGAATTTGTCCACAAGCTTACCGTAAAGACGGATGTAGCTGTCGCTTGCAAAAACCTCTTCCATTTCAGTTTCTGTATAGCGTTTTGTGGTCACGTTGAACTGATTGCTCTTGTTTGTAAGCTGTGTTATTCTTGCTAAGTAAACGGGAATAAAATCATCAATTACAGCGTGCATATCAAGACTCTTTAAATATTCGCCATAATCACCAAAGGATGCCATCTGGGCATTTCTCTGTGCATTATTCTTATACATTTCGTTACGCTTTAAGTCATCCTCGCTGAAGGTAGCAGCTTCGAAATAACCGCCGCGGTCGATTGTAAAGATATAATTTTCAACACCTTCCATTTCAGGTACAGCTGCGCCCTCTACGTTAGCACGGACAATTGCTCTTTCGGCAGGGTTATCATCCGCAAATACTATTGAATCGGGAAGGATGTTAAGCTCGTTAGCTGTTTCGATAATATTTCTGTCCTTATTTTCCCAGTTTGCTTTTATAATTATAAAGTCGTCGGGCTTAAGGACACCTTCGGGGTGGTTTAAACCTGCAATAGCGTTTTCGTGGTCATTTTTGGAGCATACGGTTAAAACGATTCCCATAGACTTAAGCTGCTTTAAGTAAGCCTGGAACTCGTAGTAGGACTGGGAAACGCCTGTCTCCTGACCTATTTCAATGCCGTCCACACCGTCGTCACCGACAACGCCGCCCCATAAGGTATTATCCAGGTCAAGAGCAATTGCCTTTTTATTTTTACCAAACACAGCCTTGATTATGTTTGCTGTGTTGAAAGCAAAGTAAGGGATAGCATCGAAGCACATTGCGTACTTATACATATTCCAGTAGGAAGGGTCGCTGAAGCTTCTTAAGCCGTAGTCAGCAGAAATGAAGTTAAGGTCATTGATGTAGAAGCCTTCATTCTCCCTTGCATACTCGTAAAAAGCGTTATTGAGCCTTGTTACAAAGTTTACTCTGCCGTGGATATCGTAAGCATCGCGGTTGCCGAGAAGTCTATACAATGGCATTTCGAAGTTATTCTGGATAATGGGGCACCTGAACTTCTCCCTTATACTCTGCCACATAGCCTTGAACTTGCCAAGCTCTGTATCGAATTTAGCGTCGATATCCTCTTTTTTATCCGTAAGCTCGGGATAATTCGTAATATTTCTCTGGGAGGTATGGATGAAAATTATATCGGGCTTAAATTCTAAAAGTTCTTCGGAGGGGAACATTGCATCCTGAAAATACTGAGCATACTCTGACTCGTAGAAAACAGGCTCAATACCGTTATCAAGGAGAAAAAGCTCCATTGTTTTAACAATATCGCTTGTTGTTGAGCCGCCGAAAACTGCAATTTTTTTTGCTGTTCTTGATTTATTCTCGCTGAGCAAAGCCTTTTTAATAGACTTTTTCTTTTTGATTATATAGGAGGAATCAAAGGGATAATTTAGTTCTAACATTATTTTTCTCCTTTATTCTGCGTCGGTAACAGGTGTGCTTTCGGGTGTAACTTCAGGTACTTCCACCTTAGCCTTTGTGTCGATAACTTCGGTGCCTGCATCCTGACTCATAAGGTTAGAGATATTGCCTGCGTTACCGCCAACAACGGAGTAAGCGGACATTGTGAATAATACGTCGGTAATGCCAAGGTCCTCAATGAAGTTTACAAGGTTTCTTTCAAGATATCTTACGTCAGCAACGTAGATTGTTTCGAAGGAGCTTGTATAGAAAGGAATCTGGGCGTTGCCGTAGCTGTCCTTGATAACGAGGAGCTTTCTGCCGTTATCAACGTCGGTATCAACTTTAACGATGTAACCGTCACCGCTGATAAACATAAGGTAGGAGTTTGAGGTGCTTACATCAACCAAAAGCTTGCCTGTGTGGCTGAAGTTAAAGGCTGTATCGTAATAATAGGTCTGGTATTCGTTAGTAGGAACGTAATAGTCAAAATCCTCGGGGTCATTTAAAAGTCTGGGGTCACCGGAGAAGGCGTAAAGTGTACCAACATAGCCTTCGTTTGTGCCTTTTTCGTACTCGCTTATATCAGCAAAGGGTACCTGAGCTGCTTCTGCAAAGGTTCTTGCTGCGTAGTAAGCTCCCAAAGCTGTCCAGTGGTGGTCAGTTCTAAGGAATATTTTTTCCTCTGTATGCTTTGCATATACGCTGCACAGGTCAATTGAGCGTATTTCAGGGTCAAGACGGGATGCTATACTTTCAAAGCAATCTGCCGCACTTGAAACATAGTTCTGGGCATTTGCAGGTGTGTAGAATTCACAGGCAAGAGGTGCAGGCATAGACCAGATTGTAGCCTTATCCCCTACCTTCTCCTGAAGTGCGTTAAGGGAATTTACGTAGCTGTTGCCGCTGCCGCCGCCAAAAAGCTCAAGCCCGCGGTAGTGACCATCCTGCTTAACAATTATCATTGAGCCTGCCATATTGAAGTCGGCATCCACTTCGGTGAAGTCCTTCTGGTCGGGCTCCATCTCTGCTATTGTTTTATCGGCAGGCTGTCTGCCTGCGCTGCCTTCAAGAGTTGTTTCTACGCTGGGTTCGCTGTTTGTGGACACAGGCTTTTCGGAAGGAGCTGTTGAGGGAGCTGTTGAGGGTGTGCTTTCAGGCTTTTTACTTGTTGTGCCCTCGTCAGGTTTACTTTCCGTACCATCATTCTCATCGGGCTGAATCTGGTTTTCGCCCATATCGGGACCGTTTATGAAAATGATCTCATCTTCAGCTGCAGGAAGACCGAAAAGACCCTTGAAGTTATTACCTGCGTTTTTGAAATCGTCCCTGTAGGGAACTGTATCGTCATAAAAGGTTGCTATGCCTGCTGTATACTGACCTGAGAAATATTTTTCGGTAGTAAACTTGGGGAACTTTGCAAGCTCACGATTTTCTATATCGGAGACACTTGAACGGGGAAATACCACAAGGAACAAGGTAAGCAGTGCAAACACAGCAGATAAAATATAAACTGAAACGGAAGCCAGCTTCTTTTCAAGCTGTTTTCTTCTTTCGATTTTTCTTTTTCTCCTTCTTTCGGCAGGAGTATCTTTTTTCTGTTCGGTTTCTTCAAAATCGAACTCGCTGTAATCAAATTCGTTAGCCATATTAAACTCCTTTCGAATTTATCAGAATCTAAAGTAAAGGAAGGGATTGTTGGTGGAATCCACAAGTAAAATGCTGAGAATTATTAAAAGACCTAAGCAAGCTACAACGGAACCAACCCTGCCTACTGCATAAATTGCATCGTTCTTGCTTTCAAGGAAGAAGGACTTGATTTTGGGAAGTATGGGCATACTGCAGATAAGAGCGACAATAACAAGGAACATATTGTTTCTGAAGGATGAAGCAACGATAATATCGGAGAATGCGTTGCCGTTTGTTAACATACTGATACCGAATATATTCATAAAGAATCTGCCAAGCTGACCTAAATCCTCAAAATAGAATATACCGAAACCGATGATGATAACAAGCTTACTGTAAATATGCTTCCACCAATTAGGCCACTTTTTCATTCTCTTCTTACCAAGCTTCTGTTCGAAGAAAATGAAACAACCGAAGTAAAGGCCCCATATAATATAGTTCCATGCGGCGCCGTGCCAAATACCTGTGCTGAACCAGACAAGGAACAGGCTTAAATACTTTCTGTTCTTACCGAATACAGGAACGTACAAAAGATAATCACGGAAGAAGGAGCCGAGGGAAATATGCCAGCGCTGCCAGAACTCCGCAATTGTTTTTGAAATAAAGGGATGGCGGAAGTTTTCGTCAAAGTGGAAGCCGAATATTCTGCCAAGACCGATAGCTATATCGGAATAACCGCTGAAGTCGAAGTATACGTATAAAGAATAAACGATAACGCCGTACCAGGTACCGACAAAGGAAAGAGTTGTGATGTCCTTGCCAAAGAATGCTGTTACAATTGCCCAAAGGTTATTTGCCAAAATAACCTTCTTTGCAAGGCCTACGATAACACGAAGTGCACCTTCACAAACGTCGTTCATATCTGTGCTTCTGTTGTCAATTTCTTCCTCAATAACGCTGTAACGGACAATAGGTCCTGCAATAAGCTGTGGGAACAGAGATATGTATAAAAGGAACTTATAGTACTGTTTCTGTACCTTAACGTTCTCCCAATAGCAGTCAAGGACGTAGGAAATTGCCTGGAAGGTAAAGAAGCTTATACCGATAGGCATAACAATCTGCGGTACGGGTATGTTTAAACCTAAGGCACCGTTAATTGTTTCCACAAAGAAACCGCTGTATTTGAATATAAAAAGGAACAGAAGGTTAATAAATATTGCAGTACCTACAATCAGCTTACCTTTATCCCTAAATTTTTCCATTAAAATTCCCGCAGACCAGTTCATAAAGGAACTGAACAGGAGAAGTAATATCCACACAGGTTCGCCCCATGCATAGAATAGTACTGAAAATACAATTAAAACTATGTTTTTAGCCTTGATGTTTCTTGCTATCAAGTAAGATACTAAGCATAAAGGTAAAAACAAGTAGATGAAAAACAGATCCGCGAAAACCATTTCATTACCCCTTAAAAACAATATTATGTGCTTTACATAAAAATCCAAAATAAGTTTATACCAATATCACTAAAAAATCAAGGCTAAAAGCAAAAATTAAGAATATTTTAACTTCGTGTAAAAAAAGGCTTGAATATATGCGTTTTTTGTGGTATAAAATTCTTGTACAAAAGAATAACACGGTTCATCGAAGTAGCTTTAACACACTTCGTTGTCGGGCATACCGCAGGACGGTATGTTCGGGAATAAGGAAACAGCGGTGAAAATCCCTGACAACAGCCATTACCGTATATCATTTATGACAAGTCGGAATGCTTATTGAACTGTGATGCACGGAAAGTCCTTGGGCAAAGCGAAGGGCAGCGGCATACTTACACTGTGGGGAAAGTGTTTATTTGCAGCGCCTTTTACGAAGGGCGCTTTTCGTTTATCCTTTTCGTACCATTTATTTACGAAAGGAATTTTTATTATGAAAAAAGTATTTTCTCTCACTCTTGCACTTTTAATGCTTCTTTGCTGCTTTACAGCTTGCGGCAACACAAACTCCTCCGACCCCTGGGCAAGCGCTACTTACAAGGAGAACAAGGAATTCGGTGAAGGCGAAAAGACAATCGAGCTTGAAGTAATCGTAAATGACCACAAGGTAACTTTCACAATTCATACCGACGCTACACTTCTTTCCGATGCACTTTTGGAGCACAAGCTTTTAGAAGGTGATCCCGGCGATTACGGCCTTTACGTTAAGAAGGTAAACGGCATTCAGGCTGATTACGATAAGGACCAGGCTTACTGGGGACTTTCCATCGGCGGCGAATACGCTATGACAGGTGTTGACGGCACAGAAATAGTTGACGGCGGTCACTACGAATTCACTTACACAAAGGGTTGATATTTTGAATTCAACAAATAAAAAACTCAGTTTATTTGAGCTTTGCCTTTTTGCAATGCTGGGAACCTTTATGTTCTGCTCCAAGCTTTTAATGGAATTTCTCCCCAATATCCATTTGCTTGGTATGTTTATTATGGTTTTTACAATTACTTACAGGGTGAAGGCTTTAATACCGATTTATATATTCGTATTTATGACGGGTATTTACGGCGGCTTTACCATGTGGTGGGTCCCCTACCTTTACGTGTGGACAGTTCTTTGGGGTATAACAATGCTTTTACCAAAGAATATGCCTACTGCCGCAAAGATGGTGGTTTATCCCGTTATTTGCTGCTTCCACGGACTTTTATACGGAGTGCTTTACGCTCCGGTTCAGGCCTTGATGTTTAAATTCAGCTTTGAACAGACATTAACCTGGATTGCTTCGGGACTTTACTTTGACCTTCTGCACGGAGTAGGTAACTTTGTATTGGGGTTGTTTATACTCCCCCTTTCTGCCTTAATGCAAAAGCTTAAAAGAATATATAACAAATAAGCTAAGGCTCTCTTTATTTTTAAAGGGAGCCTTTTTATTGACTTTATCTGACTAAAGACTTATAATTCTTTTATAAAGGAAGGTGCTTAATATGCCGGAAAGAATTATTTACGATTACGTTGCAGTTATCGGTGTTGACGGAATGGGTAATTTTAACAAGAACACCGAAACTCCCAATATTGACAGAATATTTAAGGATTATGCTGAAACCTACTACGGCTACTCCATGCTGCCTACAATAAGTGCCCAGAACTGGGGCGGTATGCTTTTAGGCGCATCCCCTGCCGTTCATGGCCTGACAAACGGATATATAAGCCAGTTTGAACACGACAGAGAGAATCTGCCCAGCGTTTTTAAACGCATAAGGGAGGTTTATCCCGATGCATATTTAGCATCCTTTGTTAACTGGAACCCCATTAACCACGGCCTTATTGAACATAATTTAGGTGTGGAAATGGGTACAAACGGAAACGACAGTGTGCTTACCGATATGATTATTCCAGCCGTTATGAAAAAGCCTAAGTTCCTTTTCGTGCAGTTCGATAACGTTGACGGAGCAGGTCACAAAAACGATTACGGTACTGAAGGCCACTTAAAGCAGATAAGCATTACCGATGAATATATAGGCAGAATTTTCGAAGCATACGAAAAAGCAGGTATTTTAAAGGACACACTCTTTATAGTTACTGCTGACCACGGTGGCTTTAACAAGGGTCACGGCGGTTTTACAGTTGGTGAAAAGTATGTTTACCTTGGTGCCAGAGGTAAAGGCGTTAAAAAGGGCGGCATAGGCTTCTACAGAACCAAGGACATAAGCTCCATAGTTCTTTATGCTTTGGGTGTTGACTACCCTGAGTTTGATGAATTCGGCTACAGCAGTCAGGTTCCTGACGGAATTTTCCCCGAAACAATGGGCTGCTACAAATTAATTGAAGGCGAAGCAAACATTCCTTCACCCCGCCCCACTCCTGACTTATACGATGAAAAGGGTTTATATAACTTTATAAATAAGGATAATTTAAAGTTAGGTCTGTTCTTCAACAGCAATTTAGATGACGTAACGGGTCACTCAAAAGCAGTTGAAAAAGGTCTTGTTAAATTCTATAACCAGGGTATATACGACAGCCGCGCTGAATTCGGTGCTACCGGCTCTGCACTCTACCCGGAAATAAAAGTAAGCGACAAAGGCTTCACCTTTGCTTCATGGGTATGGAAGCAGGAAATTAAAGGTATTGTTCCTTTATTCGGCAACTTAGATTTTACCAAAAGGCCTGAGGGCGCGGGCTTCCACATACTGCAAAGAAGTGAGGACGTACTTATTGTTCTTTTCGGAAACAACAACCAGTGTGAGTTTATGGCACCTCTGCCCGAAGCCGTTTCCGAGGGCTGGGTTCACATTATGATTTCCGTAGACGCCGAAAAGGGTACAATTCAGCATTATTTAAATTTCAAGCCTACCGTAAGCGCTAAATATAACACCGAAATTTATAATAACTTTAACGGCGACAGCTTTGTTGTGGGATCGGATAGATCCGAAAATAAGGTTAAGGAGCTTTTCTACCTTGATGATTTACTTCTCTTTGACGGTGTTTTAAGCAGGGATGAAATAGCCAAACTTGCAGAATATTATAAATAAATTGATTCAAGGTCTCTTTTTGAGACCTTTTTTCTTTTTTTATCTTGCTTATTTCTATATTTTATGACATAATTATTTTAATAATAAAGTAAAGGATTGATTTTATGGCTGATATGTATTCAGGAAATTCTAACGGCTATGAAAGCGAAATTAAAAATCAAGCCAATATAATTTTAAACGGCATTGATGAAGCAAAAGCCGAGGAAAAAGCGTTGATACAGCAATCAGGTCTTCGCGGTACGGAAGATATAAAAACCCTGAAAGCTAAGGCTTTGGAAGGCGATGTGGTAGCCGAATACTTCCTTGCTATGGCTATGAAGGTTCAGGGCTCTGCTCCCGGTGCAGGCTTTGACTATAACAGCATAGCTATTCTAAAAAATGCCGCAGATAACGGCTTTGGTCCCGCGGAAGCACAGTACGGCTTATACCTTAAAAATGAAAATAATACTGATGAAGCTCTCGATTACCTTGCAGAAGGAGCAAGCAAGGGTGACCCGGATGCTATTTACGCACTTGCTGCCTTTTATCAGAACTATGCAGAGTCCCAGAAAAACGGCAGCGAAGAGAAAATAAAGTATCTGAAAGCCGCTGCAATATGGTACCGCGTTGGTTTGGAGCTTGGCATTGACAAAATATGCCTTAGAAGCTACGTTTACGACAGTCTTTTAAACAGCTTAAACCGCGGCGGTAAAACAGCAGGCGGAAGCAAAAAGAGCAGTAAAAGTTCTGCCAAGTCTTCCGGCGGAATTGCATTTAATTTTGACAAGAGAATAATTATTGTTGCTGTTGCTATATTACTTTTAATAATTTTCCTTTTGGTTGGTATTTTCGTTGTATGGCCTTTTATTTCTAATCTTTTAGGCTTTAACAGGAATTCAGACGACTATGATGGACCTGCTCCCAGCCAAGGCACTTCCTTAATTGTTGGTGACGGAGATACGGAAATTAACCTTGATGATTTCGAGTTTAACGTCTCCGAAGATGAAGACGGCTATATAACAGGTGAAATTGTTGCTCCCGAAACAAGTCAGCCTGAGGAAGATATACCTGAGGATATGCCTGAGGAAGAGCCTGTTAAAGAATATTTCATCACTGCCCAGAGCGGCTTACATTTAAGAGCTGAGCCCTCCACCGAGGCTGAGTCCCTTGTTATTATGGAGACAGGCGACATTATAATAGTTGAGTTCATTGAGGACGGCTGGGCAAAAACCAGATACGGCTACCTTGAGGGCTGGTGCAAGGCAGATTATATTGAGCCGCTTATAGGTGATATTACTCCTGACGTAGAGCCTGAGGACGGCTACTACATTGAGAGATACGAAATCTTCGACGTTTACACAACAGCACAAAGCGGTTTGTGGTTGCGTGAAGAACCTCACATGAACGGTGAAAAAATCATTCTTATGCCCTATGGCTCCCACTTTACAGTTGAAGGCTTACGCGGCGAGGGCGACGACGAATGGGCTTACGGTCAGTATTATTATTGTGAATACGATGAAAACACAGGCAGAGACGAATACGTAATGTCCTATTACGGCTGGTGTAAGTTTGAATACCTTAAAGTTGAATTACCTGATTAAAAAGCAGCCCACAGCTTATAACTGTGGGTTTATTTATTAAGTCGTACTATTTATATATCAAGAAATTTGTGTACAATCGGCCAGGCATCATCCGCATAGAATCTATGTCCACCGTCACCTTTAACTAAAGTGCAGCGATGTCCCTTATTAAATGCATCATATACTCGTTTTCCGCTTTCAAAAACCTTTTCAGCAGCAAACATTGGGAAAATATTATCATTTTTGCCGGATACTTGAATGAAATATTTAGGATATGCCATTGCAATAAGGTCATCCATATCAAAGTATTCAGCGATATGGGGAACATAATTGCAACAACAGTGGAACATAGCACCTATAGAGTCTTTATAGGTACACATTGCACAAGAAGGCATTGCAAGGGTTATTCTTTCATCAAGAGCTGCAACGTATGCAGTAGTGGTACCGCCGCCTGAATTACCCATACAACAAATCGTATTTACATTTACAAGGCAGTTAAACTTTTCTTTTATAACGTCTATAAGCCTTGAAACATCCCACACACGCTCTCCTATTGTGGTTTTACCCATAATAAGCGCAACCATACTTGATTCATAACAATGAGAGCCGTTTTGGTCGCCACCGCATTCACCGAAATTTCTTTGTTCTAATGCAATAGCAGCAAAACCTTCTTTAACTGCACGTACACAAAAATCGCGGTCGCCCCCGTATATGCTCTCTTCGTCACCATTGTATTTTGGTCTGCCCAATGAAATATGCATTCCGGTAGAATGTCCCTGCAAACAAATCATTACAGGAGGCTTTTCAATTCCATTGGGAATCAACATATGGCAAGGAACACGGTACTCTGCTTCGCTTTGATATGAAAAACGAATTTCAGTTGCTCCATCTATCTTCTTTTCATATTCTATGTTAAAATCCATATCAACCTTTTTAAACTTATCCATGCCCAAAAGCTGTGAAAGTTTTTTTCTGGCAGAATTTTGCCACTCTTTAAATGATGAAAGATCATAAGACATAGAAGGAGTAAGATTTTGAATTAGCTCTTTATTAAGTTCATAAGCAGTTTTCATTTTAACCAATCCTCTCAAAACAGTATATCTTGGGCATATTATAACACGGCGTTTTCTTATTTTCAATTATGTGAGTGCTTTTAATAACTATTTTAACTATTGTATATAATTTTACTGATAAAAATCCATACACTTTTTGGGGAGCATATCACTTAAAACTATGGTTTTTACGTAAAAAAGCTGTACCGCAAATTAATGCGATACAGCTTAATTTTTTATGTCAGATTATTTCTTAGCAGTAACTTTCTTAAGTACAAAGAGTGTACCGATTGTGAGAACGATACCGAATGAAAGAGAGATGATAGCAGCTAATGCAAAGTCTGTTACGAACATCTGGAGAAATGATGCGAAAAGGAAGCATACAGCGGAAATTAAAGCAACTGTAATTGTATAGGGAAGCTGTGTTGCAACGTGGTTTACGTGGTTGCACTCAGCACCTGCTGAAGCCATAATTGTTGTATCGGAAATGGGTGAGCAATGGTCACCGCAAACAGCACCTGCAAGGCAAGCTGACATACCGATGAAAAGGAGGTTGCTTCCTGCAGGGAAGATTGCAACAACAATGGGTATAAGAACACCGAAGGTGCCCCAGGAAGTACCTGTTGAGAATGAAAGTGCGCAGGCAACGAGGAAGATAACGAAAGGAAGGAGAATGAAAAGTCCGCTGGAGGCATCTGCCATTAAAGCGCCAACAAACTCCTTAGCGCCCATAGCTGTTGTGATATTCTTAAGACCTGTTGCAAAGGTAAGAATTAAGATGGCGGGAACCATCGCAATGAAGCCCTGAGGAACACATTCCATAGCTTCCTTGAAAGTAATAACTCTTCTGATAAGAAGATAAATAAAGATAATGATAAGAGCTACAAGACCACCCCAAGGAAGTGCAGTAAATACAGGAGTATTTGCAAAAGCATCTATGAAGCTTACACCATCGAAAAAACCGCCTAAATATACAAGACCAAATACGCAGGAAATAATAAGTACGATAACAGGGAATACGAGATCCCACACACTGCTTTCTTTATTTTCTGCGCCTGTTTCGTAAACTACGGTTGAACCGTCGCCAACTATGTCGCCTTCCTCAGCCATCTTCTGGAATTTCTTCATGGGACCGTAATCGAAGTTCATAACAGCAAGACCGATTACGAATACAAGAGTTAAGATGGAGTAGAAGTTAAAGGGAATAGCGCGTACGAAAAGCTCAAAACCGGAGTACTCTGTACCTTCCGCATATTTTGAAACAGCAGCAGCCCAGGAAGAAATGGGAGCAATCATACAAACGGGAGCAGCTGTAGCATCAATTATGTATGCAAGCTTGCTTCTTGAAATCTTGTGTGTGTCTGTTACGGGCTTCATAACGGAGCCAACTGTAAGGCAGTTAAAGTAGTCGTCAATAAAGATAAGTACGCCAAGTGCGAAAGCAGCAAGTGAAGCGCCAACCTTTGACTTGATGTTCTTTGCTGCCCATCTGCCGAAAGCAGCGCTGCCGCCTGCCTTATTAACAAGAGCAACGATAATGCCAAGGATAACAAGGAATGCGAAAATACCTGCGTTATCTGCAACTGATGTAATAATACCGGTTTCAACTACTGTGCCGACGGCTGATACAAAATTGAAACCTGAGCTGATAATGGCACCAACTAAGATACCGATAAAGAGTGAGGAATAAACCTCTTTTGTGATAAGTGCAAGACCGATAGCAAGTACGGGCGGGAATAATGCCCATAATGTGTTGGCAGCACTTGTAATGGGAGCTAAGCATATGCAAAGCACAAAGAATGCTGCAATGAAAACAACGGTTATGATCTTGCTGAGATAGCCTTTTTTCATTTTTTGACCCTCCAATAAAATTATTAAAAATAAAATCGCAGCCACTTACACAAAGCGACTGCGACCAAACTTTTTGTTAACTCGATAGCGCTCCACGTATGTGACAGCCTATTACATATTTTGCAATAAGCCAACAGCGCTTTTAAGGCGTATTTACGCTGTTTCGGCGGTATACCCTTTCACTTCCGTGCTGCCTGCCTTGTAGGAAGTTACTTTTGAACACCGCACCTCTAACCGATTAAATTACAAATAAGTGTATCACAAAATATTTGCATTGTAAACAGTTTTTTACATTATTTTTAGTTTTTTCTTAACTTCATTGCAATTTATTTTACCTTGTGTTAAACTTACTACAAAAGAGCGTTTTTGCTTCGGAATACGAATTAAAATTAAGAAAGGGTGTTAATTTTTATGAAAGATATGAAGGACCAGTTTTATTATTTTGATATTTACCCCAAGGTTTTCCTTGAAAACACTGAAGTAACTATTACAATTCAGTCAAAAAGCCATAAGTTTATATTCAGCCCCGAGAAGGAATACACAGTAATTCTCAGGGAATATAACGAAGGTAACATAAGAAATTATCCCGAAAGAAAGAATTACAGAGACTTTAAAGTAAACGCTAAAAACGAAAGTGAGATAGTATTTACTACTTCCTTCCGCGGCGAACAGCAGCACTCCGTTGTTCTTATGGAGGGCGAAAAGGAAATAGTAGAGCTTTACCTCTACTCACTTTTTGAGGATATGAAGGGACGTTACCCCTATAGAGGTGACTTACACGTTCATACCTGCCGCAGTGACGGCCGCCAGGACCCTGCCACAGTATGCGCTAACTATCGCGGCCACGGCTACGACTTTATGGTTGTTTCCGACCACGGCAGATATTACCCATCCCTTGAAGCCCAGGAATTCTATAAGGACGTCGACATTGACCTTAACATAGTTGAGGGTGAAGAGGTTCATATGCCTTATACTGACGTGCACATTGTTAACTTCGGCGGTCAGTACAGCGTTAACGGTCTTATTGAAGGCGTTAAGGAACAGTATAAAGAAAAAGGTGCTGACGTAAAGTACCGCTCCAAAAACGGCGTTTGCCCCGACATTATGACAATGGATGAGTACACTGCTGAGATTGATGCTTTGGCAGAAGAATTAAAAGCACCCGAATACATTAACCAGAGAAGCTACGCTACCTGCGTATGGGCATTTAACCACATAAGAAAGGCAGAGGGTCTTGCCATATTCCCCCACCCCTATTGGGTAACAGGCCACTGCATTCAGGTACCCCCTGAGTTTACCGATTATATGATGGAAACACAGCCCTTTGATGCTTTTGAAGTATTGGGCGGCGAGAGATATTTTGAGCATAACGGCTTCCAGACCTCAATGTATTATGAGGACAGGATGAAGGGCAGGCACTACCCCATTGTTGGCTCAACCGATACACATAACTCCTTAAAGAGCGCTCCCGGTTCACTTATCTGCTCCACTATCGTATTCTGCGACAAAAACGAGCGCCTCTCCCTTATTAAGGGCATCAAGGATTTCTACAGCGTTGCTGTTGATACAATCGACCCCAGCTACCGTGTTGTCGGTGATTTCCGATTTGTACGCTATGCAAGCTTCCTTATGGAAAACTACTACCCCATTCACGACAGCCTTTGCGAAGCTGAAGGTGAAATGATGCGTATGTATATTTACGGTGATAAGGAAAGAGCTAAAAAGCTTCTTAGTGCTGCTCACGGTGAAATAGAGGATATGATTAAGAAATATTTTGCCAACTAAATATATTTAATTACAAATCACCGGTAAATTATCGGTGATTTGTCCATATTTACCCCTTTTATTTCGGCATATTTTTTATTTACTTTTTAAGGATTTATGTTAAACTGTAATCATACTAAGCCTTTAAAAGAAAGGAATATTTTTATGAAAGAACGTTTAAAAATCGGTGTTGTCGGCCTTGGCGGCAGAGGTCTTGGCATATTAAAGGACATTATGCTTCCCATGGAGGACGTGGACGTTTTAGGTGTTTGTGACCTTTATGAGGACAGAACAAAATACGGTGTGGATGCTGTTGAAAAAGCAAGAGGCGTACGCCCCATCGGAACACAGAATTATAAGGATATTTTGAACCTTGATATTGATGCAGTTCTTATTTTATGCGCCTGGGAACCCCATATTGAAATAGCTGTAGCTGCTATGAAGAAGGGTATTTCTGTAGGTATGGAGGTTGGCGGCGCTTACTCCATTGACGATTGCTGGAAGCTTGTTAATACTTACGAGGAAACAGGCACACCCTGTATGCTTCTTGAAAACTGCTGCTACGGCAAGCGCGAGATGATGGCACTTAAGATGGCTAAAGACGGTTTCTTCGGTGATATAGTTTACTGTGAAGGCGGCTACCAGCACGATTTAAGAGGGGAGATTGCTTACGGCGAGGAAAACAGACACTACAGACTTCGCAACTATATTAACCGTAACTGCGAAAATTACCCCACACACGAGCTCGGTCCCATTGCAAAGCTTTTAAATATCAATAACGGCAACAGAATGATGACTCTCTCCTCTATGTCCTCCTCTTCTAAGGGTTTACATCAGTATATTCTTGATAAAAAAGGCGCTGACGATAAACTTGCTAACGTACACTTCCGCCAGGGAGATATAGTAAGGACAAATATTATGTGTGCTAACGGCGAGCTTATATCCATTATTCTTGACACCACTCTCCCCCGCTGCTACAGCCGTAACTTTACTGTCCGCGGCACTAAGGGTATGTACCAGGAAAACGGCGACTATTTCTATAAAGACGGCGAGCCTGAGGATTTAGGCAAGCTTTACGGCAACGGCAACGTTTACGAAAAGGACGAAAATAATCTACATCCCCTTTGGTCTAATTACGAGGCTAAGGGCGGTCACGGCGGTATGGACTTCCTTGTATACAGAGCCTTCGTTGAAAGTAATCTTATGGGCATTAACCCTCCCATTGATGTATACGACACGGCTGCATGGATGTGCATAAGTACTTTAAGCGAAAAGTCCATTTCCCTTGGCGGTATGCCCGTTGAGATTCCTGACTTTACAAACGGCAAGTGGTTTAACCGTACGGATATAGTTGACTTTAAATACTCACTTGACTGGCAAACGAACCTTAAATAATCACCTTTATCAGCTTCCTTTTTGGAGGCTGATTTTTTTATTGACATAAAAATAATTTTATTGTATAAATAAATTAATTTATCGGATATCTCCCTTTTTAAATTTTTACAGAAAGGATTTAGATGCTATGAATTTTGCTTTTGACGGCTCAATATCAAAAGAAGTTCTTACTAATTATATGTCACGTTCTGTTGGCTTTAACGTTATATGCCACGAAACGGACGAGAAGCTTTTTAACGCTCACCTTAAGCTTCTTTTAAACGTTGGTGCCAAATACGTAGGCAGGGCGGCTTTCGTCTGGTCAAAATGCCACGTACCGACTGACGAGGAGCATTTTAGAATAGTTGGTGAAAATGCAAGAAAAATCCATGAAGCCGACCCTGAGATCGTTTTGCAGGCTGTGGTTTTCGAAACACTTTACGAGCCCTTTGTGGAGAGTATCAAAATCCCCTCTTGGGTGTTTGAGGCTTTCGACCAGCCTTTTGAGGACAGAACCTTTAAGGTGGATAACATCTGCTTTGAGGACGGTAGGTTCAGAAGCTTCTGGGGTGACAAAATATCCGCCCCTGACGTAACAAGGCTTGAAGCAAAGATGTGGTTGTACTACAGAGCCTGCAGTTACATTAAGGTAGGCTTTGAGAGCTTACACATGGGACAGGTTGAGTATGTAACGGGACTTAACGATAAGGGCTTCAGGCATTATAAGCTGCTTATGGATAAAATAAGAGAATTTGCTAAAGTTCACGCAAGGCGCCACTACGTTATTTGCGATGCCCACGTAAGCGGTATTTTTGTTGACGGCGTTTCCCTTTTTGATTTAAACAAATGGCCCTTAAGACTTAAAGCAGTTAAAGGCGAACCCTTTAAGGCTATACTTGAAGAAAATTATCACGACAGTATTTTAGGCAGAAGTAAAAGCGGTATGCACCCAAGCGGCTGGTATGCTGATCCCCTGCCATTTTTGCTGGAGTTTGACGCCTGGGACCTTTCCGACCACGCAGGTCAGTACCATCCTGATGATTATTATATTTGGGGATATGATGATTTAAGCTGGTTCTATATACATACTAAGGAGGAAAGAAAAGAAATCCTGCACTATTTATGGAACTATATGAAGGATAATTACCCCGGAAGCGGTTTCCTTGAGCTTCCCTGCAGGCGCCTTGCCCACCTGAACGAGGGTCAATACCCTGAAATAATCTGTGATAAGCCTGACATAAAATATCTTGAAAAGCACGCTTATATGCAAAGCTTAAGCTACACTATTGATGACAAGGGCAAAGCTCACATACATACTAAGAATTATAACGCACATAATCCTACAGATGCATGCCCCTGGGGTATGGGTGACGAGGACGTAATTAAAGATTTATTCCTTAATAACTAAAAAGAGCTCCGATTTCACTTAAGAAGTCGGAGCTTTAATTATTATTTAATTTAATCGGGGATTGCGCCTGAATGCATTACAACGTAGGTGCTGACTTCAGTTGCTTTTTCAAGGCACTCGGGTATTGATTTTCCGCTTAAATAGCTAACAAGGAATGCTGCAGAAAAGCTGTCGCCTGCGCCTACAGTTGAAACAACCTTAACGTCGGGGGAAGTGCAGGAATGCTCTTTATTTTCCTTCACGTCATATACGTATGCGCCCTTAGGTCCCAAGGTAATAATAACAAGCTTTAAATTACTGTAAGTTTCAGAAAGCTTTTTGGCAGCTTTTTTGTAATCCGCTTCATTTTCTCCGTAGACGTAATCAAGCACAACGGGAAGCTCTTCGTCACTTATTTTAACCATTGTGGAGTTTTCAAGGCAGAAAAGCACACTTTCTTTACTTGAGAAAGGCTTACGGATGTTTACATCCGTTAAAACCTCCTTGCAGCTTACTTTACTGAGTATTTCCTTTATGGAAGCCTTATTAAACTTATGTCTGATAGCAAGTGTACCGAAGGAAACAGCATCGAAATAAATATCCGACATTTTTTCATTATAGCTTATATAGTCATAGGCTACGTCGTCCATAATTTCGTAGGTGGGTACACTTCTCTCGTCAAGGTGAACGAGGCATTGACCCGTAACTTTGCCCTCAACTGTACCGATAAAATCCTTTTGAACGCCGTATTTATCAGCATTTAAAAGAGCTTTTTCGCCAAGTTCATCATTACCGAGACTTGATGCCATATAGACCTTTGCACCAAGCTTACTTGCGTGTGCAGCAAAGTTAAAAGGTGCGCCGCCCATTAAAGCACCTTCGGGAAAAACATCCCAAATTATTTCGCCAAAAGATAATATATTCATAATCGTTTCTTACCAAATACCTTTTAATGTGTTTATTTTAATTTCGTCCAGGGTTATTTCTTTGTTGCTTTCAAGCTCTATATAAGGAAGGTTTCGGTCCATTAAGGAATTACCGCTGAATGTGCCTGCATTTGTAACACAGTATATACCGCCGTCAAGGAAGATTTCTATGCTTGCTCTGTCCACAAGAACTTTTATATTCAGCTTTTCGCGGTTTAAGGAAATTTTAGACTTGATGCCGTTTAAATTTATTTCGTTATCCTTAAAATTCAAAGTAAAATTCATACCGAAGTTATTTATTTTCAGTATGCCATCTTCCTTGTAATCCGCCTTTATTTCATAGTAAATCGGGTCGGTGCCCACGTTTATCTGTGTCTTGCTGTTTTCCTCAAGAGTGAGGGCTTTATATATATCCTCGGTTTTATATAAGGCTTCAAGCTCTTTAACAGGCAATGCTGAAAGGTAATATTCATTATTTATATTTTTAAGCGTGATTTCCGTAGGAATACCCATCTGCTGTGAGAAGTTCTTTTCCATAAAACCGCCCCAGCGCATCCATTCAATTCTAATTCTTCTCTTGTCAGGTGCATCGCTATAGGTTTGTGAAGCGTACCAGGAGCCGTTGTGAAGCTTTTTAAAGCCACCGTCGGGTACAAATTCACCGTCAATAATTTCGCCCGAGATATAAACGTCGTGAGCGCCTATAAAGACCCACTTATACTTACCGTCGTCTGCCTTAATTCTGAAGATATCGGGACATTCGTTTTCGCCCTTTGCTGTAAAACGGAACCATTCCTTGAAATTAACAAGGTCATCGGTTTTGAATATGGCATAATCGTCACCGTCTAAATATAAAGCCAAAAGGTAGCACTTAAGTTCAGGTGAGTAAACTATTTTTGGGTCGCGGTTTCCGCCGACGATATGGTCGATTACAGGGTTGTTTTCATATTTTGTGAAGGTCTCGCCGCCGTCAACTGAATAAGCCATACACTGGCTGTATTTCTTTCGTTCAGTATGCGCCTGCGCTGCAGCTGTGTAATAAAGAACCACCGTAGGAATATCGCCCTCCTGCTTACCGAGTAAATTATCGGTATCCACCATGGCACTGCCTGAATACATTGTGCCGAATTCATCGGGAAATAAAGCAATATCCTTATTATCCCAGTGCATAAGGTCATTACTTACTGCGTGACCCCAGCTCATATTTTCCCACATCGGGTCACAGGGATTGTGCTGATAGAAAAGATGGTACTTGCCGTTTAAATAGAACAAACCGTTAGGGTCATTATTCCAGCCTGACTTAGGAGAAAAATGCACCTGAGGGCGGTAGGCTTCGCTGTAAACACCTTTAACTATATATTCATCGCGCTCTTCATAATTTAAGGGCATTTCGGGAGTAACAGTAAACTCAAGCTCCATTCCTATATACTTGCTTACATCCACATAGGCTTCAAAATCGGGATTGATATTATCAAGCCTTATATTCATATAAAGCACTCTTTTACCGTCAACTAAAAAATCAACTCGTTTTTTTGTTCCGTTTTTATTTGCAGGGAAAACAAGATATTTTGATTTTACTAACATAGATACTTACTCCCTAAAATCAATATTTCATATTTAAATAATACAAGAATAATTTATGTTTATCAATCAACTATTTTAATCTTTTTATTGCATAAAATTAACCGCTCGATAATTATCAAGCGGTTAGCTTAATTTTTTAAAATCCTTCAAACTGATTAAAGCCTGCTTTTTCTAAAGCTTTAAGATACTTTTCAAGGGAAATATTAAGAGTTTTGGTTGTGAAATGATTTTTACCCTTTACACCATTATCTGTTTCCCACTCTATAAGTAGGAATTTAAACTCCTTAGTTTCGGGGATTTCCGCTATGGCTTCACTTGAATCGCAGCTTACTTTAAATTCGCCTTCGCTTATAATTTCACCTGATAAAACATCGGTAACCTTATACTTACCGATTAAATCCGCCTGATAGTCATTAGCGGCAAAGAGCTTTAATTTGCCGTTTTCAGGTTCATCAAACATTAAGGAAAGTCTTTCCTGCGAGCGCTTGATATAGTGGTAAGCAAGCTTTTTGGTGTAGTAATAATCCACAACGGCATCGGAAATTTGCGGCCAACCGTCAATAAGGTTCCACCAGATTATACCTGTTCTTCTCCATTTACCGATTCTGAAGCGCTCGATAAAATACTTTTTAGCTTCTGCCTGAGAAATCTGGCTGCCTTTTGAGAATTCTTCAAGACTTTCAGCTTCCTTATCAAAGAGGGTACCATACTGATTTATCATCAAATCTGTTCTGTAGTAATAAGGTCCTTTGTTTACTGTATCCATTTCAGCTGCGTGGCAAGTCCAATCAGGATTAACTTCGCTGCCGTTTTTAATTGGCCAAAGCTGACTTTGGCTTATAAACTTTTCTAAGGATTTTGGCGAAGGACAGCCGTGGTAGCCTGTTTCGGATGCAAAATGGCAGACGCTGTTTTTATAGAAATTACCCTTAAAATAGTCCCTGGGACCCCAAAGGTGCTCTTCACTTAGGGGAAGATTTGTCCTAAAGGCGTAGTCATCCACATAGGGTGAGGACGGTAAGTAGGGACGGACTCTGTCGTAATCCAAAATAACTTCAGGTAAAATTTTTCTTGTAAGGACGTTATCGTTAGGGTTAGCTTTTACATTGTGCCAGCCTTTAATACAGATATCGTTTTCATTATCCCCGGCCCACAAAATAAGTGAGGGGTGATTACGCAGGCGCTTGACAACAGCTACCGCTTCTTTTCTGAGCTTTTCCTGAAGGATAGCATCCTGAGGGTAAGTGCCGCAGCCCATGCAGAAATCCTGCCATACCATTATGCCCTTTTGGTCACAGAAGTTATAGAATTCATCGCTTTCATATACACTTCCGCCCCATACTCTGATGATATTACAGCCGCAGTCATAAGCTAAAGTGAGGGCTTTTTCGGTTCTTTCCAAACTTCTTGAGGGGAAGGAATCCAAAGGTACCCAGTTAGTACCCATACAGAATACCCTTTCGCCGTTGATTTTAAAGCAAAACTCACCCTCACCCTTTTCATTTGTGGTGGAGGTTCTTACAAGTTCAACTGTTCTTACACCGAATTTTATTTCCTTGTAATCCAATACCTTTTCATCTTTTAACAAGCTGACTTTGATATCGTATAAATTCTGCTCACCTTTGTTTCTTGGGTACCAAAGCTTTACGTTTTCAATTTCTATATCTGCCTCTCCGTAGGTATGCCACAGCCTTTTTTCTGCTGAAAAGACAGAATCACCGCATTTACCCTCTACCCTTATTTTAAATTCGCAAAGTAAATCACACTCTGTTTTAACTTCGTAGAAGCAATGAAGCTTTGCTTTATTATTCTTTTTATCAATTGCTGAAGTATAAAGGTAAGCTTGTTCCAGCCTATCCTCGGTTTTTTCAATCAGGCTTACTTTTTTCCAAATACCGCCGGACACAAAGCGCTGCAGAATATCCCAGCCAAACATAGCTGCTGACTTACGTATAAACAGTGAGGCATAGTTATATTCCTGGGCACGGTGGTTAGGTTTGATTTCATATTTTCTTGCTTCTATCATTGTGGGATAGATGTGAACAAGCAGCTCATTTTCACCGATTATAAGTTTATTTTCCACGTTAATTTCGTGTTCGATAAACATATTATCGGTATGAGCAATAACTTCACCGTTTAAAATAATATCCGCCACGGTGTCGATTCCTTCAAAACGAAGGAAGGTGTTTTTTGTGCCATGTTTGTCGCTTATAAACTTTGTGCTGTAGAAAAGGTGGCGGTTTTCGTACCTTTGATAAATATAGGCATTTTCGGAGAAAAATGGGTCAGGCTCAATTCCCGCATTATATAAATCCAGCTCAAAGTTACCCGGTACCTTAGCAGGGATTGTTAAATAACCTGTTTCAATTAATTCACCGAAGCTTTTTACGCTAATTTTTTTATCTATTAATTCTTTATGAGGTATTAATGTCAGTGACCAATTGCTTTCAAATTTACAAAGAATATTTTCCATAATGCTCCTATCTTATTTCAAGTTTACCGTTAGTCTCTTTTATATCTCTGATTATTACGTGGTCAAAATCGCCGTCAGGAGTTTTTCCGTTAGGTGCGTGGAAAGTAATTTTTAAATTAGCTTCCTTATCCTTGAATATCATAGCGTGACCGCCTTCATACTTGAAGCCTTCTTTCAGGTCTTTTTCGTATATTGGCTTTTCGCTTTGTACCCAGGGTCCTTCAACTTTTCCGCTTACTGAGCTTGCTAAACCAACGCAGTAGCCTTTTTCACTGAAATTGGACCATATCATCATTAATTTGCCTTCGCTGCTTCTGTACAGATACGGGCCGTCGGTAACACCGCTGCTTGCCCACTTTGCGTCCCTTGCATAGAAAAGATTTATGGGTTCAGAAATAAAATGGGTAAAATCCTCAGAAAGTCTTGCAGCTGCCATTGAGCCGTTCCCCTCCGGCATACTTGTCCATTCGTGAACAAATACCATCCAAGGCTTATTCTCTTCGTCAATGTACAAGGTGCCGTCTATAGTATCCCATTCTTTTGGGGTTATAAATCCGCCTGCAATATCGGTAAATGGACCTTCGGGACTTTCCGACCTGTAAACGGAAATACATCTGTGATTTGTATGTGAAGAAAAAACGGAAGTGAAAATATAGTAATAACCTTTATAATAGTGACATTCAGGCGCCCAAAACATATCCTTAACACCGTGGCTTACATCGCTGCTGTTAAGTACCACCTTTGGGTCATACCAATTTTCAAGGTCCTTGCTTTTATAGCAAAGAATACTTATTTCTCGGCTTTTCTGTTTATCTGTTCCCCAGGCTTCACTCATACCGCTTTTATAAAGATAATAGGTATCACCGATAAGCATTATAAAAGGGTCGCGGCAAGGCACTTTTGTACTTGTTTTAAAAACAATGCTTTTATCTTCACATTTACTTTCGTAAGCGGGAAGGTTTTGATTTGAAATGAACATAATAAAACTCCTTAGGTTTCAATAACGAAATCGCACTTGCTTTCTATATTATAAGCGTCAAAGTACATTTCTTCCATTGGTATCCAACGGTTTATAAAGGTCTGAAGCATTTTTTCGCCGTTTCGCTTTAAAATACGTTCTTTTCTTGTTTCAAGCGTGCTTGTCATAAAAATCTTTAAATCGTAATAAGGAATAAGATTTTTATTAAGCGAGTATGAGCCTTCTATTATTATGATGTCTTCTTTTTTTACAGTCTTTTCATCGCCTAAAGCAAATACTGAACAGTCAAAGGGTTGGTATTTTATTTCCTTATTTTCCTTAATGGGGATAAGTACTTTTTCCAAAAACCTTTCGTGGTCTATATTCTCGCCTGCTGTGCTCAGCCTCTCTTTAGTTCTTTGCTCCGGACGAAGAAAAAACTCATCTATATGAATCAAGGTAGATTTTTTACCCTTCATAAAAAGCTCTTGCTTGAGGCTTTCACCCATAGTTGTTTTTCCTGAAGCACACCTGCCGTCAATTGCTATTAAGAGCGGATTTTTACTTTCCGCTCTTTTTAATATTTCATTTATTATTTTTTCTTTCATAATTAAAGCTCTTTAATTTTATCAAGAATTACTTTTGCTGCTTCGTCCTTAGTCATTATGGGAAGCTCTGTTGCGCCGTCCTTAGTAATAAGGGTTATGATATTTGTATCGGTACCAAAGCCTGCGCCCTTTGTTTTTAAGGAGTTGGCACAAATCATATCGCAGTTTTTGCTGATAAGCTTCTTGCTTGAATTCTCTATAAGATTCTCAGTTTCCATTGAGAAGCCGCAGATTTTCTGACCATCCTTTTTATTTTCGCCTAAGTATTTTAAAATGTCCTTAGTGCGCTTAAGCTCAATTTTCATATCGCCATCTTTTTTCTTTATCTTGTTGTCAGCGGTAGTAACGGGAGTGTAATCAGCAACAGCAGCAGCCTTGATGATAATATCCTGAGTGTCACTTATACTTGTTACGGCGTTAAACATATCCTCAGCGCTTTTTACGGGAACAGCTTTCACGAAGGTGGGAGCTTTAACATCCATATTTCCGTGAACAAGAGTTACTTCCGCTCCCCTGAGCATAGCATTCTTAGCAATTGCACAGCCCATTTTACCGCTTGAGTGATTTGTAATAAATCTTACAGGGTCAATTGCTTCTCTTGTAGCGCCTGCTGTAACAAGAATCTTTTTACCTTGTAAGTCCTTTTCAAAAGCAATTTCCTTTAAAATATACTCAAGAAGCAAACTTTCCTCGGGCATTCTGCCGTCACCCATATCGCCGTTTGCAAGCATACCTGTGGCAGGGGTAACAATCTCGTAGCCAAACCTTTTAAGCTTTTCCAAATTATCCTGAACTATGGGGTTGTGGTACATATTGTGATTCATAGCAGGAGAAATAATTTTCTTGCAGGGGCAAGCCATAACCGTAGTTGTGAGCATATCGTCCGCAATTCCGTAAGCAATTTTACCTATTACGTTGGCGGAGGCAGGAGCTATCATAACAAGGTCTGCCTGCTTTGCAATGGAAACGTGTTCCACGCTGAATTCAAAGTTTCTGTCAAAAGTATCTATAAGGCATTTTGTACCTGTTAAGGATTCGAAGGTAATGGGGTTAATAAACTGTGTTGAGTTCTGAGTCATAAGCACGTGAACGTTACAGTGAAGCTTTTTAAGCATTCGTGCAAGATTGGGAATTTTATAGGCTGCTATACTGCCTGTAACACCTAATACAACGGTTTTTCCTTTTAACATTTCTTTTACCTCGCTTTATGTTTCTATTTAACAAAATATTTTAATTTTTCATCCTTATTTTTTACCTCATTATATCACATTAAAGTTTTAAAATCTATAGAAATTCGAAATAAACCGTGGTATAATAAAGGCGTTTAAAGGCATAAAGTAACTTTATATTGCAGGCATTCTATAAAGAAGCCTGACAAAAGTGAAAGAAAACTTTAAACGTATGTATTGTATCCTTAAAAGGAATAATAACAAAGGAGATATCACAAATGAAAAAGGCAAAAATCTTAAAGACCGTACAGCTTTCGCTGCTTTCTGCTATTATTGTTATACTGGCTTTTGTGCCTAACTTGGGCTACATTAAGATTCCGGTACTTGCAATTCAGGCGACAACCGTACATATTCCCGTTATTATAGGTTCTATATTGCTTGGACCTGTATCAGGCGGAATTTTAGGCGGTATTTTCGGCTTGACAAGCTTACTTAACAATACCATGCAGCCGGGTATAACCTCCTTCTGCTTCTCCCCCTTTATTGAGATGGGCGCAGGACTTGGCGGCAGTCCCCTTGCTTTAGTTGTATGCTTTGTACCCAGAATTCTTTGCGGTGTTGTACCCTACTATATTTTTAAGCTTATTCAGAATCACAGCAAAAATGAGCTTAAAACAAGAAAATTTTCCCTTCTGCTTTCAGGTGTTGCAGGCTCTATGACCAACACAATACTTGTTATGAGTATGATTTATTTGTTTTTCGGTCAGCAATATGCTGCTGCAAGAGGTCTTGCTTTCGAAGCTGTATTGGGCGTTGTGCTTTCGGTTGTAGGTATTAACGGCACAATTGAAGCTTTGATTGCGGCACTTATCTCCTCGGCTATTGCAACAGCTATTTACAGAAGTAAGATTCTTGAAAGGATTTAAGAAAGGACTTAGCTATGATACTTGCCATTGATATAGGTAACACCAATATTGTTATAGGCTGTTTTGATGAAAGCGGTGTGCTTTTTAAGGAAAGAGTTTCTACCAACAGAACTGCTACCGACCTTGAATATGCCGCCACTATGAAAACCGCCCTTGATATGCACGACATAGTTAAATCAGATATTTCAGGCGCCATTGTTTCAAGTGTTGTACCCTCCGTTACCAATACGGTAACGCGCGCTATTGAAAAGTTATACTCCGTTAAGGCTTTGGTTATAGGACCCGGAATAAAGACAGGACTTAGCATTAAAATAGATAATCCTGCACAGCTTGGCAGCGACCTTGTGGTTGACGCCGTAGCAGGCACCAACGAATATCCCGTACCTCAGATAATTATTGACATGGGCACCGCCACTACCTTCTCGGTTATTGACAGCAAGAAGGATTACTTAGGCGGTATTATCACAACAGGTATGGCGGTTTCTACAGATGCACTTATCAGCCGTACCTCTCAGCTTCCCCGTTTCAGCTTTGATACACCCAAAAAGGTTATTGGTACAAACACCGTTGACTGTTTAAAAAGCGGACTTATGTACTCAAACGCTGCCATACTTGACGGCATTGTTGAAAGAATTGAAGAAGAGCTTGGTGAGAAGTGCACAGTAATTGCTACCGGCGGACTCAGCCACCTTGTTGTTCCCCTTTGTAAAAAGGAGATTATACTTGACGACGACCTGCTTTTAAAGGGTTTAATGCTTATTTACAATAAAAACACAAAGTGATTTTACGGTTCGCAGTATTTTGCTGTGAACCGTTTTTATATATTTTACAAAAATTTGCCCGATTTTATTTTATTACTTTCTGTTTTTCACAAATATAACAAATTTTAAAATTTTTTCTACCATTTTTCTTAAAATGTGGTATAATGTATTTGTTGAAAATTTTTAATTTTTCAATAAGAATTAATACGGAAAACAAACTTGAAGGGAGTTAATTTCTAATGAAAGAGCTTTATAACGGTAAAACAAAAAATGTTCTTCTTGACGAGGAAACAGGCATAGTACACCTTTTTTTCAAGGACGACGCAACAGGTGAGAACGGCGTATTTGATCCCGGTTCAAACACAGTTGGCGGTAGTGTTGAAGGCAAGGGCAAGGTTGGTCTTGCTGTTTCCAAGTATTTCTTTGAGCTTATGGAAGCTAACGGTATTCCCACACATTACCTTGGCGCTGATATTGATGCAGGTCTTATGAAGGTAAGAAACCTTACAGTACCCAGACTTGAGTTTGTTCTCCGCTACTATACAGCAGGTTCTATGTGCCGCCGCTTTACTCTTGAAGAGGGTATTGAGTTCAATCCCCCCTACACAGAGGTTACACTTAAGGATGACATCCAGGGTGACCCCCTCATCAGCGAAAGAATCTGCATTATGAAGGGTCTTCTTAAGGAAGGTCAGTACGACGAAGCTCTTGATATCGTTGTCAGAGTTGGTGAAGTTCTTAAGAAGGAACTTGCAACTATGGACCTTAAGCTTATCGACTTCAAGATTGAAATCGGTTACGATGAGAACGGCAAGGTTTATGTTGCTGACGAAATCACACCTGATATCTGGAGAGTTAAGACACCTGACGGTCAGATCCCCAACCAGATCGATTGTGCAAAGCTTATTCTTGAGAAGCTCGGCAAATAATTGAAAGTATAGGTCCTCCGAAATTCGGAGGACTTTTCTTTTTTATTGACATATCTTTCTGGGAATGATAGTATAAAAGTATAATTTAAAAGAGGTAACTTGAATGCAGTATTTTATTTCTTTTCTTGAAGGTATTATAACCTTCGTCTCCCCTTGCTTACTCCCTATGCTTCCCATTTATATTTCTTACTTTGCGGGCGGAAAAGAACGAAGCACAAAGAAAACTGTTACAAATTCTTTGGGATTTATCTTAGGTTTTACCGTAGTATTTATTTTATTGGGTGCGCTTGCCGGTGTATTGGGAGGTTTTTTAAGCAAATACCAAACTGTCCTTAACATAGTAACGGGACTTATTGTTATATTTTTCGGCCTCAACTTTTTAGGCGTTTTTAAACTGAATATTTTTAAAGGTATGAATATAAGCCTTAAGGAGGACATGGGCTTTATAAGCTCAGTTATTTTCGGATTTGTGTTCTCAATTGGTTGGACTCCCTGCGTAGGTGCTTTTTTAGGCTCAGCTTTAATGCTTGCCTCCCAGCAGGGTAAGGCTTTGACGGGAATACTTATGCTTCTTTGTTACAGCTTAGGCTTAGGCATTCCTTTTATGATAAGCGCGTTACTTATTGATAAGCTTAAATCCACCTTTAACTTCATTAAGAAAAATTATAAAGTTATCAATATTATTTCAGGCAGCCTGCTTATTGTTGTTGGTATACTGATGATGACGGGTACACTTGGAATTCTTTTAAATCTGTTAAACTGAGGTAATTATGAAAAAGGAACTTAAATTAATCATACTTTTACTGAGCCTTGTTATTTTAATAGGCGGAGCTTTTCTTTTATACGACAGCTACGCAGATTCTGTAATCAGTGATAATTTAGCTGTTACCGAAAGCACTGTTTCCAAAAATGAAAACATAGAAGAAAACGAAGAGATAAAAGAAGAAGTATCAACACCCGTAAACCAAAATAAGGATACCAAAAGTGAGAATGAAACTTCACAAAAGGATACTTCCGAAGAACCCCCTCTTGCACCTGATTTTACTGTACTTGACAAGGACGGCAATAAAGTTAAGCTTTCCGACCATATAGGCAAGAAGGTTATTGTTAACTTCTGGGCAAGCTGGTGCGGTCCCTGTAAAAACGAGATGCCGGACTTCCAGA
>JAGBID010000199.1 GCA_017935165.1 Clostridia bacterium
ATTTCGCCTTTTTCTGTTTTGTTGGAAGTAAGGGAAACACGGTCAAAGTCACCTGCTGTTCTGCCCTTGCCGTAAGTAGAGGACTGGAAAATTCCGTTAGTACCCTGAAGCTGATAGTAATCCATACTGTGGGGACGGGGTGAAAGGCAATCGGTACGGATGTTTAAAAGCTTACCCTTTTCCGTTCTGCACATTGTGGTGGTGCCGCTGTCCTGCTTTAAGCCTAAGTCGTTATATACACCCGGTGAGAAAGTGGAAATTTCCTTGATTCTGTCGCCGGGGAACCACTGCATAACGGGACCTACGCTGTGAGTGGGGTAGAAATTACCCCTTACACCGCACTGCCAGTAATTTCTCCAGGAGGGCTTGTCCCTTAAATAATCGTGCATATTGTGTAAATACATACCCTCGGCATAATAGGTCTCGCCGAAAAGACCCTTTGCCACCATATTCTTAACAAGCTGTACCTGAGGTGTGTAGATGTAGTTTTCTGCATACATATAAATTTTACCGCACTTTTCCACAACCTCGCAAAGCCAGAATAATTCGTCCATTGTAACACCTGCGGTAACCTCGCTCATTACGTGCTTGCCTGCTTCCATAGCGGCAATAACCTGAGGCACGTGGCACTGCATGGGAGTAGCAACGATAACTGCGTCGATATCACTTTCAAGCATATCCTCGTAAACTCTGTAGGTTTTGACAGTGGGGTCGCCTATTTTTTCCACGGCTTTTTTAAGCGCTTCCTCACTTAAGTCACACATAGCGGCAATTTCAACGTCCTCCCTTGTTTTCAAACCCATAAGCATTGAAAGTCCGCGTGTACCTGCTATACCTATTTTGATTTTCTTCTCCATATTTTAAACCGTCCCTTTCGCTAAATTAATTTAATTATACATTAGGAGAAATTAAATTTCCACAGTTTATGAAAAATATATGGATTTATTAGTGTTATTAGTGGAATTTTTGCATAAAATAAGGCGCTACGCTTATAAAGCGCCACGCCTTTTAATTTTATTCCTTGCTTTTCTTTTTAAGTACTATGGCTAAAATGATGCCTGCAATCAAAAATACTACACCTAAGCCGATAATAAAGCTGCCCATTATGCTTACGGGGTTATTCTGAATCATACTCTGCTGTGCTTCAAAGAAGGAGCCAAGCATATTATTTCCCTGATTTATAGACTCCTGAATTTCAGGCATATTTTCGAAACCTTCAATAGTTACATCTGTAAAACTTCCGAAACCATCGAACATAGAGTGCGACATATTACTAAATGAACTGAGCATTTTGCCTACTATAAACTTTGCGATGGCGCCTATGGCAATAAACAGCGCGCCGCCTACAGCAAGCCTTGCGCCAAATATCCAGCCGTACCTTTTAAGCATTCTGCCTAATGCACCGGGAACTCTGTCCACCCAGGTTTCTTTTGGAAGTGGATTTTCCCTTACCTGATTATCAAAATACTCATTGTCGTCACGGGTCCGGTTATATGCGTTTTCGCTGTAATTATATCTGTCCTCAGTTTTATTTTCCTCGTAAGGGGCCTCGTCGGAAAGGAGCCAGTCGGTAGTTACGTCAAATGTTTTGGAGAGAGCCAACAGCTTATTGATATCGGGGGAGGATTCACCTGTCTCCCACTTGGAAACAGCCTGCCTTGATACACCTACGGCGGAGGCAAGCTCCTCCTGACTCATACCCGCTCTTTTTCTTAAGTAATAAATTTTGTCGTTCAGTTTCATTTTTCTTACCTTCCTGTTAATTCTGTGAGAAAAATATACCATATTTGTCGGTTGCATATCAACAAACTAAAGCTTGAACTTACGCAACCAAGGGTTGCAAGACTATTTTCTTTGATTAAAACAGTAAAATTCAATATTATCAATAAGAATAGGCCTATAAATACCGTACTGTAATAATTATTTCTTTTTATATCCGTAATGCCCTGCTAAGTTTTCAATATACTCTATGAACTCTTCTCTTGTTACCTTATCATCTATATTTATCAGACCTTCATGCCACTGAAAATCTTCCATTGTAGTTAAATCGATAAGCAAACCGCCTTCAAAGCGGTAGCATAGCTGATTGTAAACCTCGCTGAAGTCTCTGTAGGAAAACGTTAACAGGTATTCGTGATCTTTTTGAAAAGAGTAAGCGGTATACGGAGTACTGCTGTGGGACTGTATTACTCGTATAATTCCATCACTTTCAGCACCGTATAAAACGTCCCTTACGATAAAGCTCCAGCATCCTACCTTACCGTTAGTGACGTAGGAATTAAACACCGCTGTACAGGCACCTATACTGTTTTCGATTACATCTTCGTGGAAATAACGATAGTTTTCCTCATACTTTTTACCCGATGAAATATAGCAGGGTATTGAACTTTCACTAAATCCGTAAGGATGTATTTTCCCTATATTCCCCGTAAAATCGTAGCTGACGTTTATGGAAGTAAAATCATATTCCTCACTAAAATCAGGTTCTTTCATAACGGGATTTAAAATTACTTCAGTATCCAAAGCCTCGGGAATTCCTATAGCAAAGTTCGAACCTTCTTCCTTCTCACTGAAAAAACACGTACCGATAAATATTCCCGAAAGAAAACCTATAATAAGCGTTATGGGTATTAAAGTCAAAAATATCTTTTTCATTTAAGACTCCTTCGTTTTATAGTTATTTACAAAAGTATTATAAAATCATTTAATGATGTTATTTCCTTCGCTGTCAATAGCGACTATCAGGGGGAAATCCTGAAATTCAAGCTTCTTTACCGACTCACAGCCTAAATCCTCAAAAGCTATTACTTCGCACTTTTTAATACACTGTGAAGCAAGGGCGCCTGCACCGCCTACAGCGCAAAGGTACACGGCTTTATTTCGCTTTATAGCTTCAATAACTTCCCCGTTTCGCTTGCCCTTACCTATCATACATTTAAGGCCTTTGTCTAAAAATTCAGGAGCAAACTTATCCATACGGCTGCTGGTGGTAGGTCCGCAGGAGCCAATAGCCAAACCCTCAGGCGTACCCGTGGGACCTGCATAATATATAGCTGCACCGTTTAAATCGTAGGGCAGCTTTTCGCCTTTATCCATAAGCTCCTTGATTCTTTTGTGGGCGGCGTCACGGGAGGTGTAAACTGTGCCTGAAAGAAGCACGCGCTGGCCTGCCTTTAAAGTATGAGCTTTTTCATTTAGCTCCCTTGTGTTTAATTTAATTTCTTCAAAGATTTCCATATTTTAAAGTCCTTACCTGCTTTTATTGCCTTAATTATATCAGCAATTATTTAAAATAGCAATAAAGAAAACGGAGACGCTTTCTTTTACGAAGGTCTCCGTTCTAATTTGTTTGATTTAATTATTTAAGCTCTTTGAAAAGCTCGATTGTTTCGCCGCAGGGTCCGATAAAGAATGCAATTCTTACGGGATAATCGGGTGTTAAATTTAAAGATTTCGGCTCGATTGTAACCTGATAACCTGCTGCTCTTATCTCCTCGATAAAGTTATCAACCTCATCAACCCAGAATGCAACGTGCTCGAAATTTGAATCCTTGGGTGTACCGTCGGTCTTACCGTGAAGAATCTCCATACAGGTGTTATCGCCGCAGGAAAGCATACAAGCAGCGCTGTCGCCTTCGCCCCAGCCGCGTACAAATGTGCAGCCTAAAATTTCTGTGTAGAATTTAACTGTTTTCTCGTAAAGCTCACTTGTAGGTCTTAATGCAATGTGATGTACTCCGTTAATTTTTCCCATATTTATTTCTCCTTTTTATTAATAAAGGGCGCCAACACGGCACCCTTTAAATAGTCTGATTATTTTCTGCCGAAAATGGACATAATATCAGCGAAGTTATCGTCCTCGTTCTTTGCCTGTACAGCGGGCTTAGCAGGAGCAGCTGTGAAAGCGTCGATCATATCGTCGCTTGTGTCGATGAAGTTCTGAGACTTCTGAGAAGGTACGAACTCGCCGTTCATGCCGGGGAAGCCTGTAGCAATAACTGTAACGAGCATTTCGTCTTCCATTGTATCGTCGAATGTAGCACCCCAGATGATGTTTGCATCCTCGCTTGCGCGCTCTGTAATGAGCTGAGAAGCTGTATCAATTTCGTCAAGAGCAATGTCGGGAGAAGACTTGATGTTGATGATAACACCCGTAGCACCGGAGATAGCTGTTTCGAGAAGGGGACTGGAGATAGCCTGCATAGCAGCCTGCTCAGCCTTATCCTTACCGTTAGCACGGCCTGCGCCCATGTGTGCGTAGCCTGCATCCTGCATAACGGACTTAACGTCCTCGAAGTCGAGGTTAACGATACCGGGAAGCTGAATGAGGTCAGAGATACTCTGAACACCCTGACGGAGAACATCATCAGATACCTGGAAAGCATTAGCAAGTGTGATTCTTGTTTCGCTGACGAGCTTTAATCTCTCGTTAGGAATAACGATGAGGGAGTCAACGTGCTCACGGAGAGCTGCGATACCTTTTTCTGCCTGCTCCATACGGCGCTTGCCTTCGAAAGCAAAGGGCTTTGTAACGATACCAACTGTAAGAGCGCCCATATCCTTAGCAATTTCAGCTACGATAGGTGCAGCGCCTGTACCTGTGCCGCCGCCCATACCTGCGGTGATAAATACCATGTCAGCACCCTTGATGATGCTTGCAATATTGTCGCGGCTTTCTTCAGCAGCCTTTGCACCTACTTCGGGCTTGCTGCCTGCGCCACGGCCGCCTGTGCTCTTCTCACCAATCTGGATCTTGTGGTTAGCGGAAGAACGTGCGAGAGCCTGCTTATCGGTATTCATGCAGATAAGGTCAACATACTGTACGCCTGCATCTGCCATACGGTTAACAGCGTTACCGCCTGCGCCGCCAACACCGATTACTTTAATGGACTGGGGAGTTTCGTTTAACATATTATCAATCTGAAAGGGCATTTTTTTATCCTCCTTGAATTTTTATAAAGAAATATTGAATATTTAAATGACTTCAGAAAAAATTTTTTCACACCATATACTCTAACACTTTTCTTGATGAATTTCAAGAAAAAAACGAGAAAAGTATACATAATTTTTAAAATTTTTATTATTTTGCGATTTTACCTTAAAATCAGGGTTCAGGGATATCCTCACCGCGGGAGGTAATCTCTTCTCCCGGGCTTATTTCGGTTACACCTCCCGAGCCGCCCTCGTTATTTGAGTAAATTTCCGGTGAAAAGTAAGCTTTGTTGGTGTCCCTTGCAAGGCTTAAATCCAGCTCACCGCGCTCATCAGCCGCTATACCGTTTTCACTGTTTATAATATTTACGGCAAACTTCATCTTGTATTCAAGGTCCTGGGAGGAACCGAATTTAAGTGTTACCCTGCCGTCATATTCAGCGGTGATGTTGAATATATTTGAAATATCTATGTAATCTATTCCTGCGGTGCCGGTTTCGTTTATTGCTTTAATAAGCTCGTTAAAGGCGCTGTTTACTTTCTCGTCTGCAAAGCTTAACAAGCCTTCGCTTTCAAGAACTGCACCGCCCTTTACAACAACCGAACCCGACATAACCTTGGAGCTGATTTCAAGTATTTTGCCGCCCTTGCTTACATAGATGTATTTCCCGTTATACTCCACCGAGTAGGTGGGAACTGCCTGAGTAATTTTAATATTAAGTGTGGAAGGAATTCGTTTATTAAGGCTTACGTCCTCCACGTATAAAAGCTCTTTTTCAAGCATTCTTTCAGAAGCCTTGGTATCGGCAAACAGTAAGCCG
>JAGBID010000200.1 GCA_017935165.1 Clostridia bacterium
CCATACCTCATACTCCTCTTTTGTAAATTAACTTACCCCGTTTTATAAACTACATATACTATACTAAAATTCAAAATAAAATGCAATACTTTTTTTCTGTGTTCGATTGATATTATAATAAATTTATTGTAAAATAGAGTTTATCCTACCCATTTGAAAGGAAACAAATATGTACTTCAGTAAAAGCGAAATCCTTGACTTAAGGCGCAAGGTTTTAGATAAAGAATTTTCAAGAATGAACCAAATGCAGAAGCAGGCTGTGTTTACCGCTCAGGGACCTCTTCTGATTTTAGCAGGTGCAGGCAGCGGCAAAACTACGGTTGTTGTTAACAGAATTGCATACCTTATCCGCTACGGAAATGCCTACGACAGCACCTACCTTCAGGACGGCATAGGCGAAAAGGAAATAAGCGAGATGCAGGCTTACTTAAACGGCGGCGCAAAAATCAGTGACGAGACAGCTGCCAAGCTTGCTGTTTCCCCCTGCCCTCCCTGGAAAATTATGGCTATCACCTTTACAAACAAGGCTGCAGGCGAATTAAAGGAAAGGCTTTGCAGCGTTGTAGGCGAAAAGGGCAGCGAGGTATGGGCAAGCACCTTCCACTCCAGCTGTGCCAGAATTTTAAGAAAAGATGCTGAAAGGCTGGGCTTTAACAATCACTTCACAATTTATGACAGTGACGACAGCAAGAGAATGATGAAGGACGTTTTCAAGACCCTTAACATCTCCGATAAAATGATGCCCATCAAGTCCGTATTAAACGAAATTTCCCGCGCTAAAGACAGCTTAATTGACCCTACAGAATATAAGAAAAACGCAGGCAGCGACTACAGACTTAAAATAATAGGCGATTGCTACGAAATGTACCAAAGAAGGCTTAAGGACGCAGGCGCAATGGACTTTGACGACCTTATTGTAAACACCGTAAAGCTCTTTGAAACCTGCCCCGACGTACTTGAATACTACCAGCAACGCTTCAAATACCTCTCTGTTGACGAATATCAGGATACAAACCACGCCCAGTACGAGCTTGTAAGGCTTCTTGCAGAGGGCAGCCATAACATCTGTGTAGTTGGCGACGACGACCAGAGCATCTATAAATTCCGCGGCGCCACCATCGAGAACATTATGAGCTTTGAAAGAAGCTTCCCCGGCGCAAAGGTAATTAAATTGGAGCAAAACTACCGCTCCACCCAGAATATCCTTGACGCCGCCAACAAGGTTATTGACAACAACACCCAGCGTAAGGGCAAAAACCTTTGGACGGAAAACGGCGAGGGCAGTAAAATTATAATGCACACCTCGGAAAACGAACAGGACGAAGCCGACAAGGTGGCAACGGAAATCCTTAAAATGGTAGCCGAGGGAAAGAAATTCTCCGACTTTGCCATCCTTTACAGAATGAACTCCCAGTCCCTTTCCTTTGAAAGAATGTTTGCAAAGCAGGGTGTTCCCCACAGAATCATCGGCGGTTTAAGATTCTACGAGCGCGCCGAAATCAAGGATATGCTCTCCTATTTATCCCTTGTAAATAACCCGGATGATGAGATAAGGCTGAGAAGAATTATCAATTCACCCAAGCGCGGCATCGGTGACAGAACCGTGGACATCCTCTCGGATATTTCCTTGCAGCTGCACGAGAGTATGTTCTCCATTATGGGCCACGCGGAGGATTTTCCCCTCTTAAGTAAGAGTGCAAAGAAGCTTAGGGAGTTTTACGATTTTATTGTTTCATTGCAGGAAATTAACGAGAATGAAGAAGAAACCATGGCGGACCTTTACACAGCCATTGTGGAGGGTACGGACTACGAAGCTTACTTAAAGCAGACAGAGCCCGAAAAAGCCGAGGATAAAATTCAGAACGTAATGGAACTTTTGAACAACATCAAGCGCTATGAGGAGGAAGGAAGCGGCACTCTTTCCGATTTTCTGGAGGAAATTGCCCTTATCACAGATATTGATAATTTCGATTCCTCAGCAGACAGCGTTGTTTTAATGACCATCCACTCAGCAAAAGGCCTTGAATTCCCCGTTGTCTTCCTTCCCGGTTGGGAGGAAAGTGTTTTCCCCGGCAACAGCGCAATATATAACCCCGAGGAAATCGAGGAGGAAAGGCGCCTTGCCTACGTTGCCATTACCCGTGCCAAGGAAAAGCTTTACATACTAAACGCCACTACAAGAATGGTATTCGGTACCACTCAGCGAAACCGCCTCTCCCGTTTTGCAGAGGAGATTCCCTTTGACCTTGTGGAAAAAACCGAAACAAGGAAAATTTCGCCCTTCGGTTCCACAGTTAAAACCAACGGTACCGTATTTAAGGGTAGCTCCTATAGTAGTAAAATTGAAAGCCTTAACATTCCCATCGTGGGCAGCGGTTCGGTTAAAAAGCCTGCCGCCGCTCCTTCAGGCAGCTTTAAAACGGGTGACAGCGTCTCCCACAAGGCCTTTGGTAAGGGTATGATTTTAAGCACCACACCAATGGGCAACGATACTTTACTGGAAATAGCCTTCGAAAAGGTTGGCACCAAGAAGCTCTTCCAGAATTTTGCAAAGCTTACAAAAGAATAAGGTAACATTTAAATCAGTCCGTCATAGAATAGTGTTGATAACATAAAAGGAGGCACTTTCTATGGCGGATAACGTTTTAAATAACGAAAATAAGGATTGTTTCAAAGAAGCCGTGTGCATAAATGCGGAAAGAGTTTACGACAGCTGCAGCGATAAGGACTGTATTGAGGATGCAAGGGTCTACTTTTCTAAGGAAGCTCAGGAAAAAGTCAATATGGCTTCAAGCATCCGCATCAAGGATGTAAACGTAATTTCTACTTATATCGACCTTCAGCCCATTCCCTTTAACCGCGGCTTTTACAGCGTGGATTTAAGCTTTTATTTCGACGTCTGCCTGGAGCTGTTTATGGGACCTTCAAGCTGCGGTACGGTGGTACACGGCGTTACAAGCTTCCAAAAAAAGGTCATCCTGTTTGGCAGTGAAGGAAGCGTAAAGGTATTCACCTCCACGGAAAACTGCGAGGAGCAGAATTTAACGGGCAGCAAAAGTCTCCCCAAAGCCGTGGTGCAGGTGGCTAAGCCAATTGCCCTTTCAGCTGATATTTACGAAGGTAAAAAGCTCTGTGACCCCTGCTGTGTAATTCCCGATAACGTATGCAAGTGCTTTGGCGGCGACATTGAATTTGAAAAATGCGACAAAACCGTCTATGCCACTATCGGACTTTTCATCATTGTTCAGATAATCAGAAACACACAGATGCTTATTCCTGCTTATGATTTCTGCATTCCCGATAAGGAATGTGTAACAGGCTCCGATAACCCCTGCGAATTATTTAAACAGATAGATTTCCCCCTTAACGAATTCTTCCCTCAGGGTATCAGAGATTGTGAGGAAAAGTGTTAACAAACAATTCTATGGACTTTTCGCCTGTTTTCCTTTATAATATGGACATTTTTCGCGTGATGTGATATAATATATCTAATACAGCTTAAAGGAAAACAAGGATGTTTATGAAATATACCACCGTTCTCTTTGATTTGGACGGCACTTTAACCGACCCGGGTGAGGGCATTACAAATTCCGTTATGCACTCCCTTAAATATTACGGCATTGAGGAAACCGACAGAGCTAAGCTTTATAAATTCATCGGTCCCCCTTTGTGGGAAAGCTACGAGGTTTTCTACGGCTTCAGCCACGAAAAAGCCATCGAAGCCGTGGAGCACTACAGGGAATATTATAGGGTAAAGGGCATTTACGAGAATCTTCTCTACGATGGTGTAAAGGATATGCTTGCAGCTCTTTATAATAAGGGCGTGAAAATCCTTGTTGCCACCAGTAAGCCGGAGACCTTTGCGAAAATAATTCTGGATTATTTCGATATAGCTAAGTATTTCACCTTTATTGGCGGTGCGGCTATGGACGGAAGCCGTGTAAATAAGGACGACGTAATAAGGTACACCCTTGAAATGGCAGAGGTTACCGATGTAAAAAGCTGTGTAATGGTAGGCGACCGCCTCCACGATATTTTGGGAGCCAAGGCACACAGTATGGATTCTATAGGTGTCCTTTACGGCTACGGCAGTTTAGATGAACTAAAAAACGCAGGTGCTGACTTTATTGCAGCAGCGCCCATGGACGTTTGTGATATTATTTTGAAAGAAGGAAAATAATTATGGGAAAATATTTTGGTACCGACGGTTTCCGCGGCGAAGCTAATTTAAGCTTAAACGTAAACCACGCATTTAAAATCGGCAGATTTATCGGTTGGTATTTCGGCGCAAGAAAGGGCGAAAAATGCCGCGTTGTAATCGGCAAGGATACAAGGCGCAGTAGCTATATGTTCGAATACTCCCTTGTGGCAGGTCTTACAGCTTCAGGCGCGGATGCCTATATGCTACACGTTACAACCACACCCAGCGTTGCCTATATTATCAACACAGAGGAATTTGACTGCGGCATAATGGTTTCAGCCAGCCACAACCCCTATTACGATAACGGCATAAAGCTCATCAACTCCCACGGTGAGAAAATGGATGAAGAGACCATTTTGAAAATCGAGGAATATTTAGACAGCGAAACTGATGAGCTTCCTTTAGCTACAGGGGCAGACATAGGCTGTATTGTGGACTTCTTCCCCGGCAGAAACCGTTACATCGGTTACCTTATTTCCCTTGCAATGCGTTCCTACAAAAATATGCGAGTAGGCCTTGACTGTGCCAACGGCAGCAGCTGGAATATTGCAAAAAGCATTTTCGAAGCCTTAGGCGCTAAAACCTACGTAATAAACGCCAACCCTGACGGTACCAACATCAACACAAACTGCGGCTCCACCCACATTGAAGGACTGCAGAAATTCGTAAAGGATAATAATCTGGACGTTGGCTTTGCCTTTGACGGCGACGCGGACAGATGTATTGCAGTCGATGAAAACGGCGAGGTAGTTAACGGTGACGGCATTATGTACCTTTACGCCGCTTACTTAAAGGAAAGAGGTCAGCTTGTAAACAACACCGTTGTTACCACCGTTATGAGCAACTTCGGCTTATATAAGGCATTCGACGAGCTTGGCATCAACTACGAAAAAACCAACGTTGGCGATAAATACGTATACGAGAATATGTGCAAAAACGGCCATATAATCGGCGGCGAGGAGTCAGGCCACATTATTTTCAGTAAGTACGCCACTACGGGTGACGGTCTTTTAACCGCAATGAAGGTTATGGAGGTTATGCTTGCCAAAAAGCAGAGCTTAAGCGCCCTTGTTTCAAGGTTTGTGAAATACCCCCAAAAGCTTATAAACGTAAGGGTCAGCGACAAGGAAACAGTTAAAAACGACCCCGACGTTCAGGCAATTATCAAGGAGGTTGCAAATACCCTTGGCAACAACGGCCGTGTGCTTGTCCGTGAAAGCGGCACCGAGCCCGTTATAAGAGTTATGGCGGAGGCAAAAACCGAAAAGTTCTGCACCGAATGTGTTATGAAAATTGTAAACGTAATAAGAGAAAAAGGCTACGAAACAGCTAAATAAAAGAAAGCTCAGGCTACGAAAGTAACCTGAGCATTTTTTATTCTGTGCAGTTTTCAATGGGAACTCTTACCATTTTTCTTATGGGGAACTCGCAAAGGCAGAAGTAGAAGTCCTCGTTTTCAAGCCTTTCTGCAATCTCGTCGCCTGCTGTTTTGAAGTTCAAAGGCATTGGAGTAAATGGGATAAGCATATCGGCTTCGCTGTTGGGAACAAGCCTTAAGTAGGGGTAACCCTCGAAATGCTCGTCAATATCGTCCCAAATCATAAAGTCAACGGGCATATTAAGGGAGCCGTTGTATAAAGCAAACTTAAGCGCCATCAGGCTGCCGTCGTAATTCTCCACGTTCTTAACGCTTATGTCAAGAAGTACAATATATTTGAAATATTCCTGTTTATTTTCTTTCTGGAAGTTAAGGTACTCCTCACAGCCGTTATCAATAAGGAATTTTTCGTAGTCATAAAGCTTTGCGCCGTTTACTCGAATGGAGTAACCGTCCAGCTGTTCCTTGGCATCAACGTAAAAGTTATCGCCAATGTCTACAAATTCACCGGGCTCATAATACTCCACAAGCTGCGGAATAGCACGGCTGCTTGTTATGTTCATCTGAACTATCCACCATACAAGCGCCGCCGCCAAAAGCACCGCCGATATTATCATTATAATTTTTTCTATTTTCTTCTTTTTAGCTCTTTTTATCGCCGCTTCAGTCATTTTATCAGTCCTTTTTTTGTTTATCGTCATCTATACTGCCTAGCCCCCCGATTGTGTTCTTGCCTCCCTCTGTCAAAAATTCTCATCCTTACGTCTTCGAATTTACGTGGCACTTCGTGACCACGGGGGAGGTGGCATTTTCGAAGAAAATGACGGAGGGGTTGTGAAAGATATTTTCAGAATTTTAATACCAACCCCTCAGCTTCAG
>JAGBID010000201.1 GCA_017935165.1 Clostridia bacterium
CTTATCACTTGGGCGTTTTTTGGTAATAAAAATGCCTCCCTTTGTTCTTTTTATATAAAAATTGACACTTTCGGTTTGAAAGTGTCATAGTGGGTTACATACTTTAAAATTAACCTATCTTAAAGATAAGAATAATAAGTGATATCGTGAGACAGGTCTCACAGTGATATTTTGCCTTTCGGCAAAGTGATATGAAAACCTATCGGTTTTCGTGATATTATATCCGCCCTTAAAACTGCCCGAAGGGCAATATAACTATGCGTAGCATAATATAACTGCGAAGCAATATAACTCGCCTTTGGCGAATATAACTGAGGCGCCTTCCTTACGGAGGGTGCCTCTAAAGGAAGGCGGTGTTTTCGGTTTATTTAATTTTGTTCTGCTCTTTAAACTGTTCGATAATAGCGGGGAGGGCGATTTCCATTTCCTCGTCACTCATTTCGCCGTTGGCAACAACTGTAACGGAAATATCAATGCCGTCAACCTTGCACTCGTAAACGATCTGCTCGCCCTGGGGTGCCTTTGCAGCCATCTGGATACCTAAAGCGCCTAATGCGGCAACCGCAATAAATGCGAAAACAAGTACGCAGGCAGCAATTCTCTTGTAAGCAAAGGATTTCTTTACGCTGGTCACAAGCTCCTTGGTGCTGTAGGTAGAAAGATAATTTTCGGCGAAGGTCTTGGGCGTGCCGAAGGTCATATAAATCTCGTCCATACCTGCATCGGGATTCATATCAAGGAAGTCCATGACCTGCATAGAGATCATTTCTCTTACCTTTCTCTTGCTTTTGGCAGGGCACATATTGGCTACTTCTTTTGCGTAGTTTTCAACTAATAAATTGTTTTTCATCAGGTCACACTTTCCTTTCTGCAATAATGCTTCTTAATTTATAAGTATAAAGCTGAAGCTTTTACTTTCGAAGGCTTCTTTCTATATTAATAATACAATACATAGCACAGTAATGTCAATACAATATTTGCAAGAAAAGTAAAATATTTTTATGTTAATTCTTAAATAAGTTTTAAGCAGAAGGTATTACCTTTATAATGAGCAGGGTAAAAAACAATATCTTGTGAACAATAAGTGAAAATCGGGCACATAAGGGAATTTTATATTGACAATCGGGATATTTTGTGTAATATTATATAATAAGAGTAAAATTAAGTTGTATGTGAAATTTTAGAAGGATGGTTTAAATATATGGGTGTTTCTGAAAGCTTGAAGCGCGGCAGCGTTGAACTTTTAATATTGGAGCTTCTTCAAAAAGAGGATATGTACGGTTACCAGCTTTCTCAGGAAATAAAGGAGAGAAGCGGCGGTTTCTATACAATTCAGGAGAGCTCAATGTATCCCACACTTTACAGAATGCTTGAGAAGGGATATATTTCCGACCACAAGAAAATAGTCGGTAAGCGCCGTGCAAGAGTTTATTATCATATTGAGCAGGCAGGTATCGAGGCTCACGAAAAGGCTAAGGTAAATTACCTTACTTTGGTTTACGGTGTTTTAAAGATTCTTGACGTTAACACAATGGAAGAATTAAACAAAAACGCAAGAGAGGCAATGATTGCCTTAAAACAGCGCAAAGCCGCCCAGCTTCTTGAAGAAATGGAACTTGAAGATTGGGATTTATAATTTAATAAAATTAATGAAGCAGTGAGAGAAAAATTTCTTTCACTGCTTTTTTATGCTTTTGGATGTTGTTATCGGCATCCTGGCAATAAGAAGGTATAA
>JAGBID010000202.1 GCA_017935165.1 Clostridia bacterium
AGCCACTTACCGATTCCTTCAAGGGACTTTACTGCACCTATAGGTAATTTACCGTCGGGCTGAGGTCCAATATCCAAAGCAAGGTTGCCGCCCTTTGTGATTATGCTGAGAAGCAGTCCTATAACTTCACGTGGTGTTTTAAACGTATCGCCGAACTTAAAGGTCCATGAATTACCCAAAGTAAGGCAGCTTTCCCAAGGGATATTCAAAGGCTTTTCAGGAATGCACAACTCAGGTGTTACGTAGTTTTCATAAGGGCCGCCAACGGTGCGATCGGCACAAATCAGCCACGGCTGGAACTTACGAATGCGGTCAACTATTTCATTAAGTCTTATATCCTGGCCAAAATCATCGTCGTCACCTTTACGAACCCAGCCTGCATCAAGCCAGAGAATATCGATTTTGCCGTATTTTGTAGCAAGCTCCAAAAGCTGATTGTGGGTATACTGTACAAACTTTTCCCATAATTCAGGTTCGTTAACAGGCTCGTAGGAAGGGCCGCGCCAGGTAAAATCGCCACGTTCAAAATTATAATTCCAATAATAAGGTATATGCCAGTCGGCTTTAGAGAAGTAAGCAGCGATACCCAAGCCCTCTTTACGAAAAGCCTCCCACAAATGCTTGATAATATCCGCCTTAGGGTTTGTATGGAAGGGGCAATCCTCACCCGTTATCTTATAGTCGGTGTAAGCAGTGTCCCACATACAGAAGCCGTCGTGATGTTTGGTGGTAAAAATCAAATATTTAAAGCCGCTTTCTTTAGCAAGCTTTGCCCAGGCTTCGGGATTAAATTTAACAGGGTTAAAAGTTTTATTCAGGTCAAAATACTGGCGTCTGAATTCACGGTTATCTACGTACCAGTCAATATCATTTCTGGACCATTCAGAATCTGCATCGCATAAAGACCAGGAAGCTTCTATTCCCCACTGTGAGTAAGGGCCCCAGTGCATCATTAAGGCAAGTTTCTGATCCTTGAACCATTCAATTCGTTCTTTCAGTAATGGATCTGTTACGTGCACGTAAGATTCCTCAGTACTGTAATTATGAACGCCCTCGTTAACTATTTCGTTATCATTTTCACTTGTATCATTAAGTAAAATTTCTTCGCTCATATTTAATTCCTTTCTTATATATAACTGACTCTTTGAATAATCACTTGAGGAACATTTCGTTAATTTCTTTTATTTTATCCTTGCAAAGCTCCCAGGAAGGGTCCTCGGGACCCAGACAGGTTTTTATTAAAGTACCCCACAGACCTATTTCCTTGTATTTCTTTACAGCGTATTTAACTATATCCCAGTATTCTTCACTTTTTTCTTCCCATAAAAGTTTCTGTGAAGAGCAGTAAGTAACACCTTCGCCGCTTACAACGGGAATACCCGGGAATTTTGCCATTATCTTTTTAAAACCTTCGCAGAAAGAATCAAGATTATTTATATACTCTTCTTTTCTCTCTTTTATTCTCTCGGTTAAATACTCTTCAAGCAAAGGGAACTTACTTTCATCGAGACTTGCGCACCTTGCCACGCGGTTATACCAAGGGGCGCAGGTAGGCGAAAGCTGCACTAAATTACCTCGGGCAGCAGCAACGTCCTCCGGTTTTATTTTATTTGAATAGAATTCACTTTTATCCGGTTCGCCTGCTTCCAATGTTCCGCCGTAAACACCCCATAAAAAATAGTTGTGGCCGTTAAAAGCCTGCAAAGCTTCGGGGATATCCTCTATAGCCTGATCGGAAACAATATCGTTATCGTATCCAAACAATATACCGGGGTGCTGTTCCCTTAACCATAAAAGAGCCTCATTATGTTTCTTTTTAAAATCGATATGCTTGACGTTTTCGTTTTTCAGTTCACCTATAAGCGTAGGTACACAGCCTACTTCGTTGAAAATTTCCGCCATAGCAATTCTGTCGGAATATCCTTTATTTTCAATTTCTTTAAGCACGTAGTGAAGGAGCTTTGCAAAGGTCATAAACATATCTTCACTTTTTACGGAGAAAATTTCGCTGTTTATTTCGTTATCTACAAACCAATATGTATGCAAAAAGTACCATGAAGAGAAAATTAAATATACGTTGTATTTTTTGCAGGCTTCACATAAAGCAAGTACTCTTTCAAGGAAATTACATTTTCCCTCTCCGCCAAAGCAGAAAATCTGCCTTGTGACTGAATATTCACCAAATGGAGCGTGAATATTTATTTCACCGCGAGGGTTTCCATTTATATCGTGAGTAAGGCCTGCACCGCCTTCAAGGCGAATACAGTTGAAGCCTCTTTCCTTATGTTCTTTTACGAAGCGGTCTAAATCGTGATAACAGCCGCATCCGTTGGTATCAAAAATCCCCCATATAGGAAATGAAATAGTAAGTCTTTCAGGTAAATGAGGCGGAATCTTGTAAGCTAAATTCATAATACGTAACCCTCCTTTATTATATATTTTAATTTTATAATAGTTTCTTTCTGTATACAATATCGATAATTCACCTATAATGTGTACATTATTCTGCAAATTCAGTAAAAAAGGGACGTAAATTTCTTTCGAAAAATACGTCCCGATTTTTTAATTCACAGCTTACTTTCCTGTTTATTTGAGTAATCCCATTTTTTCAAAAGGTATTGTTTCAAAATCAGGAAGAATTTCTTTAAGTCTTGCAAAATCCACTTTAAGCTTTTCTTTATTATCAATTTTAAGGAAAGCTTTATCTTTTATTTCTACGTTATTGCGGAAAATATTTTTGTACCTCTCATCAAAAGCATTGAAGTTAATTGAAAACCCCTTATGATTTACAATAAAATTATTTTCAATTATGCAGTAATGGGGATATCTCTGCTCAGTTTCGGGATCCCAGGTTAAATATTCAAGAATATGAGGGTAAGTATTTTTCCACAATTCACTATTATAAGGAACTTTTTTAAGTGTTTTCCAGTGTTCATCCGTCTGGTTATGAAGTCCGCCTTCAACCAAAGTCTCCCAATATCCGTAAGCGTGGAACATCAAACTGAAGCGGCTTCTTTCGGTAGCATCGATAATTAAATTATTTTTAAAAGTAATATCGTGGCCGCCGTGCAAAAGAAGTGCACTCTGACATCTTTCCATAATATTGCCGAAAATTTCGTTTCCGCCTAAATTATCGTCGCAATACATAGCAAAGGTACCAATGTGCTGAGTATCCGCCACACTGCCTATATCGTGAAAATAGTTGTACCTTATTTTATTGCCGCAAATAGTATAATCGCGGCCGGAATAAATTGAGCCGGAATCATCGGCAATTGTGCATACCTTATATATTTCATTATATTCAAAAATATGCTCGTTACCGCCGAAACCTATTGCCATATGGGCAGAATCGTGAATGCAGTTATGTGATACCACACTTCCCACGCCTAAAGCACAAACTGCAGGGCGGTAAGTTCTGAAAATTTCGGCAATATGGTGAATGTGATTATTTGTAATAAGATTGCCGCTTTTTCTTAATACCTTTCTGTCGCCGCCTTCAAGAAGTATGCCGCCTTCGCCCATATGATGAATATGGGAATTTTTGAATATAAAATTCTCCGCTTTACCTTTTACTGCCCATCCGCCTATATTTTTAATTTCACAGTTTGAAAAACTTATATCACTGCCGTTTATATCAATACAGTCAGCTCTTGTGGAAGCAAAAGTAAAGCCCTCGAAATTAATAAAACTTGAGCCCTTAATATTTATTAAAGCTTTGCTTGAAAGCGAAAGACAAATTTCTGCATTTTCAAAATTCTGTGGTTTATATAAATAAAGAATCAGGTTTTCTCTATCTAAATACCATTCGTTTTCACTGTCCAGCTCCTCAAATACGTTAAAGAAGTAATAAGGTGCGTGCTCGCAAATGCCAAACATACTTACGTACTTGGTTTCAAGAGTTCTTTTTTCTGTATCAATATTAATTACAGGAGAGCTTTCATCCGCCCAGCCGTATTTGGGGTAGCCGAACACCCACACATCCTTTATATTTTTCCAGCCTTTTACTCTTTCGGCAGTAGCTTTATCAATTCTTCTTATATCGCCTAAGGGATTTCTTATTTTATCCCATTCTTCCTGAGAAAGCCTTATTTTACCCGTAGGCTCTTTTGCCTGACCTTCACGTACAGGCTCCTCTGTGTATATAAATCCTTCATTTGGGTATCTTGCAATTTCAAGCCTTTTATCGTTTACAAAAAGTTCGCACCACAAAGGCTTAAGCACGGCGCCGTCGTCGTATTTATTTGCTGTACAGTAGGAACCGATAGCGCATATTTCGCCCACTTTTTCTCTTGTGATTCCGAATTTTTTAAGGTCGGTTTTCACAACTTTTTCTTTGGCATTGTCTTGTAATCTATCTTTTTCTTCAGGATTTAATTCCTCAAAATCTGCAGCTTTCAAATATACTCCGCCGTGTACAACCGCCTTGCCCTCTGCTTTATAAGTAACAGGGCACTCGCTTGTGCCTGAATCACACTCTGAAAACTCCAGACCGTCCGTATAATATTCGCCCTCTGCAAAGTGAACTGTTATTTTTTCGTTTATACCTTTGCTGATTATTTTTCTTACTTCAAGCTGAGCTTTTTCAAAACTGTTTATTTCTCTATCTTTAGAAACGTAAATATCCAAAATATATACCGCCTTTACTTGTTTATATTTTAAGTATATAAAAATCAAAAAAACAAAGCAAGACAAAACCTATATAAAATATAGACAGATTTTAGTCTTGCCAAACTTTTTATTTTATATTTAATTTAAAATAGACTGATCTGCTCCTCAAAGGGGAACTTATGAAGGTAAGAAAATATCTCGTCCACATTATGCATCACGCCGTGTTTTTCGCATTCGCTATGAAATATTTTCATTAAGCAGCTATTGTTATCACTTAAAAGGCTGTAGCTTTCGCCGTATTTTTTAATATACTTTTCTTTTAAGCCGGGAAAATATTTATCAAGAGCTTTATAGAAATATTCCCTATTTCCTCCCCTGAGTGTCAGCCCCATACCGAAGAATAAAATTCCTTTCACACCTGCTTCAAAGCAGTAATTTAAAATACCACGTAAATTTTCCTCAGTGTCGTTTATAAAGGGAAGTATGGGAGTCAGCCACACTACGGTGGGAATACCCTCTTTTTTAAACTCCGTTAAAGCTTCAAAACGTTCTTTTGCAGTACTGACATTTGGCTCCAATATTTTGCACAAGTTTTCGTCGAAGGTGGTTAAAGTCATTTGTATTACAGCTTTACTCTTTTTATTTATGCTTTTATATAAATCCATATCCCTCAGCACGTTTTTCGACTTAGTGATAACCGTGGCGCCAAAGCCGTATTTCTCAATAATCTGAAGGCATTTTCTTGTAAGCTGCAGCTCATTTTCTATATGCATATATGGGTCACACATTGAGCCTGTGCCCACCATTATAGGGCTTTTCTTTTTTCTTAAAGCGGTTTCAAGTAACTGAGGAGCGTTTATTTTAACTTCAATATCTTCAAATTTATGCTGCATATTATAGCAAGCTGAACGGCTGTCGCAGTAAATACAGCCGTGGCTGCAGCCGCGGTAGACATTCATTCCGCCGCTTTGTGATAATATCCCTTTAGCTTCAACAAAGTGCATATAAAAACCCCTCCCCTTTTCTATAATTAAATTATACCACTTACCGATCTAAAAGTCAAACATTTGTTCGGTTCCAAAAGTTATAAATTTATAAAATAAAAAAGGCAAGCTAAAAGCTCACCTTTCATACATTTCATAAATTGAAAAACCAATATATTTTCTTATCTGTTTTTCAAGCTCATCGTATTTATATTTATCGGGACAATTAAATCCGACCTTTTCGGAAACGTATTTTAAATAGTCGGACATCAAAATAAAATCTTCGGGATTTTCGATGTCGCTTTCACTTAAGGGATAATTATCTTTTCCAACAAACAGCACGGATTCAAAACCTATATCCTTGCCTGATTTAAGTCCGCCTGATAAACATAGGAAGTATTTTTCACCCAATTTAAAATCACAAAGAATTTTTTCTCTTGTATCAACAAAAGTCAAAAAATGGTAATATCCGTACCTGAATCCGTTACCCGATTCCTGATAAGTTTCGTGAGAACTATTTATTGCTTCTCTTTTTGGTAATCTTACTTTGATTACATCGTCTTCACATTCACCGAATATAACTTCAGTAACCTTGAAACTGCAATAAACATCATCGCTGTCACCTACAAGCTCTGCTATAAGACAAGCTTCGCTGTCAATTGGCTTAGTTGCCATAATTTTATAAACGTACTGATATTTAGCATCAAGCTTACTAAAATCAACAGGTACAGAATTTATTGACGTAGCGGAAAGAATCAAAAGAACTGCAATAATAAGAAAAACAAATGCTACTTTTAAATTTCGCTTCATTTTACTCACCTGCTAAATACTCACCGAAGGATGAAAATTTTACCTTTATCCTCTTATCAAGGGCGGCGATTAAAGCAGCGGCTGACTTTTCGGGCAGCTCAATCCAGGGGAAGGTTTCATTCATATTCTCTAAATAATGGGAGTCGCTGTCGGTTAAAATTATCTTTCCCATTATTTCGGGATTAGTTAAATAAAGCTTGTTTATATCCGCGTTTCTTGTAATTTCCACCGCTTTGAAGCCTGCTTCCTCAGGAATAACACCCAAAGAAGCAGTAACGCTGTAGGAGCTTTTATCCACGTGGGCAGGGAAAGCAGTACCACCGTACTTGTGTACAAGCTCGTATACTTCGTCCACACCGATAAAAGAGGAGGTTATAAGAAGCTTTTCTATTGAGCCTATCTCCTCGTCCTCTTCATTTAAAATAAGCTGACTGCCGAAAATATCGGGGCGGTTTTTGATATTGGGAGTGTTTTTCATTACGTAGCTGTCAAAGTCAAGGGCACCTTCCAAGGTTTCGAAAAGGCACACAACGTGAGCTTCTTCACTTGTACATAATTCCATACCGGGAATAACAAGCACTCCTGCCTCCTTGCCAACCTTCATAGCGGCAGGGCAGTTTAAAGCAGTATTGTGGTCTGTTACAGCAATAATGTCGCAGCCGTTCAGCATTGACATATTTACCATATTATTGGGAGTCATATCGCTGTCACCGCAGGGTGAAAGGCAGGAATGCATATGTAGGTCGTATTTAAATTTTTGCAAGACTTTCACCCTTTCGGCAGTTTAGTTAAGTTAATTTATTCGATAGCGGCAATTATCTTTTTTGCAGTCTCGTAGGTATTGTCCTCGGTACTGTAGATGTTTACGCCGCGCTGCTTGGCTCTTTCCAAAGCCTCGCTGTCCAAAGCAGAATTTTCCGTAAGTACTATGGCGCTTACGTCTGCAAGCACTGCAACGGCTATAGCGTTTACGTTACCCATAACGGTAAGCCACACGTTATTTTCCTTGGCTCTGCCCATAACCCAGCTTAAAAGGTCACCGATATAGCAACCCTCCACATCTCTGTCCTCAGCGAAGTTTAAGGCAATAAAGCCGCATTTTTCGGCAAGCTCTGATATTTTCATAATATTAAAGCTCCTCTCATTTATTAAAGTCCCTTTTCAAGGTCATCATCAAGCTTTGAAATAGTGCTTGCGACCTCTTTCATCTTTGCTCTTAAAACGAATACGCAATCGCTCTTCTTACAGAAGCCGCGTACCACGTCCTCAGCAAAGGCACGGCAGGATGGTGAACCGCAGGCGCCGCAGTCGAGACCGGGTAAATCCGCCACAATCTTATCAATTGCGCCCATCATCTTCATAGCTTCGCTTAAATCCTTACTTAAGGTAAGAACATCGGAGAATTCAAGGCTCTGCGCCCATTTCATATCGCCTAAAACAATACCGCTCCTGTTCAAGTGGTTCTGAGATACGGGCAGGTACTTTCTTAAGCGCTGAAGTCTTGCCTTTGCAATAAAGGGATTTTCAACACAAAGTACACCGCCTACGCAGCCGCCTGTGCAGGCGTTAAGCTCGATGAAATCAAGTTCGCCGATTCTTTCATCCTCAATTTCCTCAAGAACTCTTATTACGTTTTCAATACCGTCTGCTGCTAAGTACTTTTCCTTTAACAGAGCACTTGATTCGCCGCCGCTTGTAGCCCAGCCAACACCTATGATACCGGAGTTGGATAAAGGCTCAACACTTGTTAATTTATCCATTTTACCTGAAAGCACAGGGAAAATTTCGCTTATTGCAATAGCGCCGTCCACAGCGGATTTATCCACACTGATAGGTGCCATTATGTCACTTACCTTTGCAGGGCAGGGTGTAATAAAGAAACAGCCTATGTCACTTTCAGGGAGACCCGTTTTTTCCACAGCGTCCTTTTTAGCCTTTCTTGCAGCAAACTCCATGGGAGAATACAAAGGAAGAACATGGTCGCAAAGGTCGGGGAATCTTACTCTTATAAGCCTTACAACAGCAGGGCAAGCGGAGCTTATAACAGGTGTTTTAAGCTTGCCTGCTTCCATAAGCTTTCTTGTTACTTCACTTACAAGCTCAGCAGCTGAAGCTACCTCGAACACCTCGTCGAAGCCAAGCTTTTTCAGTCCCGTAAGCACGTAATCCATATCGTCAAGGTTGTTAAACTGACCGTAAAGCGTTGGCGCCGGAAGGGCGATTTTATACTTGAATTTTTCAATGGAATCCAAATGGTCGAACCTTGCTTTTTTAGCATGGTGAGGGCATACCCTTATACATTCGCCGCAATCTATACAACGCTCAGAAGTGATAACAGCCTTGCCGTCTCTTACTCTTATAGCCTCTGTGGGACATCTTTTAATGCAGTTTGTGCATCCGACACAGCTCTTTTCATCGAGTGTAACGGAATGATAAAACATATCCAATTTGTCGCACACCTTTCAATTATTCGTTATAATAATCAGTTTTATCTTTGGGCATAAACAATCATCCTTACGGTACTGCCTTTGCCAACCTCGGTTTCGATATACATTTCGTCGGAGTATTTTTTCATATTGGGAAGGCCCATACCTGCACCGAAGCCTAAGCTTCTTACGTTATCGGGTGCTGTGGAGAAACCTGCCTGCATAGCTTTTTCCACATCCGCAATACCGGGACCGTGGTCTATAAGGAGTATTTCCACTCTGTCAGGGTCGATGTTAACTTCCGCCTCACCGCCGCCTGCATGGATAACCATATTTATTTCGCCTTCATACATAGCTATACTTACCCTTCTGATAGCATCGGGGTTATAGCCTATTTTCTTTAATTTATGCTTAACGTCACCGCTGGCTTCGCCTGCACGTGTGAAATCGTCACCGGGTACTATGTATTTTAATTCAAGCATACTCATGAAACGTCACACCCGCCCCTCAGTCCGTTACTGTAAAGAAGTCCGCAGGCTGTGAACATTCTGTAGGGAGAAGAGAGCACTGTAATATCCTTCTGCTCTGCTAATTTTAAAATAGTATCGTCAGGTGTTTTACCGCGAACGAGAACTATGCAGTGCATATCCATCATCTCGGCTGTTCTTACTATCTGGGGGTTAACAAGACCTGTTAAAAGAAGGGATTGGTCCTTAACGTATGCAAGCACGTCACTCATCATGTCACTGCCGCAGGCTGTAATAACCTCTTCTTCCATATTGCCCTCAACCAGAATAGTTGCTTTCAATATTTCGGCTACTTCTGAAACTTTCATATTTTTTCACTTTGCCTTCGCCCTCGCAAAGGCTCTCCTTAACTTTGGCGCGGTGCATTTTAACATTAAAGGAATAAAAGTCCTTTCCTTTTAATAAGCTTAAAATGCTTTTGATACGTTTTTATTTTATCATATAAAGGCATACAATTACAACAAAATAAACAAAATTTATAAAAAATCGCTTTAAATTTTTACAGCGCTAAACATTTTGCAAGAAAACTGAAGTTTACTTTCAAATTTTATATTTCAAAAGTGAAAATTCCAGGCAAAAATGAAATATTTTTAAATTAAATCTTCAAATCACTTGATTTTTAATTCACAATCGTATATAATAGTCCGTAATTTCTTCGTTTTACACGAAAACGAATATTATATTTTATTGGAGGTAATACCTTATGAGTCGTGTGTACAATTTTTCCGCCGGTCCTTCTATGCTTCCCGAATCCGTTCTTAGTAAAGCTGCAAGCGAAATGCTTGATTACGAGGGTTCAGGTCAGTCCGTTATGGAGATGTCTCACCGATCTAAGGTGTATGACAAGATAATCAAGGATGCAGAAGCTTTACTCAGAGAAGTAATGCAGATCCCCGATAATTATAAAGTTCTTTTCCTTCAGGGCGGTGCTTCTTCCCAGTTTGCTATGGTTCCCATGAACCTTATGACAAAGTCCGGAAAAGCCGATTATGTTGTTTCCGGTCAGTTCTCCGGCAAAGCATATAAGGAAGCTCAGCGCTACGGCGACTGCAAGCTTATCGCTACAAGCAAGGATGTTAACTTCAGCCGTATACCTGATTTAGATCCTGAAACATTTACTCCCGATGCAGACTATTTCCACATCTGTATGAATAACACAATTTACGGTACCTGCTGGAATACTCTTCCCGAAACAGGTAACGTTCCCCTTGTTGCAGATATTTCTTCCTGCATTCTTAGTAAGCCCATTGACGTAAGCAAATTTGGTCTCCTTTATGCAGGCGCACAGAAGAATATGGCTCCCGCAGGCTTAACAGTTGTTATTGTTCGCGAGGACTTAGTAGGCGAGCCTATGAAGGGCACACCCACAATGTTTAATTACGGCGAGCACATAAACGCTGAGAGCATGTACAATACTCCTCCCTGCTACTCCATTTATATGTGCAAGTTAGTTCTTGAGTGGATCAAGAACGAAATCGGCGGCCTTGAGAATATGGAAAAGATAAACGTAAACAAGGCAAATATCCTTTACGATTATCTTGATAACAGCAAGCTCTTTAAGCCCTGCGCTGAAAAGGCAAGCCGCTCCATTATGAACGTAACCTTCGTTACAGGCAACCCCGAGCTTGACGACAAGTTCGTTAAGGAGTGCACAAAGCGCGGTTTCGTTAACATCAAGGGTCACAGAAGCGTTGGCGGTATGCGCGCTTCCATCTACAATGCAATGCCCACAGAAGGTATAGAGAAGCTTGTAGAATTTATGGCTGAATTCGAGAAGGAGAATGGATAATGGCACAGTACAAAATTAACTGCCTTAATAAGATCAGTCCCTTAGGTACTGACAGATTTGGCGACAACTACGCTATCGGTGATAATTTCGCTGATGCTGAGGGTATAATGGTCAGAAGCGCCAATATGCTCGATAATGAATTTGATAAGAACCTCATTGCTATTGCAAGAGCAGGCGCAGGCGTTAACAACATTCCTGTTGACAGATGCACAAACGAAGGTATCGTTGTATTCAATACTCCCGGTGCCAATGCAAACGCTGTTAAGGAACTTGTTATTGCAGCTCTCTTTATGACATCCAGAAAAATAATTCCTGCTATCGAGTGGGCTAAAACCTTAAAGGGTAACGGCGCAAACGTTGGTAAGATGGTTGAAAAGGGCAAGGGCGCTTTCGCAGGTCCCGAAATTAAGGGCAAAAAGCTTGGCGTTATCGGTCTTGGTGCTATCGGCCGCCTTGTAGCAAACGCTGCTCAGGATATGGGTATGACAGTTCTTGGCTACGACCCCTTTATCTCTGTTGACGCTGCTTGGGGTCTTTCCAGAAAGATCCTTCACGCTAAGTCCTTAGAGGAAATTTACGCTGAGGCTGACTACATTACAGTTCACGTTCCTCTTACTCCCGATACAAAGGGTATGATCGGTAAGGATACAATTGCTAAGATGAAGAACGGCGTAAGAATCCTTAACTTCTCCCGCGGTGAGCTTGTTGACAGCGAAGCTATTATCGAGGCTTTAGCTACAGGCAAGGTTGCTTCTTATGCAACTGACTTCCCCAGCGACGAGGTTATCGGTGTTGAGAACGTTATTGCTATCCCCCACCTTGGTGCTTCCACTCCCGAAAGTGAAGATAACTGCGCTGTTATGGCAGCAGACCAGCTTAAGGAATTCATCGAAAACGGTAACATTAAGAACTCCGTAAATATGCCTGAAATCGAAATGGCAAGAGAAGCAGGTCACAGCCGTATCTGCATTATCCATAAGAACATTCCCAATGCTATTGCTTCCTTTACAGCTTGCTGCGGTGAAGCAGGTATCAACATTGAAAATATGCTCAGTAAGTCAAGAAAAGACTTTGCTTACACAATATTAGATATTTGCGATGATGCTACCGACGCTCAGCTTGACGCTATCAAGAATCTTGAAGCTGTTATCAGAGTTCGTTATATCAAGTAATTTTATTGCCCAAGTGCTTAATAACACTTGGGCAGTTTTATTTGC
>JAGBID010000203.1 GCA_017935165.1 Clostridia bacterium
GGGACGAAGTAATCAAGTATCTTCAATCGGACGTTACGCAGGGCTTGAGTGAAAGCGAAGCTTTAAAAAGAATTGAAGCCTACGGTGAAAACAAACTTAAGGAAAAGAAAAAGAAAACTAATTTGGAGCGTTTTATTGACCAGTTTAAGGACGTTATGATAATCATACTTATCCTTGCTGCTGTCATCTCCTTTGTTATTGCCTGCGTTGAAGGTAACCCCATGGAATTTTTGGAGCCTGCACTGATACTTATTATAGTTATTATAAACGCTATAATGGGTGTTTACCAGGAAGGCAAGGCGGAAAAGGCTTTGGATGCTCTTAAAAATCTCTCTGCCCCCCATGCAAGAGTTTTGCGTGACGGTAAGGAAAAGGTGATTGACGCTAAATTATTGGTTCCCGGTGATATTATTCATCTTGAAGCCGGTGACTACGTACCCAGTGACGCAAGACTTCTTTTCTCCTCCAGCTTAAAGAGTGAGGAAAGCGCCTTAACGGGTGAGTCGGTGCCTTCTGAGAAAGAAGCGGATGCTTTTGTTAAAGAGAACGCACCTATCGGTGACAGAAGTAATATGGTATTTTCAGGCTGCAGTATAACCTACGGCAGCGCCGCTGCAATTGTAACTGCAACGGGTATGAATACAGAGATGGGTAAGATTGCCAACCTTCTTGATAACGAGGAGGAAAGTGAAACTCCTTTACAGAAAAAGCTTGCTGATTTGGGTAAGTATTTAGGTTTTGTTGCCCTTGGTGCCTGCGCTGTTATATTTATTGTTGGCTTAGTAAATAAGCTTGACCCTATGGACCTGTTTATGACAGCTGTCTCCCTTGCCGTTTCAGCTATACCTGAGGGTTTGCCTGCCATTGTTACCATTGTTCTTTCTATAGGTGTCCAGCGTATGGTAAAAAAGAATGCCCTTATAAGAAGGCTGCCTGCTGTAGAAACCTTGGGCAGTGCTTCCATAATCTGCTCCGATAAAACGGGCACATTGACCCAGAACAGAATGACCCTGACAAAGGCTTATATTGACGGCGAGCTTGACACCGAGGATATTACCGATAATAACAGCAGTGAAGTTAAAAAGCTTTTACTGTACGGTGCTTTATGCTGTGACGGCAGTGTTACATTTAAAGACGGTAATGAGGAGCATATCGGCGACCCTACGGAAACCTCCATTGTTTATGCCGCACACAAAAACGGTATGCCTAAGGATGAAATAAATGCTGAGTATAAAAGAGTTGCCTCCCTCCCTTTTGACTCGGACAGAAAGCTTATGTCCACAATTAATGAGATGGACGGCAGATATATTGTAATAGTTAAGGGTGCCTTTGATATGATGGCAGAAAGATGTATTAAAGGTGACATTGCTTCAGCCAGAGAATTTACAAATAAAATGAGCAGCGACGCTTTAAGAGTTTTGGCTGTAGGTTATAAATTTATTGATGAAATTCCAAAGAAGCTTACAAGTGAGAAGCTTGAAAACAACCTTAACTTTATGGGCCTTGTGGGTATGATTGACCCGCCCAGACCTGAAGTTAAAGTAGCTGTTGCCACTTGCCGCAGGGCAGGAATTAAACCCGTTATGATTACGGGTGACCACGTTGTTACAGCCTCTGCAATAGCTAAGGAGCTTGGCATTCTTGAAGATGGTGATATGGCTATAACAGGCACAGAGCTTGACAATATGACTGACACAGAGCTTGACAGCAAGGTTACAAAGATATCCGTTTATGCAAGAGTATCCCCCGAAAATAAGATAAGAATTGTTAAAGCCTGGCAGAGGCAGGGTCACGTTGTTTCTATGACCGGTGACGGTGTTAACGATGCGCCTGCCTTAAAAGCTGCTGACATTGGCTGTGCTATGGGTATAACGGGTACTGACGTTGCAAAGGGTGCCGCTGACATGACCCTGACCGACGATAACTTTGCAACAATTGTTGATGCTGTACGTGAAGGCAGAGGTATTTACTCCAACATTAAGAAGGTTGTAGGCTTCCTTTTAAGCACCAATATAGGTGAGGTTATTTCAGTATTTGCCGCTATGCTTTTGTGGCACAAGTCCCCCTTCCTTTCAATGCAGCTTTTATGGATAAACCTTGTAACCGACAGCTTGCCCGCAATTGCCCTTGGTATGGAGGCCGTTGAAAGCGACGTAATGGATAAAAAACCCAAACCTAAGGACGAAGGTATTTTTGCTGGCGGTTTAGGCCTTAAAGTTGTGCTTCAGGGTATAATGTTTGCAGCATTATCCCTTATAGCTTACCTTATAGGTGAAAAGTACACTCAGTCTGTTGCAGGCGGTCAGACCATGGCTTTTATGGTCCTTGCACTTTCACAGATTGTTCAGGCTTATAATATGAGAAGTGAACATTCCCTTTTCAAAATAGGTGTGTTCAGCAATAAGAATCTGAACCTTGCTTCTTTAGCAGCTGTTGCACTTATGGCTATTGTGCTTTTCACTCCTTTAAGAATAGCTTTTGAGCTTATTATACTTCCTGTAAACCTTTATTTAATTGCTTTGGGTTTAATTTTCGTTCCCTTAGTATTAATTGAAATTGTAAAATTCATTTCATCAAAGCTCAATAAATAAAAATGCAGCTCCGTATTCAGTTTGGTACGGAGCTATATTTCTGTGTTGATGGTATTATTTCTAACGGATGTTGCACAATATAAATATAAAAAAAGAAAATATTTGCCTAAACTTTAACAATTATTGACATAGGTACCCTATAGATATTATAATTAATTTGATTTGTTATGCTTAAATCATACTACTTTGAAATGAGGTAAAATTATGCCACTGTTTTCTCTTCCGGGTGTACACGTTCCCCACAGAAAAAACACTTCAGATATGGCGGCTGTTAAGGAATTTATGCCTAAGAGCGTTCTTATTCCTACAGCTATGCACATTGGTAAGCCTGCTTCCGTTTGCGTTAAGCCAAACCAGGAGGTTAAGGTTGGTGAGCTTATTGCCGCTGCCGATGGTTTTGTTTCTTCCAATATTTATTCAAGTGTTTCAGGTAAAGTAAAAAAGATAGACAGCGTTCTTCTTTCAAACGGCTCCTACGTTCCAGGTGTATTAATTGAATCTGACAGACTTATGACTCCTTATGAGGGCATTACTCCTCCAGAGATTACTGATTACAAGAGCTTTATTGACGCTCTTTCAAAAAGCGGTATTGTAGGTCTCGGCGGTGCAGGCTTCCCCACTCAGGTTAAGCTTAGTGTTAAGGACTTAAGCCTTATTGAAGAAATTATTATTAACGGTGCCGAGTGTGAGCCTTATATAACAAGCGACACAAGAACAATGATAGACGATGCCGATAAAATAAAAGATGGTATTGAGCTTCTTAAAAAATACCTTCTTGCGAAGAAAGTAACTATCGGTATTGAAAATAATAAGCCTCAGGCTATAAAAAAGATGGTCGAGACCTTTAAGGATGATACTGCTGTAAACGTTAAGGCTCTCCCCTCACTTTACCCCCAGGGCGGTGAGAAGGTTCTTATCTATAATATTACAGGTAAGGTTGTTCCCGAAGGTAAGCTTCCCATTGACGTAGGTGTTATAGTAATTAACTGTACAACCGTAGCGGCTATTGCTGACTTTGTAAAGACCGGTATGCCCTTGGTAAGCAAATGTGTTACTGTTGACGGCAGCGCTGTTAAGGAGCCCAAGAACGTAATTGCTCCCATAGGTTCAAGTATTTCTGAGCTTATTGAATTTGCAGGCGGCTTTAAGGAGGAACCCGGTAAGGTCCTTTACGGCGGTCCTATGATGGGTATTGCAGTACCGAGCCTTGATTCCCCTGTTCTTAAGAACACCAACGCTATAATCGCTTTAAATAAAAAGGACAGCGTTACACCTGAGCCTACCGAGTGCATAAGATGCGGTATGTGCGTTAATAACTGCCCCTTTAATTTACAGCCCGTTAAAATTGCTGCCGCTTACAATAATAAAGACGGCGCCGAGCTTAAGGATTTAAAAGTTAACCTCTGTATGGAGTGCGGCTGCTGCAGCTACGTTTGTCCTGCAAGAAGACCTCTTGTACAGACTAACCGCCTCGGTAAGGGTTATTTAAGAGAATTTTTAGCAATGGAAGCTAAAAAAGCACAGGAGGAAAAGGCATAATGAGTTTACTTACAGTATCTTCATCCCCTCATATAAGGGCAGCGAGAAATACTCAGGGAATAATGCTTGACGTTATTATTGCGTTGCTCCCGGCAGCTGTGGCAGGTGTAATTATATTCGGTTTAAATGCACTGTTTATTATTCTTACCTGTGTTATTTCAGCTGTACTTTCTGAATTTATTTTTGACAAAGTAGTTAAAAAGAGAAATACAATTACAGACTTAAGTGCTGTTGTAACAGGTTTGCTTTTAGCTTTAAACCTTTCAAGCAACGTTCCTTTATGGCAGGCTGCAGTTGGTTCCTGTTTTGCCATTGTTGTTGTAAAATGTCTTTTTGGCGGTATTGGTCAGAACTTTGCCAACCCTGCCATTACAGCAAGAATATTTATGCTTATCTCCTTTACGGATATGGCTCAGTCTGCTTTCCCCACAATTGTGGACAGCGTGGCTACAGCCACCCCTTTAAGTATTGCTTCAGGTGTTTCCGAAGGTTCTCTCCCCTCTTTACTTGATATGCTTTTAGGTTTAAGAGGCGGCTGTATAGGTGAGACAAGCACCTTGGCTCTTTTAATCGGCGGTGCATATTTACTTATAAGAAGGGTCATTTACTGGCATACTCCCGTTGCCTTTATCGGTACGGTATTTGTTTGTTCCTTTATTTTCTACGGTGATTTTACTGCCACACTCTATCAGATTATGGCAGGCGGACTTATGATCGGTGCATTCTTTATGGCTACTGATTATGCAACAACTCCCGTAAGCAAGCTTGGTAAGCTGGTATTCGGTATTGGCTGCGGACTTATTACCTGCCTTATAAGATTCTGGGGTTCATATCCCGAGGGTGTCTCCTACGCAATACTCCTTATGAATATCTTAACTCCCTACATTGAAAAGCTTACCGCCAAAAAGCCCTTTGGAGGTGTTAAAGCATGAAAAATAATATAAAATCCGTTGTTGTTTTAACAGCTATCTGTCTGGTTGTTTCAGTGATACTTGCAGGTGTTAACTTTATTACAGCACCTGTTATAGCTGAGAATGATGAAAAAGCTTCCAACGCTTCTTTAGCTGTTGTAATGCCCGAGGGCGGCAGCTTTGAAGAAATTGATATTACAGCATTTGAATTACCTGCAACTGTTATCGGTGCTTTTAAAGCTGAAAACGGCGGTCACGTAATTAAGCTTTCTGCTTCAGGTTACGGCAGCGATATGATTATTATGTGCGGTGTTAACGCTGAGGGTACAATTACAGGTGCCGAATGTATTTCAAGTAATGAAACATTGGGCTTCGAAAAAACTTACGGTGAAAACTTCAAAGACGTAAGTGACGTTGATTCCGTTGACACGGTTGCTACAGCTACACTTACAACCACAGCTTACAAGAACGCTGTGAAGGATGCACAGAATGCAAACATCATCCTTTCAGGCGGCTCAGTTGATATAAGAACTGAGGAGCAGATTTTGGCTGATAACTTAGCATACGTACTTCCCGAGGCTGAAGGCGCATTCACAGAGGTATTTATTGCAGAGACAGTTGACAGCAGTGTAAGCAAGATATTTGAAGCGGATAACGGTTCAGGCTACGTTGTAAAATTTGTTGGTGCTGACCTTGCAGAAAACTTTGTTTCCGTTGATAAGAGCGGAAAGGTTATTAATTCTACAGACGCTTCACTTGATTCCTTAGCTTTAGAAGCAGTTAAAGCTGTAACAGAAAGCAAGCTTACTGAAATAGATTTAACAGGCCTTGAGCTTTCAAGAGGTCTTAAGAAGAGCCTTGAAAAGGCATACGTAACCGACAGCGGTAACTACGTATTTGAGCTTAAGGCTGAAGGCTACGGCATTAAGGCAAAATACGGCGCTAACGGTGTTTATATCAGAGTAAAAATTGCAATTTCTGCTGACGGCGTTATTATTTCCTGCGTAACAACCGAGCAGGCTGAAACAGAAAATATAGGCGACGTTTGCGGTAAGGAGAGCTACTATAGCCAGTATAACGGCAAGGATGCTGAATCCTATAAGGACGTTGAGGTTATAGCAGGTGCTTCCGACTATACAGAGCCTGCATACAAGGGTGCTGTAAGGCAGGCCTTTGAAGCTTACGAATTACTGAAAGGAGGACTTGAATAATGAAAGAAAATAAAATGTCTTATCTCTTAAACGGTATTATTAAAGAAAACCCCGTATTTGTTCTTGTTCTCGGTACCTGCCCCACCCTTGCCACCACTACAAACGTGATAGGTGCATTCAGTATGGGCATTGCTGCTATGGTAGTATTGATTTGCTCCAATATGGTTATTTCAGCACTTAGAAATATTATCCCCGATAAGGTAAGAATTCCCTGCTATATCGTTGTTATTGCAGGTTTTGTTACCGTTGTTTCAATGATAATGCACGCTTATCTGCCCGAGCTTTACGATATGCTTGGCCTTTACCTTGCACTTATAGTTGTTAACTGCATTATTTTAGGCAGAGCGGAGATGTTTGCAAGTAAACACACAGTTATTGAATCTGCTTTAGACGGCTTCGGTATGGGTGTTGGCTTTACTTTAGCTCTTCTTTCCATGGCTATTATCCGTGAGGTTATCGGTAACGGTACCTTTATGGGTATGGCAATTCCCTTTGTAGAAAATTACACAATTTCAATTTTTAAAATGGCTCCCGGCGGCTTTATGGTATTCGGCATTATGATAGCTCTTGTAAATTACTTTACAAAAGGCAGAGCTATTAAGAAAAAGAGCTTTGGCTGTGAAGGCTGCCCCGGTGCTGCTGCCTGCGGCGGTAACTGCGAAAATAAATAGGAGGGTGAAGAAGAATGGATTTCACAGGTTTAATTGTTATCTTACTTACAAGTGTTCTTGTGAACAACTATGTTTTAAGTAAATTCTTAGGCATCTGCCCCTTCCTTGGTGTTTCAAAGAAAATAGACCAGGCTACAGGTATGGGTCTTTCCGTTATATTCGTTATGCTTATGGCTACAGCTGCCACATGGCCCATTCAGTACTACATCCTTGAGCCTTTAAAGCTTGGTTATATGCAGACTATAGTTTTCATCTTAGTAATTGCTGCTCTTGTACAGCTTGTTGAGATGATACTTAAAAAGTATGTTCCCGGTCTTCACGCAAGCTTAGGTGTTTACCTCCCCCTTATTACAACAAACTGCGCTGTTTTGGGTGTTACCATCAACAACATTACAGACGGCTACAACTTTATCGAGTCAATGGTAAGCTCACTTGGCTGCGGACTTGGCTTCCTTTTAGCTATGGTGCTTTTCTCAGGTGTAAGAATGAGAACTGAAAACTGCGATGCTCCCAAGAGTATGAAGGGCTTGCCCATAACTTTAATAGCGGCTGCAATAGTATCCCTTTCCTTCTTCGGATTCTCAGGCGTTATTGATAATTTATTCGCATAAGAAAGGACGGTATTTTAAATGAATGAGATTTTAATTGCCGTTTTAATAGTATCAGGTATTGGTCTTGTATGCGGTATTATTCTTGCTGTAGTTTCCGTTTTCACTGAGGTTAAGGTTGACGAAACTGTCGAGAAGCTTCGTGCCTGCCTGCCCGGCGCTAACTGCGGTGCCTGCGGCTACACAGGCTGTGACGGCTATGCCAAGGCTCTTAAAGAGGGTGCAAAAACAAACCTTTGCGTTCCCGGTGCCGATGCTGTTGCAAAGGAAATTGCTGATATTTTAGGTGTTGAAGCTGAGGACGTTGTTGAGCAGGTTGCAATTGTAAAATGTAACGGCAACTGCAATGCAACAAGTAAAAAGTATGATTATCAGGGTGTTACAAGCTGTGCAGCGGTAAAAACTCTTTACGGCGGCAGCGGAGCCTGTGCTTACGGCTGTTTAGGTCAGGGCGACTGTGTAAACGTTTGCCCTCACAACGCAATCCGTATTGAAAACGGCGTAGCTTTAATTAATCCTGATGAATGTGTCGGTTGCAGTCTTTGTGCAAAAACTTGTCCCAATAAAATAATTGAAATGATACCCGATATTCACAGAGTTGCAGTAAGATGCAGCAACAAGCAGAAGGGTGCCGACACAAGAAAAGTTTGTACAAACGGCTGTATTGGCTGTAAAAAGTGCGAGCTTAACTGCCCCACCAAGGCTATTAAGGTCACAAATAACCTTGCAAGTGTGGACTATAACCTTTGTATTATATGCGGAAAGTGTGCGGAGGTTTGCCCCGTTAAATGTGTTGATTGGGCTGATTTCTCAGGTAAGCACCGCCAGAATGAAGAAAAATAAAAAGAAGCTTATCGCCGATATTATCCTGATTTTTTCAGTGCTTGTAATATCGGCGCTATGCTATCTTTTAGTAGTTTTAAATCAATCAGAGGGTGCATGCGCCGTAGTGACCGTAGGTAATGAAGAATACGGCAGATATCCTTTAAATATTGATAAAAAAATAACAATAAATGTTGACTATGAAACAAGAAACCATTATAATATCCTTGTAATCGAAAACGGCAAGGCGGACATTACAGAAGCCTCCTGCCCTGACGGTATTTGTGAAGACCACAACCCTATCAGTAAGAACGGCGAAACCATTGTTTGCCTTCCGAATAAAGTAGTGGTAAAAATTGAAGGCGACGGTAACGAGGTGGATACAGCGGCATGATAAATATTAAGAAGCTTTCATTTCTTGCACTTTTATCAGTAGCTGCTTTAGTGTTTGCTTACGTTGAATCCTTGTTTCCACCCCTTTTTGCAAGCGTACCGGGAATTAAAATGGGACTTCCCAACATTGCAATAATTTTTACGCTTTACAAAATCGGTGCAAAAGAAGCTTTTATTGTTTCTTTTATAAGGCTTATTTTTGCCTCATTGCTGTTTGGCAGCCTTCTTTCATTGGCGTACAGCTTTGCAGGAGCTTTACTGAGCCTGAGCGCAATGGTATTGCTTAAAAAGCTTGACCTTTTTTCACTTGCAGGTATAAGTGTTGTTGGCGGTGTTCTTCATAATTTAGGTCAGATAATAGTAGCCATTTGCGTAACAAATGTCTCGGAGATTGCTTACTATATGATTTTTCTTGCAGTTTCGGGTACAATAAGCGGTGTACTGATTGGTCTTACCTCCGCTTTATTAATCAAGAGAATAAAGCTTAAACTATAATAAAAGCTTTATTATAAAATTTAAGGAGAATATTTATGCGCAAATCAAAACTTCTTTCTTTATTTCTCGCAATCTTAATGGTCCTCTCCCTTTTCACTCTTACTGCTTGTGAGAGCGGCAGCCCTGCAAAAATAGGCCTTAGCGCTATTTTTGACTCCACTCCCAACGATGCAACTGAAGAAGCAGACGGTAACGTAACACACAACGGTATTTTTGCTGCTGTTTTAGTTGACAACGAAGGCAAGGTTATTTCCTGCGATATCGACGAGATGGAAATCATTCTTCCCTTTGACATTGAAGGCTACTGCGTAGCTGCTGATGCTTTCATCACAAAGCGTGAGCTTGGCGACAACTACGGTATGAAGGCTTATGCAGGCACAACTGAGTGGTACGCTCAGATCGACGCTCTTGAAAAGGTTATCATCGGCAAGAATATTTCTGATTTATATGACCTTTTAAACGGCGAAGGTTATGGTAATGACGATGTTGCTACTGCAGGCTGCACAATCTATATTGAAGATTATATTGCTGCTGTAGTTTATGCTGCTGACAACGCTAAGGAGTCCAAGGCTACATCTAATGACACAGTTGCTGTTGCTGCTGTTGCAAGCGTTTCCACAACAAACGATGCTACAGAGGAAGCTTCAGGTAAAATTGAAGCAGACGTTGCTTTCGCTGCTGTTGCAAAGAACAAGGATGGCAAGATTACTGCTTCCTTAAACGATGCTGCTACTGTTGACGCTGTATTCGATATGGAAGGCTATGCAGAGATGCCCGGTATTGTTCTTACAAAGCGTGAGCTTGGTGACGACTACGGTATGCAGGCTTATGCAGGTACAAATGAGTGGTACGTTCAGGCTGACGCTCTTGACGCATACGTAATCGGTAAAACAGCTGATGAGGTTTTAGCTGCTATGGACGCTAACGGTGTTCCCAATGCTGACGTTGCAAAGGCAGGCTGCACAATTAATATTTATGCTGCTGTTACTGCAATCAACAAGGCTGCTAAGTAATTAAACTTAATTTAAAAATTCGGGTTGCCCAAAAGGTGACCCGAATAATTTTATTTATTGATATGAGTAATTTTAAAAGATTATTATATTTATTCCTTGCTTTTACTTTGCTTCTCCCCTCTTTACTGTTTACAGGCTGCGGTAAAAGCCCTACTAAATACACAGCTTATTTCTATGAATATTTCGATACAGTAATTCAGATAATCGGTTACGAGGACTCCGAAGAGGAGTTTAACGCGGTTATAAGTGACATTGAGGAAGAATTAAGCTATTACCACAAGCTTTTTGACATTTACTATAAATATAACGGAGTAAACAACATAGCTTTACTTAATGATAAAGCTGCAAAGGGCGAAATTGAGGTTGACCCTGAGCTTACAAAATTTCTTCTTTACTGTAAAGATATGCACAATAAAACCGACGGCAGAATTAATATTGCAATGGGCAGTGTGCTTAAAATATGGCATAAATATAGAGAAAATGCTATAAAAGAGCCTGATAACGCCAATATTCCCTCAAAAAGTGAGCTTATAGATGCTTCAACACACACGGATATCAGTAAGCTTATTATAGACAGCGAAAAGAACACCGTTTTTTATGAGGATGAAAAGCTTAAGCTTGACGTTGGTGCGGTTGCCAAAGGCTACACAACAGAGCTTATTTACGATAAATTAAAGGAAAAAGGCAAGGATGATTATTTATTAAACCTTGGCGGCAATATAAAGACCTTAGGTGATTCGGGTAATAAACCCTGGCTTGCAGGTATTGAAAACCCTGATAAGCTTTCTATGGAGAGCATTATTGAATATATTGAGCTTAGCGATATGGCATTGGTCACAAGCGGAAGCTACCAGAGATATTATATGTACGAAGGTAAAAGATACTGCCATATTATTGATAAAAACACCCTGTTCCCTGCCGATAATTTCTTTTCCGTGTCGGTAATTACAGAAAATTCCGCTGACGGCGACGTGCTTTCCACAGCTCTTTTTACAATGAGCATTGAGGAAGGCAAAGCTCTTTTAAAGGAATTCGGAAATGCAGAAGCCATGTGGGTAAATAAAGACGGTACAAAGGTATATAGCGATAATTTTAGTGATTATATTAAGAAATAATTTAAGCGCGGAAGAACATTCTTCTGCGTTTTTTATTGCCATATAAAATGGATTGTAATATAATTTAATTAAGAAAGGGGTGTTTTAAATGTATTTTAAAAACGCTGAATGGATAGTGGCGCCTGACGCGGCGAATTACCATAAGGACAGCTACTTTGAATATACTGCTGTATTTGAGCTTAACAGTACAGAAGACGTAAAGATTTACATATCTGCTTATTCTGACTATGCTTTATACGTTAACGGAAAATTTGCAGATGCCGGTATATTTGACGGCTATGAAGATTATCAGGTTTACGATACTTTGGATTTAAGCGAACACGTAAGAAAAGGTATAAATACTTTATATATTGGTGAGTATTCTTTAGGGACAAATACCTCTACCGTACGTGATCAGAAGCCCGGTATAATATTCAGTATTTATGAAAAGGACAAGGAGGTTTTATTCAGTGATACTAAAATTAAAGGCAGAAGGAATAATCACTATTTAAAACATGAGGAGTTAATTTCAGGTCAGTTAGGCTTTAATTTTGAGTATGATGCTAACATAAAGGAACTTGTGTTAACCGATACTGTACTTGCTGATAAAGAAAAGCATCTTTTCCCCCGTCCTGTTAAAAAGCTTATTAATGATAACAAGGTTACAGGCGAATTAATCGCTCAGGGTATTTATAAAGAGTATGACGAAAGCTTAAGTAAGGCTGACAGAATTTTTAAAGCTTATCTATCACATAAAATTAAAGAGGAGCTGCTTAAAGAAAAAGATAATAAATTATATTACGACGTAAGAAACCTAAACTGCGACGGCGTATATCTTTTATATAGTACAAATGGCGAAGCTTGCGGCTTTTTAAATATTGAAATTGAAGTCGATAGCGAAACCGAAATATTAGTAGGTTACGGCGAACATCTTGAGGATTTAAGAGTAAGAAGCAAAATAGGCGGCAGAAATTTTGCTTTTAAGTATATTGCCAAACCCGGCAAGAATAAATTTATGCACCCTTATTCCCGTTTAGGTTTAAAATACCTTCAGGTACACATAAAAGCTAAGAATGCAGTTTTAGGCGATATAGGTATTATTAAGACTGATTACCCTTTAACAGACTACAAAATTAACATTACCGATAAACTGAGAAGTAAAATTTGGGACATATCTGTTAATACTCTTAAAATGTGTATGCACGAGCATTATGAGGATTGCCCATGGCGCGAGCAGGCTTTATATGCAATGGACAGCCGTGTACAGATTCTTTGCGGTTATTATGCTTTTAAGGAGTATCAGTTCCCCAGAGCATCTTTAAGCTTGATGCTTAAGTCCCTTCGCCCTGACGGTTTACTTGAGCTTTGCCCTCCCGGTATTGTAAGCGTTAATATCCCTTCTTTCTCTGCCGTATATATCAGGGAAGTTTATGAATATTATAAATATTCAGGTGACAAGGAATTTTTATTTGAAGTATTTGATGGCTTAAAAACAATTGTAAAGTCATTTACCGATAGAATTGATGAGACAGGCTTGATTCCATTACTTACCGACGGACCTTACTGGAACTTCTATGAGTGGGCAGAAGGTCTTGATGATAACGACGGCCTTGATTCAGGCAGAAGGCTTGAAGGCAAAATCTACGACTCCCCCATCAATGCTTTTGTAAGCGATGCTTTATACTGTTTAAGCGAAATTTGCAAGGTAATTGCTCCCGATGAAGCAGATGCTTATTTGGATTTGAAAAATAAACTGAACGAGGCTTTGCATAAGAATTTCTTTGATAAGGAAACAGGTCTCTACTTAACAAAAACTACCCACAGTAAGCCTTTGCATAATTTAAGTAACGCCTTAATGCTTTTCTGCGGTGCAGTACCTGAGGAGCATAAGGCTTACGTCAGAGAAAAAATTATGGAAGAAAAGCTTATTCCTACCACCCTCAGTATGTATATTTACGTATTCGATGCTCTTTTGGAGGATGAGAATAACTTAAACTGGGTACTTGAAAAGATTGATGATGTATGGGGTGATATGGTTTTAAAAGGCGCCGATACTTTCTTTGAGGTTCAGTCAGGCGCAGCAGCTTTCGACAATGCAGGCTCACTTTGCCACGGCTGGAGTGCAGTACCTGTTTACGTATACGGAAAATACCTTGCAGAAAGTCCATTTTGATTATAAAAAAGCGCAAAATATAGTTTTTTCTTGACTTTATTCTTCAATATGGTAAAATTTATTTAAGAATGACTTTCTATTTTATTTTACGGAGGTTTGATTAAAATGCAGGAATTAATCAATAAGATGATCGAAACAGGCGTTGTGCCTGTAGTTAAAATTGACGATGCTGATGACGCAGTTAACCTTGCAAAGGCACTTCGTGACGGCGGTATTAACTGTGCTGAAATCACATTCAGAACAGCAGCTGCTGAACAGGCTATTAAGAATATTCACGAAGCTTTCCCCGATATGCTTATTGCCGCAGGTACTGTTCTTTCCACAGAGCAGGCAGACAAGGCTATTGCAGCAGGCGCTACAATTATCGTAAGCCCCGGTATGAATCCCGAGGTTGTAAAGCACTGCAACGAAAAGGGCTGGCTTATTATCCCCGGTATATGCACACCTACAGAGCTTGAGGCTGCTATGGCTCTTGGCTTAAAGTACGTTAAGTTCTTCCCTGCTGAGGCTGCAGGCGGCGTTAAGATGATTAAGGCTATGTCCGCTCCCTATACAATGGTTAAGTTTATGCCCACAGGCGGTATTTCCACAAAGAACCTTGAAGAATACTTAAACTGCAAGGCAGTATTCTGCTGCGGCGGCAGCTGGATGGTTCCCGCTGACAAGTTAGCAGCTAAGGATTTTGACGCTATCCGTGATTTAACAGCTGAATGCACAGAGCTTTTAAAGAAACTCAGAGCATAATTTATAATTACACAGGAAGGTAAATATTATGAATCTTAATTTAAGACCTAAGAGTGAGTGTATGTTTGACGAGATTTCTCTCGGTGAAATTATGCTCAGACTTGACCCCGGTGAGGGCAGAATCAAGACAGCAAGAAGCTTTACTGCTTGGGAAGGCGGCGGCGAGTATAACGTAGCACGTGGCTTACGCCGTTGCTTTAAAATGAAAACAAGTGTTGTTACTGCTTTTGCAGAGAACGAGCTTGGTTATTTAATGGAAGACTTTATTTTCCAGGGCGGCGTTGATACTTCCCTTATTAAGTGGATGCCCTACGACGGTATTGGCAGAACTGTAAGAAACGGTATTAACTTTACAGAGCGCGGTTACGGCATAAGAGGTGCTGTTGGTGTTTCTGACAGAGGTAACACAGCTGTAAGTAAGCTTAAGCCCGGTGACATTGATTGGGATTACATTTTCGGTACATTAGGTGTAAGATGGCTTCACACAGGCGGTATTTTCGCAGCACTCAGCGAGACAACTGCTGAAGTAGTTATTGAGGCTGTTAAGGCAGCTAAGAAGTACGGCACAATCGTTTCCTATGACCTTAACTAC
>JAGBID010000204.1 GCA_017935165.1 Clostridia bacterium
CCGCCGAATGCCTCCAATATAACCTGTACATTTAATTCACCGAAGCTTCTGGCGGAGATGTTTACGTCCTCCCCCATTTTAAAGAGTACAAAGGAAGCAACAACACCCTGAATACCCAAAAGCTCGTCGGCTGCTTGCGCTGCTGCCACACGGATATTGGGGCTTGGCTCCTCCGTATAGCTTATTGCACAGCCGCGGTAAATATCTGCGTGACCCACAAGGTCACTTTTTTCTTTGTTTGTTTCAGGTGTATTTGCAAAAAGCTTTTTAACAAGAACTGTGTCCGCACCGCACCTTCTGAGGAATGCGGAAGCTTCAAAGGTTCTTACACCTGTTTTTAATATGAAATTCTTGGTATCAAGGGTGATGCCTGAAAGCAGAGCGTGGGCAACGTAATCCTTGATAGTGCTTTTTTCCATATACTGTATAAGCTCGGAGACCATTTCGGATGCTGAGCTGGCATAGGGCTCGTGGTAGAAGATAACTGAGTTTTTGATGTGGGTGACCATCATTCTGTGGTGGTCGATAACAACTACCTTCTTGCATACATCTAAAAGATGGCTGTCCTCAACAAATACGTAGGAGTGGGTGTCCACAACTATAAGCAAGGTTTTTTCGTCTGCATGCTGCCTTGCTTCAAAGGGAGAGATAAATATATCCTTATGCTCCTTACCCTCGGTTTCAACCATTTCAATAAGAGGTAAGGCAAGAGTTCTTTCCCTGTCCACTACTATGTTTACGGGCTTATTGATTATTGAGGTTATGGCACCGTGTAAGCCTACAGCCGCACCGATACAGTCCATATCGCTGTTTTTGTGACCCATAATAAGCACACGGCTGCTTAGCCTGATCTGCTCTAAGAGTGTAGAAGCAATAACACGGGTACGTACCTTATCCCTCTTTTCAACGCCCTTACTGAGTCCGCCGAAGAATTCGTATGTATCGCCTTTTTTGATTGCAACCTGGTCACCGCCGCGGCCCAATGCCATGTCAAGTGCCTGCCTTGCCCAGGCTTCACTTTCCATAACGCTTGAAGCTTCCCTGCCTATACCGATGGATATGGTAGCGGCAAGGTTGTTGGCGCCCTTAACTTTTCTTACCTCGTCAAGAATATGGAAGCGGTTTTCCCTGGCTTTTTCAATGTGAGCCTCGTCTGAAATAAGCAGGTATCTGCCGCCTGAAAGCTTCTTGACAAAGCCTTCCATATCCTCCTCAGTCCATTTACGAAGCAGGTACTCAACCTCGCCTACAATTCTGGATTCATCACCGCCGGTTGCATCCCTTGTTAATTCCTCGCGGTTATCAAAGGAAAGAAGGGAAACAACTGCACGCTTCTCCCTGAATTTACGGTTGACGGATTTAAAATAAGTGTCGTCTATAAAATAGAGGATATTGGAGCTTTCTGACTTTGAATGGTAAACGGTAAATTCCTTGTTTCCGTAGCTGACATAGGAGCTTTCGCTGCCCATAAGCTGGATTAAGGTTCTGGGGTATATATAAGGAAGCACACTTTCGCCTACCGCGCTGTGGCCGCCTGCCACGTTTTCAAAGAAGGCTTTATTATGCCAGACTATATCGCCTTTTTTACCCGTAACAACAACGGGGATTGTAAGCTCTTCAAGCTCCTTTTCACCCTGAGTACCAAGTATCTTTTTTGCGCCAAGCAGAGCGTGCCTTACATGATGCTTGAAATGAAAGTGTACACCCAAGGAAAAGCTAAGGCACAAAAGTCCAACTGTCATTTCAATTGTAAACAGAAGCATACCGTGCTCGTAGCTAAGTATGGCAAACAGAATTATAATGCAGGACATTACTATCATCAATGGTGAAGATGTCCAAATTTTTCGTTTCACTTTATATCACCTTAAATTAATCAGGATATTAAACTTCCATAATAATGGGTAAGATCATAGGTGTGCGGCGTGTTTGCTCGAAAAGGTATTTGCTTAATGTCTCACGGATGCGAAGCTTAATGGCGCCCCATTCCCTTATGCCTTCGTCGGCACAGCCTTCGATAACGTCATAGATAAGGGTTCTTGCCTTTTCCATCATCTCCTCGCTCTCTCTTACGTAAACAAAGCCGCGGGATACAACGTCAGGACCTGATACAACTCTGCCTGTAGCTGAATCAAGGGCGCATACTGCAATAATCAATCCGTCCTCTGAAAGGAGCTTTCTGTCGCGCAGAACAATGCTGCCAACGTCGCCAATGCCTATGCCGTCCACAAGTACCTGACCTGCCTGAACGTTTTCAAGGACCTTTATACCTTCGTCACTAAGCTCAACTGCGCTGCCAACGTCACCGATGAATATATTCTCCTTAGGTAAACCCAAAGCCATGGAAAGGCTTGCGTGCTTAACCAAATGCTTTTGCTCGCCGTGTATGGGAATAAAGAATTTAGGCTTTACCAAAGCCTGCATAATCTTAAGCTCTTCCTGGCAGGCGTGACCTGAAACGTGAAGGTCGTACATAGATTCGTAAATAACCTCACAGCCTTTTTTAAGAAGCTCGTTAATTACGGTGCTTACTGTTTTTTCGTTACCGGGTATGGGACGGGCGGAAATGATAATGAAATCGTCGTCGCCTACTTCAACCTGCCTGTGTTCGGCAAATGCCATTCTTGAAAGGGCGCTCATAGGCTCGCCTTGGCTGCCTGTTGTGATAAGGACAATTTCTTCTTTATTATACTTATTGATAGTGGAGAGGTCCACCATAATGCCCTCAGGCACATTTAAATAGCCAAGCTCACCTGCTATTGCAACTACGTTGAGCATACTTCTGCCGGATAAAGCGACCTTTCTGCCGTACCTTTCAGCGCAGTTTATAATCATCTGTATTCTTGAAATGGATGAAGCAAAGGTAGCAACAATAATCCTCTTCTTGCCTGCCTTAATGAACATACTGTCAAGGGTATCGTTTACCTTTTGCTCCGTTAAGGTGTAGCCTGCTCTTTCGGCGTTGGTGGAGTCGGCAAGTAAGCAGAGCACGCCCTCCTTACCAAGCTGGGCAAATCTGCCGAGGTCTATCATTTCGCCTTCAGCGGGAGTACAGTCAATTTTAAAGTCACCTGTATGAACTATTGTGCCTGCAGGTGTGTGGAGTGCAAAGGCTACGGCGTCGGATACGGAGTGGTTAACGTGAATGAATTCTACGTCAAATACACCCAGCTTAACCTTGGAGCCCGGTTTATACTTCTGTATATTGGCAGCCTCCACTAAGTTATGCTCCTTAAGCTTTGCTTCAATAAGTCCTGCAGTTAAGGGAGTTGCGTAAATCGGTACGCTGAAGCGCTTAAGAAAATAAGGGATTGAACCGATGTGGTCCTCGTGACCGTGGGTAATAACCATACCTTTGATTTTGTCGACGTTTTCTTCTATAAAAGTGAAGTCAGGTATAACAAGGTCAACACCCAGCATATCGTCCGTCGGGAAGGAAAGACCGCAGTCCACGATAATCATATCGCCTTCACATTCATATAAGGTAAAGTTCTTGCCGATTTCGTTAAGTCCGCCAAGGAAATATATTTTTACGGGAGGCTTACCTGCGTCCTTTTCAGCTTCTTTTTTGTTATTAAAATTCTGCTTCTTTCCGTACTTATTGTTGTTATAATAGGGCTTTTTGTAGGCTTTGTTGTTGTAATTTGCTTTATTATCCTTTGTTTCCGCTGCAGCTTCTTCTTTTTTTGCTTCAATAATTACGTCTTCATTTAAATTTTCAGCAAAAGCAAAGTCGTCATAGCTTCTGAAGCTTTTTCTTTGCTTATTGTAATTTTCCTGATAAAAGCTTTTATTTTCCGTTCTGTTTTTAGGACTCTTTCTTTCCTGCATATCACCGTTTACGGGCGGTGTTATTTTGTTGTAGGCTCTTGTTGATGAAAGAGGCTGGTCAGTTTGCTTTTCGATGAGTGGGGTTATCTTTTTTATTGAGTTTACTTTCTTATCTGCCACTTTTATTCCTCCTAAGTATTCGTTAACTGTTATGTGTCTAAATTAGAAATAAATTATTAAAAGACTACAAATATCCCAATATACAATATTAATAATATTATAAATTTTTCTTAAGATAAAGTCAAGCTTTAGTTGTGCGGCGGACATTCATACTCACTATGTTGTGAGTTTTTTTGGGATTTATGCAGTATATATTGCTCTCCCCTTTCTTTAAATCAAAAATATTTTTCAAATTACGTCATAAATTTAACAAAGGCTCTTGAAAAGTATACCAAATTAGTGTATATTATCTTAGGTGATGAAAATACTGCTTATATATGTATTTTATCATTAGTGTAAATTCGGAAAGGAACATAAAATGAAAAAGGTTTATGCGGATAACGCGGCTACAACAAACGTTTCTAAGCCCGTTTTAGAAGCTATGCTTCCCATATATGAAAACGTTTACGGTAACCCCTCCTCCCTTTATGAGATAGGTGCCGAGGCAAGAGTTTACCTTGATAATGCAAGGGAAACCGTTGCAAAATGTTTAGGTGCAAACCAGAATGAAATCTACTTCACTTCAGGCGGCAGCGAAAGTGACAACTGGGCTATTAAGGGTGTTGCCCACGCTTTAATGGCTAAGGGCAAGAACCACATTATTACAAGTAAGTTTGAGCACCACGCCGTACTTCACACCTGCGAGGCTTTAAGAAAAGAAGGCTTCGAGATAACTTACCTTGAGGTTTACGAAAACGGCATAGTAAAGCCCGAGGACGTGGAAAAGGCGATTAAGGACACAACTGCTTTAGTTACAATTATGTATGCCAATAACGAGATAGGTACCATACAGCCTATTAAGGAGATTGGCGCAATTTGCAAAAAGCACGGTGTTTTATTCCATACAGATGCCGTTCAGGCAATTGGCAACGTTCACATTGACGTTAAGGAGCAGAATATTGACCTTCTCTCCCTTTCAGGCCATAAGTTCCACGCACCTAAGGGTGTGGGTGCCCTTTACATCAGGCGCGGTATAAGAATACCCAACCTTATTGACGGCGGCGCTCAGGAAAGCGGCAAAAGAGCCGGCACCGAAAACGTTGCAGGTATTGTAGGCTTAGCTAAGGCTTTGGAGATTGCTACCGAGACTATTGACAGCAAAAATGAAAAGCTTAAGAAGATGACCTCACGATTGATTGATGAGGTTCTTAAGATAGAAAGAAGCCGTTTAAACGGTGACAGAGAAAAGCGCCTTCCCGGTAACGTAAGCTTCTGCTTTGAAGGTATTGAGGGTGAAAGCCTTCTTTTAATGCTTGATATGAAGGGCATAAGCGCCTCCTCCGGTTCTGCTTGTACCAGCGGCAGCCTTGACCCCAGCCACGTGCTTCTCTCCATCGGTCTGCCTCACGAAATTGCTCACGGTTCACTTCGCCTTTCATTCAGCGACGTTAACTGTGAAGAGGACATCGACTATATTATTGAGACCCTTCCCCCGATTGTAAACAGACTTCGTGCAATGAGCCCGCTTTGGGACAGAATTATAAACGGATAATAAATTTAAGGAGATATTGAAATGGCATACAGTGAAAAAGTTATGGACCATTTTGCTAACCCCAGAAACGTTGGCGAAATGAAGGATGCGAACGGTGTTGGCGAGGTTGGTAACCCCAAGTGCGGCGACATTATGAGAATGTACATTAAGGTTGAAAACAACGTTATTACCGACGTTAGCTTTATGACCTTCGGTTGCGGTGCTGCTATCGCAACAAGCTCTATGGCAACTGAGCTTATAAAGGGCAAGACAATTGACGATGCCCTTAAGCTTACAAACAAGGCAGTTATGGAGGCTTTAGACGGTCTGCCGCCCGTAAAGGTACACTGCAGCGTTTTAGCTGAGCAGGCTATTAAGGCAGCTGTTTCCGATTACTACAAGCGCCTTGGCATTGACCCCACCCCCATCGTAGGCGAACTTAAGGAAGATTGTCACGACGGTGAGTGCGGCTGCAGCCTTTAACCCAATATTTACCGAGCAGGCATTAATTTGTCTGCTCTTTTTTTATTCCATGGAAATAAAATCACGGAAATCAAGCTCATTATCATAATCGCTTATGTATGATTTGCATTTGGGCGCCGCTCCCTCATTTAAGTAAAGATTAAACTTATCACCGAATAAGGTCTCGGGGCGAAGGAACTTTTCGTACTCCGTGTTTTTCCAGGAGCTTTCCTTGTTATCAATAACCTTTATAAAATCCTCAACCTTATAGCCTTCACTCAGCTTTTTGGCAATAAGGTTTTTAAGGTACTTATCCTTATAATTATAATCCTTATTAAACTTATTATTAAAATAAGAAATAACAGAAACATAATCATCCTCATTAAAATTCTTACTTATATCTTCATATTCATATTCTTCTTTTTTTTCATATTCTTTTTCATATTCATATTCTTCTTCTTCTACGGCATAACTTTTGATAACTGTTATATCACGCGTTATATCACCGTTATATAACGCTTTATCATCAGCCTGCTTTTTTCTCATACGGTATTTCTTTTGCGTTTCCCTTTGTTTTTCTTTCATCATCTGCAATCTGTCCACGTTTTGCTCCTCTGACCAGCTTGTTACGAATATCATTCCGTCGCTTTCGATTTCTATTTCGCCGTAGTCCTTAAGTACCTGCAGGATATTCTCCATAACCTTAACCGATTTACCCATATAAGAGGCTAATTCCCTTAATTGATAGGGTCTTTCGGGGGTTATATACACGTAGCCGCGGTCGTTTATCTCCGTTGCCATACATATCAGCTTGATTAAAACCAGCATAATTGTTTCGCTGTTATTAAGTCCGCTTATAAGCACCATACTCTGCCTTTTAAAAAAGCCTGTATAAAATTTAAACCATGGTATTTTTTCCATATAAAATCCTCCTGTTCATAATTTTGAAATAATAAGTATTCGTCTGATTTTTGGAAAATTTTCTGAAATACTTCCGAAATATTTCCGAAAATATTCTGAAATTCTTCCATTTTTATTCTCTTTTTCTCTATGATATTTTGCTTCGAAAAAGAAAAGAGAAGTATTTTTTCTTACCCCTCTAATTACTATCCTAATAAAATTTTCAAATTTGTCAAGAGAAAATCGCACGTTTGTTCGATTATTTTGTAAACTTTTTAAATAAAAAGGATGCAAAGCCTGAAGCCTTACATCCTTTAATTTACTGTGCGGGATTATAATAATACATAACCGTAAAATATTGATCTGTATTTGATTTAAGCTCAACTACATATTCGCCCTCGTACCAATAATATACTTTGAAGTGACCGTATTCCTCATCGTCATATTAAAGCAGTATTTTTCCTGTACCGATTTCTAAAAGGTAATCTTTGGACTTTAATATTTTTGCAATATCAAAGCTGTCTTCAGGCAGGTATGTGCTTCTTAAGGCTGAAAGTCCTTCGTGGTTTAAGCCCGGGTGGTGGTAATCGGAGCCTGCTATTATTATATCAATGCCATTTTCCTTTGCATATTTTGATGCAAGGGCGACACGGGAATTGTGGTTTGGGTGCAGATTATATACCTCCATACCATCAAGGAGCTCGGGGTCAACCCTGACCATTCCGTCTCGGAAGGGGTGCGCCTGGATGAAAATGCTCTCCTCCATTTTATAAGTCTTCCTGAAATTTTCCACGCCGTAAGGCAGAAGGTCGTATATTTCCGATAAAATCTGACGGTTTACGCCGAAAATCAGGTAGTCGTTATTGTTCTCTGTGAAGCGGATTTCCGTGCCTAAATATACCTTTAAGCCTAAGCTTTCGCCGTAAACTTTGGTTTCCTCATAGTCCTTTAAATAAAAATCAAGGTACTCCTCCTTGGTCATATCTCCTCTTACGTTAAAGTGGTTGGTGATAACCACACCGTCGTAGCCTAAAGCTTTATAGGTTTCAGCCATATCCTTAGGTAAAATCTGACTGCAGCCGCTGACGGGTGATGTGTGGGCGTGAAGCTCGATTTTATATTTATACTCGTTTAAAAGCTTTAGCTTTATATCATTTAAATTCATATTATCTTACCCTCCTCTTTCTTTTAGGATTATAGCACAGTATAATTTTTAAATCAATTCAAGAAATAAATAAAAAACTAAATAAAAATATTATTGACAAAATTAAGATGTTAAGATATAATAATCAAGTCGCAAATAAATGGCCCGGTAGTTCAGTTGGTTAGAACGCTAGCCTGTCACGCTAGAGGTCGACGGTTCGAGCCCGTTCCGGGTCGCCACGAATAAGATGCAAGTTTTTAAGCTTGCATTTTTATATGCTGTTATGGCTCAGTCGGTAGAGCACGTCCTTGGTAAGGACGAGGTCACCGGTTCAAATCCGGTTAACAGCTCCAGGAAAAGACAGTTCAGACGAACTGTCTTTTTTCTTTTTGTAAAACTAAATATAAAAATCAGCTCCCCATTTGGAGAGCTGATAAATTAATTTTGAAGGTATTTTTTTACTAAAGCCTCAGCGCACTTTAAGCCGTCCACAGCGGCGCTTGTTATACCGCCTGCGTAGCCTGCCCCCTCGCCTGCAGGGTAAAGGCCTTTTACATTTACTGAATTGAAGCTTTCGTTCCTTATAATTCTTAAGGGTGAGGAGCTTCTTGTTTCAGGTGCTGTTAAAACGGCATCCATATCATTAAAGAAATTAAGCTTTCTGCCTATCTCCTTAATGCCGCCCTGTAAGGATTCTGTTATATAATCGGGGAAAAGCTCTGTAAAGTCATCTACCTTTACACCGGGTTCAAAGGACGGTATTACAGTTTTTACATCTGTTTTAGCCTTGCCGCTTAAGAAGTCACCTACAAGCTCAATTGGAGCGCTGTAGTTACTGCCGCCTAAAATAAAGGCTTTTCTTTCAAGCTGACGCTGAAAGCTTATACCGCTTAAGGGGTGAGTGCCGAAATCCTCGGGACCGATTCCTACAAGTAAAGCTGCGTTGCTGTTATCATCCATACGGGCAAATTTACTCATTCCGTTGGTTACAACCGTGTTTTCCTCGCTCATAGCAGGTACAACTGTACCGCCTGGACACATACAAAATGTGTAAACACCTCTGCCGTTAGGTAAATGCACAGCTGCTTTATAGTCGGCAGTAGGTAATTTATTGCTGTATAATGCCTTATAATTCTCGCCGTACTGAGATTTATTGACGTCTTCCCTTTTGTGCTCAATCCTGACGCCTACGGAGAAGGGCTTTGCTTCCATCATAATGCCTTTTTCATACACCATTTCAAAGGTGTCACGGGCAGAATGACCAACTGCAAAAATAACATCATCTGTAAAGTACAATTCCTTTACACCGTCTTTTTCGAAAGTAACGCTGCTTACTTTACCGCCTGAAACGTCAAGGTCAATAAGCTTAGTATTAAAATGTACTTCACCGCCTAAGTCAATTATACGCTGACGGATATTTTTTACAGTTGAGGGCAATTTGTCGGTTCCTATGTGAGGCTTTGCCTCGTAGAGGATTTCCTCAGGGGCACCGTTATTTACAAAAGTCTCAAGGACAAAGCTTATTCTTTCATCTTTGATGCCAGTATTCAGTTTGCCGTCCGAAAAGGTTCCTGCGCCGCCTTCACCGAACTGAATATTGGATTCCACGTTTAAAATGCGCTGTTTTTTTATTGCTTCAACTTCCTTTTCCCTTCTCTCAACGTCAGAGCCGCGTTCAAGAACAATGGGACGAAGACCGCTTTCTGCTAAATAAAGGGCGGCAAAAAGACCTGCAGGACCGAAGCCTACAACTACGGGACGCTTTATATTTAAAGGTGCTTTTTCAATTATATATGCCTGTTTTTTTATAATTTTAGCATCCTTACACTTTGCTTTAGCCAAAACCTTTTGTTCATTTAAGCCATTTAAAAGCTCAATTTCAAGGGTGAAGAGATATTTTATATTGTCCTTTTTCCTTGCGTCTAAAGAGCGTTTGGAAATTCTAAGGTTTTTTATATCACTTTCCTTAAGCTTTAAAAGCCTTGAAGCTTCACGCTTAAGGCTTCCCGAATTGTTTGCAATTTTATTATTTGTAATTTTACTTTGTACGTTAGAAATTAATATCATATTAAATATTTTTTCCTGCTTTAATTCCAGTTGAGAAGGCGAAGTGAAGGTTGTAGCCGCCACAGTCACCGTGAATATTTAAAACTTCACCTGTAAAGTACAAACCCTTTACACGCTTTGATTCCATTGTGCTGAGGTTTATTTCGCTAAGCGGTACACCGCCTGAGGTGACCTGAGCATCGTCGAAGCCTTTAACTCCCGACAAGTTAATTCTGAATGCTTTTATATTTGAAACCACTCTTTTTAAATCCTGCTCTTTTAAGCTTTTCCCGCTTGCAGATAAATCGAGTTTTAAGGATTTCAGGATTTCTTTACCTAATTTAAGGTTTAATATGCCTGACAGAAGGTCATTTATTTGCAGTTTTTCTACAGATTTTATAATGTTTTTTAAGATAAGAAGTAAATCAGCAAAATTATAATCGGGCATTAAGTCAAGCTCCAAAAAGGCTTTTTCCTTAAAGCTTAAGTCCGAATTAAGGTAAGTGCTTATATCGGAAGAAAGCTGCATAACGCATATTCCCGAAAGAGCTTTGTCATTAAACTGAACTTCGCCTTTTTCTTCTCTTATCTTTCTGTCTCCTATATAAAGTGCTGAATTTGCCTTTGCTCTTACGCCCTGCAGGTTATAAAGGAATTTATCCTTTGAAGTAAACTGCACAAGTGAAGGCGTAAGCTTTGTTACGCTGTGATTTAAGCTTTTAATAATACTGTAGCTATCGTTTTTACAGCTTAGCTTAGGTGCTGCAGCTCCGCCTGAGGCGATTATTACCTTTTCGGCTGTAAGCGCCTTGCCGTCAGCTGATTTTACAGAAAAAACACCTTTATGCTTTGTGACGGAAACTGCGGTAAATTCCGTATAAATATCACAGTTATTATTTACGGCAGCCCTTTCCAAAGCATCACATACAGCCTGAGCCTGATAGTTTATGGGGTATACCCTGCCTTCTTCGTCTGCTTTTGTGATGATTCCTATATTATTAAAGAAGCTTATTACTGTGCTTAAGGGCATTTCCTTAAAATAAGGCGCTAATTC
>JAGBID010000205.1 GCA_017935165.1 Clostridia bacterium
ACTGACTTAATATGCCACCAGATACATCAGTTTCTTGATTTTTCAGGCGCAGATAGCTGCAAAGTTATTTCCGCAAGGACTGATAACTTTGCACACAAAGACAGAGATATGGATGACTTTGGCGATGTAATGGTAACTGCTGATAACGGTGTTACAGGACACTTCCGTGTTGATTGGTTCAGTCCTGCAGGAATTAACACTTGGGGTGACTCCAGAATGATAATTGAAGGCACCAAAGGCTATATTGAGCTGAGAAAAAACTGTGATATAGGTTTTAACAATAAGCCTGACCACGTTTACGTAGCAACTGAGGAAGGTGTTTACTACGAAAACGTAAACGGCAAGGCTCAAAACAATTTCTTTTACAATTTGCTTAACGATTGTTTCAACAGAACTGATACCGCACTGGACACTGAAGTAAGCTTTAACGCCATTGAAGCTGCTATTACTGCACAGAATTTGGCAGACAGAAAATAAAAAAGACATAGAAAAAAGCTGCAAGATTTTACTTGCAGCTTAATTTTTTATAGTACGCTTGCTGTGTCTTTCTCGTCTTCCTCGTCAATTATAACTTTCTTTAATTCTTTCTTGTTAAAGATATCGTATAATGCAGGAACAACGAACAATGTCATAAGAGTACCGTATAAAAGACCGCCAATGGAAACAAGTGCTAAGGGCTGCATAAGCTCGGAGCCGAGACCGTTTGCAGCAGCCATAAACAGAAGACCCATAACTGTTGTTAAGGCAGTCATCAAAATCGGGCGCATACGGGTTTTACCTGCAAGTAAAATAGCCTCTCGCTTCTCCATACCGCTTAAGCGGAGTGTGTTTATATAGTCGATAAGCACAATACCGTTATTAACAATAATACCCGAAAGCATTATGAAACCAACCATTGACACTATACTGAGCTCCATATCGAACATAAGCAGAGCGATAAAACCGCCTGTAAATGCTAAAGGAATTGTAAACATAACGATAAAGGGTGATTTAAAGGACTGGAACTGAGCAACCATAATAAGGTAGATTATGGCAACAGCAAGTAAAAGCATATTAACAAGCTGCCCCAAAGCATCCATAATAGTGCTGCTCTGACCGCCAATTTCCATTGTTACACCTGAAGGAAGCTGATAATTCTTAAGCTTAGCTTCAACTGCTGACGCAGTATTTGTGATGTTATAATTTTCATCTACGTTAGCGCTTACTTTAATGAACCTTCTCTGGTTGTCACGGCTTATGGAGTTAAGGCTGACCGTATCCTTGAATTCAGCGATATCGGAAAGTTTAACTTCACTCTTACTGCCGTCAACGGGACTTGTTACGCTGATTTTCAAATTCTTAAGGTCATTTACGGTCTTGTCGCTGTCAGCGGAATAGATAACTGTATCAATATTAGTACCTTCTATGCTGATTGAGGAAGCTGTAAGCTCTGTGGAAAGCTCAGCTGCAACATAGGTATAAACCTGAGCAACGGTAAGACCCTTTGCCATAGCTTTATCCTTATTTACAACAATACGCATTTCGGGTGTTGTATCCTGAAGACCGTTATTAACTGAGCTGACTCCTTCAACACTTAAAAGCTCATTACCTAAATTTTCAGCTTCGATTGTTAAAAGGTCAATATCGTCGCTATATAAGGTGACGGCAACACTGTTACCGCCGCCTAATGCGCCCATCATAGAGCTCATATCCATAGCACCTGTGGCTGTTATAGTACAGTTAAGGTCGGAGCATTTTTCCACTATTTCCTTGGAAACTTCTGCATCCTTTCTGCCTGCATCCGGTGAAATTATTGCATACATTGAAACACTTGTGCTTGCTTCTGAACCTCCGGACAGAGATAATCCCAATAAATTACCTCCGCCTGTAAAACCACCAATGGTTTCAACACCTTCTATTTCCATAATTCTACCCATTATCTCGCCGGAAACTTCCTTAGTTTCTTCAAACTCAGTATCCTCAGGCATGGTTACAGTAATGGAAATCTGCTGACCGCTCATACTTGGCATATAGATAAAGCCTTTAGAAAGAAGAGCAAACACACTTGTGAACAAAAGCACTACGGAAAGCACGATGCAGATCCACTTGTGAGAAAGTGAAAATTCCGCTGCCTTGCTGTAGCCCTTTACGATAACGTCAAATATCTTATGTGAACGCTGTTTGGAGGGCTTTTCAATAAGCTTAGCACTTAATGCAGGAACCAAGGTAATTGCAACGATTAAACTTGCAAAGAGGGAATAACCGATTGTAAGGGCCATATCGGTAAATATCTGCCTTGTTAAGCCCTGAACAAACACGATGGGAAGGAATACGCAAACTGTTGTTAAGGTTGAGGAGGTTATAGCGCCTGCAACCTGCTTTGCACCGTAAACGGCTGCTCTTACCGCTGTTTCGCCCTCGTTTCTCATTCTGTAGATATTTTCAATAACAACAATGGAATTATCCACCAGCATACCTATACCTATGGCAAGACCTGAAAGAGATATTACGTTTAAGGTAATGCCTGAGAAGTACATAAGCACAATGGCAAAAAGAAGGGAAACAGGAATTGAACAGGCAACAATTAAGGTAGGCTTTATATCCTTTAAGAATAAGAGAAGGATAACAACGGCAAATATTGCGCCTAAATAGAGGTTTTCAAGAACGGTATTAACTATAATATCAATGTAATCGCCCTGGTCGGAAAGATTTACAAAGGAAAGGCCTTCGTATTTTTTTGAAAGCTCATCAAAGCGTTTTGCTACGTTTTCGGAAACTGTGGCGGTGGCATACTCTGACTGCTTGGAGAAGCTTAAGATAATACCATCCACATTATCAATTTTTGCATAGACGTCCGCACTGTTGTCACTGATATATACGTCGGCAATATCGGAAAGCCTTATCTCCCCTACTCCGTCAATATCAAAAAGCAGGAGGTTTGCAGTTTCTTCAAGGGAAGTAAGCTTGTCACCGATTTTTACCATATATTCAATGTCGCCGTCTGTTATATAACCTGCAGGCATTGAGAAGTTCTGTGCCATTAAAATCTGGGAAAGCATCTCCATAGTAATGCTTATTTTTCCCTGCTGTAAAGCACTTTCCTTCTGACTTTCGATTTGGTCCTTAGCTGTATCAAGCTGCTCCTTTGCTGCATCCATCTGGCTTTCTGCCATCTGTATTGTGCCTTGAGCAGAAATTATCTGTGATAAACCTGAGGAAATTTCGAGCATTCCTGAAAGCTGCTGACTCTTTAAAGCAGCTAAAGCTTCAGTTATGGTTAAAGAACCTTCGTTTATCTGTGTAAGGGCAGAATTAATCTGCTCAATGCCGCTTTCAATTTGAGCTAAATTATTGTCAGTTTCTGTAATTGTTTTTTTCAAGGTCCTCTTTTTTAACACCTAAGCTTTCAAGTGTAGCTTCGGCTGCGGCTTTCTTTGCAACTATTTCAGCTTTTTCGCCGCTAAGCTCAACAAGGTATTCGGCAGCCTTATCGTAGGTTGTACCGAGGGCGATAAAGTTTTCTTTGCTTATTTCAATATCAGCCTCAACCTTAACAAGTTCAGATTTATATTCATTTAAGGAATTAATTTCATCCTCAGTTTTATCCTCCTTATTTTCAAGGGCTGAAATCAAAGAGTCAAGCTCTGCTTTTCTTACGCTTAAGGAAGCGTAATTTGCAATTTCGTTCTGAAGGGGTTCTATTTTTGCATCAATATCGGAAGTATCTGCATTCAATACATCTCTAACTTCCTTTAAAGCTTTTGAAAGTTCCTGTAATGCAGTTTTACTGAGTTCAGCAGTTCTGAGTTGGTCTTCAAGCTGAGCCTGAGTTTCGGCAAGTTCGGTTCTTTGGTTTATAAGCTCAGCCTCTGCCTTGGAAGTTTTATCAATAAGTTCGTTTTTACCGTTGTTTAAAGCAGACTGAGCTGATTCTAAGCTTTCCTTTTGGGTCTGAAGCTCATTTTTTCCGTTTTCAAGCTCCTCCTCACCCTTCTTAATTTCATCCTCTGCTTCATCAAATTTATCTAAAATATTTTTTTCTATTTTCTTATTTACTTCGTCTATTTTATCCTGCGAAAGAACTATGTTTATCTGCTCGGAAACTGTACCGCTCAAAGATACACTTGCGACACCGTTAATACCTTCAAGCTGGCTTAAAAGCTCCTCTTCAAGAAAGGTGGTTAGTTCAATATTATCCATACCTTCCATTTTAACGCCTGCCACGGTAACGGGAAGCATATCAGGATTAAGCTTGAGTATATATGGTGTGCCCACAAGGTCGCTCCAGGAACCGGATACACCGTTTATTTTTTCACGGATATTCGATACCACAGTGTCCATATTGGCACCTTCGGCAAACTGTAAGGTTATTTGGCTTACGTTCTCCGCACTTGTTGAGGATATTCCCTCAATACTTTCAAGTGAGGCAAGCTGCTGCTCCAGAGGTTTTGTGATCTCGGTTTCAACCTCCTCAGGTGTTGCGCCCGGGTAAGTTGTGATAACCAGTGCATAAGGTAAATTAATACTCGGTAAAAGGTCAGGCGTCATACTTGTAAAGGACACAACACCTAAAATAATAACCAGTACCACTGCAACGAAAACTGTTAAGGGCTTTTTTACGCTAAACTTAGCAAACATATACTTTCTTCCTTAAAAATAAAAAAATAGTTCGATACGATACTATTTTATACCGCATCGAACTATAATAGTTGAATAAAGTGTAAACAATTAAAAAAATTTCAGTAATTTTTCAGCAATTTTTATTTCCAGAGAGGATTTGTGTAAACACCCTTCTCTGTAAGCTCCTTTATGGACCTTTCAACAACAGGTTTATCCTCACGGTAAGTTACACCGAACCACTTATCCTCGGAATGAAGCACCTTAACGTCAGCTTTATTTTCGCTTAAAAGGTCGTTAACTACAAAGGGAAGGAAATATTCTGCCTTTAAGGGGTTCTTGGGAACATCGTTCTCAAAGAAGCTTACAAAGTTATCACCAAGTGCATTCATCATGGATTCGGTAAAGCCCCAAAGGTTCATTGAAACTGTTGTATCCGCTGAAAGAGCTGTCCATGTTTTACCGTCATCCTCAGTAAATTCTGCTGTGCCGTTATGATTCTCTATTTTGGTTCTTTCGCAAATACCGGAAAGCATACCGTTTTCGTCTATTTCACAAACACCTCTTGCAACGTGACCGTTCTCGGAAAGCGTATTCATAAGGCGGTAACCAACCATTGCGAAATGCTGCTTTTCATCATCCTTTGCATTTACAAGGAAATTATATATTTCTTTGAAACCGTGGCTGCCATAGAAATCATCTGCATTTATTACAGCAAAGGGAGCGTCTATAAATTCCTTAGCGGAAAGAACTGCATGACCTGTTCCCCAGGGCTTAACTCTGCCTTCAGGAACGCTGTAGCCGTCGGGAATATCGTTTACATCCTGGAAAGCATAGTGCACTTCAGTAATCTTTTCAAGCTTTTCACCTATAACTGCACGGAAATCGCTGTAATTTTCTTTTTTGATAATAAACACAAATTTCTCAAAGCCTGCACGCATAGCGTCGTAAACTGAGTAATCCATAATAATTTCGCCGTTCTGGCCTACAGGATCAATCTGCTTTAAGCCACCGTAACGGCTACCCATGCCTGCTGCCATAATTACTAAAATCGGTTTTTTCATTTTTATTTCTCCTCTTATTCTTCTGTATTTTCAGGTTCATAAATAAGCTCGTAAATATGCTGTGCCGCTACATCCAAATCAGGAGTCCACATCCAGCCGCCGTTTTCCATAAAGCCGTTTGCAAAGCCTTCAATATTCTCATCAGGAATAATTGTTTTTTCTATCGTAAACCCATTTAATACTATAGGAGCCAGTCCCATAATCTCATTAAAATCAAGACTTGTTTCGCAAAGAGCGCACATATTCTTTACGGTTTCAGGGTAAGAAGAAACGGGCATATCCACAACAACGTCAAGAAGCGCTGTCAGTACCTTCTGCTGGCGCTCTGCTCTGCCGTTATCGCTGCCGATGTTTCTTATTCTTGCATAGGCAACAGCCTGGTCACCGTTAAGGTGAACTAAGCCGCTTTCGTAAATCTTTACGTCCGGGTTAGTATCATCAAGATTCTTGTTTATTTCGTAAACTTCACCATCAGTAATTTCAAGGTCAACACCGCCTACAGCATCAACAATTTTTGCCATATTTGTAAAGTTAACTGTAACATAGTCAGTGATATCGAGGTTAAAATTCTGGTTAATTACCCTTATAGTATATTCAGGTCCACCGAACTGATATGCATGTGTAATTTTATCGTAACCTGTTCCGGTGTATGTATAGTCGTCGCCCATATAAACACGGATATCGCGTAGGAGGCTGATCATTTTAATTTTATTATGAACCTGATCAACAGAAAGTACCAGTATAGCATCACTTCTGCCTGTGAAATCGTTGCTTCTTGTGTCAACACCGAAAAGAGCTATATTTTTGATATTTTTTTCGGTAACGGTATGCTCAGTAATACCAAGCTCAGCCGGGTCTTTTGTAATGCTGTTGGTGGTTAAATCAGCAAACATATAAGTTGAAAGGTAAAGAAAACCGCAGCCTACTAATATCATAAGTACACAGATAAGAGAAAGAAATACCATCAGCACCTTTTTCCACTTGCCTGTTCCGCGGGATTTTTTATATTCAGCCTCTGAGGAATAGCTTGAGAGATCTTCAAATTCATGCTTATTCTTAGTAGCCATTTTTCGCTCCTTTAATTATGCAAACAATATTTTATGTAAATTTATACTTAATAATTGTAACACATATTTTGTATTTTTTCCACATAAATATAATATTTTTTCATTTGAAAAATATATTAATTCGGTCTTTTTTTCTTATAATACAAAACACTTATCAAAGCGCTGAAACACAAATAAAGCCTGAAAAAGCTAAAACACTTTTCAGGCTTTTATTTTATGCTGATTTGAGAAATTACTTCATATACTTATGCATAATTGCCATAATTTCGTCCCATTTATCCTCGATATCCTTCACAAGCTTAAACTGGTTTCTTGCTCTGACAAGGTTATGCTCAGGATACTTTGTACGGAAGTAAACGTCGCCGTTAATATAGTCGGCAAGGAAACGGATGCCAACCTCATAAGTCATAAGCTTTGCACCTAAAGGTAAGGTTTCAAGTTCAACTTCAGTTAATGCATCCTTAGCAACAGAAAGGAAACCCTTTGTGTAAGCTTCGAAAAGCTCAAGGCTGAACCAAACCTTATTTAAATCTGCTTCATCCTCGGCAGCAGTGCTTGCACCTGCTCTTAAGGAATCGCCGTAATCAAAGGCTGTTAAACCGGGCATAACTGTATCAAGGTCAATAATACATACGGCTTTATTTGTAGAGTCATCAACAAGGATGTTTGACATCTTTGTATCGTTATGAGTAACCTTTAAAGGAAGCTTACCTTCATTTAAAAGTCTCATAAGCTCACCGGCAGCCTCTTCTCTTTCAAGAGCAAACTTGATTTCTTCCCGGCAATTATCTTTTCTGCCTGACTTATTTGCTTCAATGGCATCTGTAAGCTGCTTGAATCTTGCAGGTGTGTTGTGGAAGTCTTTGATAACCTCGTGGAGAGTTTCAGCAGGGTAATCTGCAAGCTGGCGCTGGAATTCACCAAAAGCTCTGCCGGACTCCGTAAGCATTTCAGGACCTGTTACAACCTCGTGAGCTGTAGCATTGTCGATAAAAATCCAGCTTCTCCAGTAATCACCGTTTTCGTCAACAACGTAGAATTTTTCTCCCTCTGCCTTTAAGAAGTGAAGGGTTTCACGGTTAACGTCGCCGCCGCGCTCTGCAATTTTCTTTGCTAAAAAGCTTGTGACGCCAACAGAATTTTCCATAATGTCTGCAGGACTTGGGAAAACGTTCTTATTAATTTTCTGTAAGGTGTAAGCATTTTTGTCTGTAACCACCTTATAAGTGGTATTGATGTGGCCGTTACCGAAAAGATAAAGTTCCTTAATTTCGCCTTCAATTTCAAACTGCTCAGCTATTTTCTTAAGTGCTTCCATTTTTTTATTACACCTTTACCCTCGCAAAGGCACTCCGTTAATTTATTTTTAGAAATTAATTTCAATTCTTGTAATCTTCTCGCCCTCAGCAGCACTTATATTAAGACTGCCGCTGTGCTCGGAGACGTATTTTTTGATTCTTGCAAAGTGATCCACACTTCTGTCCTTCTTTTCAAAGAGGAAAGAAACAAAACCGTAAAGAGTTTTTTTCATTATCTTGGTTTTATCCACGTCGTTAAAGCTGCTTACCGCTTCCAGAACAAGCTTTCTATCGCTGTCTATACCATTTAAACGGATAAACTTCTCGCTGTCGTCATCATTTCTGCAATCAATGATAAGAGCGTTTAAGAGCTCGTCGATTATCATACAAAGTTCATGTATCTCGATATCTGTATCATTGATTTCGATATTGCCGTCAATAAATATTTTTTCAGTTGCCGCAACATCGGCTTTTGCAGCAATGATTGAACTTACATACGGATTATTGCAGTAAGCAAATTTATTCTTCTGCTTTTTAAGCTTTCTTAAAAGCATTGTAACAAATTCAAAAACCTTCTCCTTATCCTCTGTTTCAAGAAGCTTTCTGATACCGAGAAGTTCTTTTTCACGCCTTGTTCTGTCGTTCTCAGCTTGTTCTGCGCAGGCAAGCATAACATCGAAATTATCAGCAAACAATCTGTCAATTTCGCTCTCATGTAACTGATTTTCGTCCTTGATTCTGTACCTGGCAGCACTGTAGCAAGCGTTTAGTACAAATATTATAACAAGATAGATAAAAAGCGCAGGATAGAATTTGAGTGAGATATTTTCTACCTTAAAGAAATCATTTACAAGTCCGTTTGAAAAAGATATTCCTAAAAGGAGAAGCAGGGAGCAAATAATTGAAGTGTATGATATCTCACGTCTGTAGAAGAATTTAAGCGGATTGACAAGGATAATGATTAAAATAACGGTAAAAAATACGTAAATCAGGTTAGCTGTTAATGATGGGAATACATCGCCCTGAGGCATAAGAGATACACTCATAACACCTACTGCAGCATCGCTTATAAATACGTAATTCAGGTACATTAAAAGTGAGACGAAAATTTTATGTACAATGTTATTTGAGAAAATGAACGCCGAAACAACAAGGAACACAAAAGACGCTAACATAACTGCGTTATTTTCCCAACTGTCCGTGGCAGCTGTAATGGATTTTACAGCAGGCTGCAAAGCAAGAGATAAAAGGACAGCTACAGTCATACCTAAAAAGGTGGTAATGAATTTAAAGCGCTCCTCCAATAATATTGTAAATAGCACAGCGCTGCTTATAAAAACAAGAGGTAAACTAAGCATTTTTAATTAAAGAACGCAAAAGCGTCCATACCTTTCCATTATTTAAACCTATTATACCACCTAAATTGCTTTCTGACAATTACTTTTTGATTTTTACTTAAATCTTCATAAAATGTTTATTTCTTAATTTTGGCGATTTAAAGCAAAAACATATTGAATTATTGACGCATCCGTGGTAAAATTCTAACATATTATCTAAATTTGTTTATCTTTATAAAGTTTTCTATATACTTTATATACAAAGTATCACATTTTAAGGACGGTAATTATTATGTTAAAAAGAAGCAGCGGTGTTCTGATGCATATTTCATCCTTGCCGGGTGATTACGGAATAGGAACCTTCGGAAAAAAAGCAAAGGAATTTATTGACTTTTTAAGCGAGAGCGGTGTTAAATACTGGCAGGTTCTCCCCTTCGGACCTACCGACAGCTACAACTCCCCTTACGCAAGTCTTTCTGCTTTTGCGGGCAATATTAATTTCATTGACCCCGAGGAGCTTTTTAATGAAGGCTTACTGACCGAAAGTGAATTAAAAGCAGAAAAATATGCTAACCCCTATACAGCAGCTTTTGAATTTTTAAACATCAGAAAGGTGCCCCTTCTTTATAAGGCATACTCGAGAATCGACGACGAATATAAATTAAAGGTAAAAGCCTTTGCTGAAGAAAATGAAAGCTGGCTTAAGGATTACGCACTCTATACAGTTTTAAAGGAAGCCAATTTACAGAAGGATTGGTTTGACTGGGAGGATGAAAGCTTAAAGCTTCACGAAAAGGAAGCAGTTGATGAAGCTTTAATTAAATACAAGGATACTGTTGAATTTATTGAATTTATGCAGTACCTTTTCTACAGTCAGTGGGAAAAGATAAGGGAATACGCAAAGGAAATGGACGTTAAAATCATCGGTGACCTTCCTATGTACGTCTCCCTTTCCAGTTCTGACGTTTGGGCAAACAAGAAGATTTTCGATTTAAATGAGGACGGCAAACCCAACTGTGTTGCAGGTGTGCCACCGGATTATTTCAGCGCCGAAGGTCAGAAATGGGGTAACCCTCTTTATAATTGGGATGAAATGAAAAAGGACGGTTATTCCTGGTGGATGGAACGCTTAAAAGCATCCTTTACCCTTTTCGATATTGTAAGAATTGACCATTTCCGTGCTTTCTCCGCTTACTGGTCTGTTCCCGAAGATGCTCCCACAGCTGTTACAGGTAAGTGGATAGATGGCCCCGGTATGGATTTCTTCAGTAAGGTTATTGCTAAATTCGGTGACGAGAGAATCATTGCCGAGGACTTAGGCATTATTGACGACGGTGTTATTAAGCTTATTGAAGAAACAAACTTCCCCTGCATGAGAGTTATGCAGTTCGGTTTTGATTTCGAAGATAATATGCATCTTCCCCACAATCACCCCAGAAACAGTGTAGCGTATACCGGCACCCATGACAACAACACCGCCCTTGGCTATTTATGGGAAGCAACGCCCGAGGAAAGAGCCTATGTACTTGATTACTGTAATTTCCCCGGTGGCGATTGGGCACTTGGCGGTTTTAATAACACATCCGTAAAAGCCATGATAAAAACTCTCTGGTCAAGCCCCGCAAACCTTGCGGTTGTGCCGATTCAGGATCTTTGCGGTTTTGGTAAGGATACAAAGATGAACGTTCCGGGTGTGCCTAACGGCAACTGGGCTTTCAGAATCAGTGAAGAGCAATTAAAGTGCATTGACACCAAGTGGATAAAAAACTTAAATAAAACTTATCACAGATAAAAAACGCCTGCAGAGTTTATTGCTCTGCAGGTATTTTCATTTGATTATTATGGAACTTGCCCAAAGCATAAAATCATTTTCAAACTTATAGCTGATGCGAACATTTAATTTCTCATCAGCTTTTTCTTATCTCTTTTTGTAAATGACAAGCTCGGGGTTTTCGCCGTTTTCCTCATAGGTGCTTACAAGGAGGAAATCCATATTTGCTGCAATACCGAAGCATCTGTTTCCACCGAATTCGCATTCAAGCTGATTTCCTAAATAGGTAGCATTATCGTCAAGAAATTTTACCTTTTCACCGTTAGGGAGTCTGTATTCGGTATTTATAAAACTTCCTGCCAATACGTATAAATCCTCTACTTTCGGAAGTCCTTCAATGTGAAGCAAGGTGTTAAATTCATATATGAGCTGCTTTTTAAATTCTTCAAACTTTTCTTTGCCTCCAAGCTTAGCGTACTGCTTCCAGAAATCCATTGTGAAATCGCCGTCGGAATAACACCAGCTGCAATAGCTTTCGTTGAAAGCTCCGTCCTTTTCGCGGCTTATATCGCTGTCCTTTAAAGGCATACCGCAGCATTCACAGTAAAGCTCACGGGGTGAACCGAGAAGAGTATTGATTGAGACGTCGAAAAGCTTTGAAAGAAGCTTTAAGGTTTCCGTATTGGGTACTGTTTCACCATTCTCCCACCTTGACACAGCCTGACGTGTTACAAACACTTTTTCTGCAAGAGCTTCCTGAGAAAGACCGCTTTGAGTCCTTAATTTACTGATAATGTTCTTTGTTTCCATATTTTTACCGCCTTTATTTACTGTGAATTAATTATAACACCCCTCTCTCATATTCACAAGCAACGCTCTGTTGCTATTTATTCACCTAATATCAAAAACTTTATTTCCTTATTAATTTCATCATCACTTTCTATCTTTGAAATTAACGGAAATACTACCTCTCTGCTTTCTCTTGTGTGAGGAAGCTGTAAAGAAAGCTTTATCCCCTTTTCCTTATTTCCGCATTTTAAGTATAAAAAGCAAAGTACTGCGCGCATTGTGGCTTTTTGTTTTTCATTTTCAGATAAGGGTAAGCCCTTTTCAATTAATTCTACAGCTTCTTCCGCTTCGTTCTTTAAGGCTAATACCTCAGCCAAACCCAGTATCATACCCGGCTTATTAGGGTATATTAAAAGTGCATCACGATATACTTTCTCAGCTGATTCAAGCTGATTACTCTTCATATAATCGTGAGCCTTTTTATGTATATTGTACCTTGTTTCTTTAGCTCTTACTACGTCCATTCCGATAAGCAGGTCTATACTTGTTTCAAATATATTTGCAAGAGCAGGAAGAAAAGTTATATCCGGGTAAGTTTCGCCGCGCTCCCATTTGGAAACACTTTGAGGAGTTATATTTAAATAATTTGCTAAATCCTCCTGAGTAAGATTTTTAATAATACGGTACTTTTTTAAGTTTTCAGCTAAATAAAGCATAACAGTTTTCCTTTCGTATTAGATTAATTAAGCTTCAATTTATATTAATTATAAAATAAGATTTATAATTTAACAATAACGCCGTATTTTAGTTTTTTAAGCCTAAGGGGTTAATTCAATGAAAAATTAAAGGTGCCGCATTATAAACAGCACCTAAAACTTTATTATTTTATATTAAAATCCACCCAGTCTTTTGCTTCTTTTACAGCGTAATCGCTTGGAAGCTTATCACGGGTTATGGGGTTTCGTGTAAAACTATTATTCTGAGGAAGACCTACATACTTATACGGTTCAATAGGTTTATCCTTAATTTCATTCTTTGCGGTGCCGTCCTTTTTGCTTGCGTGTGCACGAACTTTATTTTCCACATTCACTTCTGTGTTAACATTATTTCTTTCCTTTTTCTTGCTCATAATTAATTCCTTTCAAAAGAAAATTCCGAGAGCTTTATCGCCCTCGGAATTATTATGAGTAATTTTGTTTAGTTTATTAACTTAGAATACACAGTACTGAGCCATGTAAGCTTCCATATCCTTTAAAAGCTCGGGGTCGGTGCCATTTTCCTTAAGATACTCGTGAATATCAAGAACTGTTACGATGGGATGAACCTCAATGCCGTACTCTTCCTGAACTTCCATAATAGCAGTCTTACCGGGAACCTTACCAACTTCGCAGCGGTTAACAGAGATAAACATATGCTTAACTTCAACGTCGCCGCAGCCCTTAAGAATAGGCATAACCTCTCTTACAGCTGTACCTGCTGTGATAACATCCTCGATGATAATGAGCTTGTCGCCATTAACAGGCTTGTAACCAACTAATGAGCCGCCTTCACCGTGGTCCTTTTCTTCTTTTCTGTTGAAGAAATAGGGCTTGCTGATACCGTGATTATTATAAAGTGCTGCTGCGCAGGATGTAGCAAGCGGAATACCCTTATATGCAGGACCAAACATAGCTGTGAAATCCTCACCGATTGTTTCAGTAACTAACTTTGCATAGTAGCCGCCAAGCTTAGCGATCTGCTCGCCTGTTTTATAGTTACCTGTATTTACGAAATAAGGTGTGTTTCTGCCACTCTTTGTAACGAACTTGCCAAATCTTAATACGTCAGCGGACATCATAAACTCAATAAATTCTTTTTTAGTCTGTGTTAACATTTTACTTTCCCCTTTTGTTACATAATTAACAACATTATAGCAGATATTAAGTAAACTTACAAGAGTAAAATTAAATTGCAAAGCCCCATGTTCTGGTCCATGAGCATTCTTCATTCACTTCAAGCTCAATGGGTACGAAAACTTCACAGCACATTACATAGTGGTCACCCCACACTGCAAGGTTTGATGGTGTGAAATCAATTTTCTCATAACAGCGGGCGGAGCTTTTTTTATCGTACATCTCCCAGGCTAAAGCACTTTCCTTTGTGGCGGTAGTTTTGAAATAATAAGATTTTGACGGATAATCTTTAAAGGTAAAGATTCCGTTTTCAAAGTACATATCATTGTCACAGAAGCCTTCAGGGTTTTCAATGCAGTAAACCTTCATAGCATAGTCAGGAGAAATATCCTTACCGCCAAGGGATAAGAAATTGTGGCAATATTCTTTGGATATTATCTTCTTATCGCCTATATTTTTAAGTGTAACCTTTTCCTCTATTTCGCCATTAATAAGCTTTATTTCTCTGATTTCCTTATAGGCATATCCGCCTACATTGGGAGTTTCTGTTACAAAAGTAACGCTGTTTTCAGTAAAGCTGAATTCTGTGTTGAAAGCTGTGTGTGCTTCGCTTCTCACTTCAGGGTCAAAAACGCTGACACCTATACCGGGGCGGAGAATCTCCTCACCTTTTTCAGGTCTTTTTTCTCTTTTGAAGAAATCATACTGACAGCAAAGTCCGCTTCCTTCCGTTGTGGGGAAATTTGGCTGACTTCTCTCGTACTCTGAAAATTTTACCCCCTTATACCAAACATCATAGATAAAGCCTGAATGGTTAAAGCGAGCGCGGTAATATTTACTGTTATTGGGATGCAGTACCTTAATTTTAATAATTCCGTTATCTAAAATGACAAAATCCTTCATATTCTTTCTCCTTATTAAATTAAAAGGAGGTAGACCTAAAAGATTAACCTTTAAGCCTGCCTCCTTAAGTAATTATTTCATTTCAATTTCGTAGGTTGCGATCTGTGCTTTTCTGAGCTTGATGTCAAATGCGTTGCCGTCATTTGCAATTGCCTCTACCCTGTTTTCATCAAGGTCGCAGTAGTAAGCTGCCTTGATTTCCTTACCGGGGAAGGTAAGCTTTACTATGGCTGTTTCTTCTTTATCAGAATAAGAAAGTACACGTACGATAAGAGAATCGCTGTTGTAAGCCTTCTTGATGGCTGTCATCATTACGTTTTCGCCTTCAAGTGCAACAGCGCCGCCCTCTGTGGGAAGTGTGTGGTAAGGCTTTACATAGTCTGTCATAACAGCTACTTCGGGCATTCTGTCAAGAGCAAATACGGGATAGGTTAAGTAACCGATAGCATCCTTATAAACCTTTCTCCAGTCACCGTCGTGAGGATAGAGAGCTAACTTATAAGTGATAGATGCAAGGTTTTCAGCCTCTGTTAAATCATAAAGCTCAGCTCTGCCAAACTTAGCATCGATGGAATTGATAGAGCGAAGGCAGGTAAGTGCCAAAGCCTTCTCCTCTGTATCCATACATTCATATTCATAAATACCTTCAGCAGCAACTGTAAGACCTGCATTAGCACCTGATACGTCACAGATATCCTGCATGGGATGTGTTGCGTAGGGCTGCTCAGCAAGACCTTCATAGCTGCCTTCATACTTAATTGCTCTTTCAACAACGTCATAAGGCTGACCGCCGCGGGACTTTGTTGCATCGGCTAAATATGTGGGGAACAATACTCTGAGTCTGTGCTCCTTAGCTGTGTTGTTGATTGTAAGCTCAGCGCGGAGATTTCTTTCACCCTTTAAGAGTGTGAGCACCATTTTGATGTCAATATTTGTATAAACCTTTGAACGGTTATCAAATTCGCCCTTACCCTCAGGAACTCTTAATGTAAGCTTTACCTCATAGGATGCGCCAAGCTCAGTATCATAAAGCTTTGTGATTTCGCTCTGGCAGCCTGTGGAGTAAACTATCTTATTCATATAGGGAGGAATGTGAACGTAAACGTTGAATACGTCGCCGCTATCCTCGAAAGTAAACTGTGAAGGATAAAGCTTGTTTGTAGTTTTATCGAGCATATCAACAGTACCGTTGGGGTTGATTGTACATTTAAGGTACTCGTTCTCCATTACGTTAATTGCCTGAGAATGATAGTAATAGGGACGGTTTCTGTACTGCTTTGTGATGTAGTCGTTAGCTACATCTGTTTCCTCAGCTGCACTGCCCTTACCTGTGAAGGTAAACTTTTTCCAGCCGAATGCTTTAACCTCGGGAATGGAAACAAGAGCCTTTATTGTAACTGCATCTGTCCAAGTGGGATGACCGCGGCGGGGATTGAAACGGATGTCAACTGTGGGAAGCTTTTCTGTAATTACGAAGGGAAGCTTGTTGCCTTCTTCGTCAATAATTTCAAAGTTATCTGTGCCGTAGCCTTCGGGAACGTCTATTGTAAATTCCTTAGTACCCTTAATATCAAAGGGAGAAGTGTTAAGAACAAAAATTGAGGGGAAATCAGTAATACAGCTCATAAGCTCGCGCTGTGCCTGATCGGAGATCTGCTGGGCGAGGCTTAAGGAACAGCCATATCTTGCCATAGCTTCCTCATAAACCTCGTTAACGGAAGTACAGCCTAAAGTATCGTGAGCGTGGTTTTCAAGAACGTACTTCCATGCCCTTCTCTGTGCCCAATCCTTATTATCAAAGCCTGCAAGCCAGGAAAGAGAAAGTGAAGGTTCGAAATGTCTTTCAAGGAATCTTTCAGTCTTATAGTGCTTTAACTTCTGGCGGGGATGGCAGGAATGTGTGGATTCAAGAAGCTGCTCGGCTGTATACATAAGCTCGCCTTCCACCTTAGCCATTTCAATGCCCTTTTCCTTGTAAGCATTCTTCATAGCTTCAAAGAAAGCTTCACAGGTTGTCTGCTTAACGTCAAGCTCGGGGAACATTTCGCTGATTTTATCAATAACCTGAAGAATATCAGGCTGAGCAAAGCTGTGGTCAATACCGTTGAGCCACATCTGTGTGTTAACTTCGCTGTAATCGTCACGGAATTTTGTAAGATAAGGAACTCTGTTATTTAAGCCCATTCTGTTAAGCTTAACACCGTCAATATCCTCTACGTAGTCCTCTTCATTCATAGGCATAGCTGTGGCTTCGCCGTAACCGCAGTTTGTGTAGAGCATAATAACGCTTGTACCGTCGGGAGATACCCACTCAAAAGCTGTTTTAGCGCCAACAGGCATACCGCGCCATGCAAGAGCAGCATCAATACCGAAGCCCTTTAACACCTGAGGAGTCTGGGATGCGTGACCAAACTCGTCAACTTCATAGCTGAAGCGCATTGCCTTGCCAAGCTTTTCACTGCCTTCAATACCGTAATGAAGGTTTCTTACCATAGCTTCGCCGCTGACGAGTGTCTCCAGAGGCTGTGTAAACCAGGGACCAACTTCAAGTCTGCCCTCTTTTACGAACTTTTCAACAAGCTCTCTCTTTTCAGGCTTTGCCTGCAGGTAATCGTCTACCATAGAGAACTGACCGTCTGTAATAAAGATATAATCTTTTTCCTTCTCAAGTATATCGAGAAGTCTGTCACAAAGCTCTACAAGACGAGCCATATATTTTTCGTGGGACATATACCATTCTCTGTCCCAATGGGTGTTGGATAAAACGTGAATATGAAATTTCTTTTCCATTTTGTCTGCCAAAAAGGCGTCCCCCTTTTATAATTTTAAAAAGTACGTTCAGGTATAAACCTATCCTCTTAAGGTTAATTATACATAGTTTATTTCTAAATGTCCATATTTATTTTTGGGGATTGACACTTTATGATATTTGTTATTTACGGCAACAACTGTTGTGAAGATTTGCGATTGTTTATTGAGTTCAGAGAGCTATATTTAATTATTCTTGCTATTGAAAATCTTATAACTTTTATATATAATTATATTAGGGTTTTATGCTTAAATTACAGATAATTCAGGAGTACATATTAATGGCTTGTGATAAAATAAGCGCCACAGAGCTTTCGTTCTTAATGGGTGAAATTTTGCTTGAAAACGGCGCGGAAATTTCAAGAATTCAGGACACTATGGAAAGAGTTGCCAACTTCTACGGTGTTGAAAACTTTAACGTATTCGTTTTAACAAATGCAATAATGGCAACGGGTATAGAAAACGGCGAGGAGCACTCCGCAAAGCTTAAATTTACAAGAACCACCTCCTTACATCTTGGCAGAGTAAGCGCTATTAACCAGCTTTCCCGCGAAATATGCGAGGGTAAATATTCAATTTCTGAAGCTTACGAAATAGCTAAGAAATCAAGGGAGATCCCTACCTGCAAGAAGTGGCTTTCTCTGCTTGCTGCTGCCATCAGCTGTGCAGGTTACTGCTACGTTTTCGGCAGACAAAACGTGCTGGACGGTGTAGCCGCCCTTGTATGCGGTACCATTTTACAGCTTTACCTTTTCTATACATCCGAAAACAGAATATCAAAATTTATCGTGAATATTACAGCCAGCGCGCTTGTCACCTTAGTTACTATACTTTTAAAGTGCGTAGGCTTCCCCTTGGATATGGCTTCCGTTGTAATTGGCTCTATATACCCCTTATTACCGGGTGTGGCACTCACTACTTCCATAAGGGACTTTTTAAACAGCGACTATTTAAGCGGTACCATAAGATTTGTTGATGCTACACTTATTGGCGGCTGCATTGCCATAGGTGTTGGTGTTACTTTTAAAATTTACAGCTTACTGGGAGGTGTAGTAATATGACGGTTGAATTTGTTTTAGACGTACCCGTTCAGTTTATCATTTGTTCCGTTGCCTCCGCCGCATTTACAATTTTCTTCAACCCGCCTTACAAGCACCTGATATCCGCAGGTCTTACAGGTGGTTTCGCCTGGGCTATTTATATGGTGCTTGCCTATTACGGTATGGACGCAGGTTTTGCTTCCTTCTTCTCAACGGTAGCTTTAACTGCTCTTTCAAGAATGTTTGCATACCACAGAAAAGCACCCATAACAATTTTCCTTATTCCCGGAATTATACCCTTAGTACCGGGAATTGCAATTTATAAGACCGGCTATTATATGTTTATGAGTGAAAGCAGCAAGGCTATTTCCTACGCCGCCAGCACCTTCAGCATAGCTATTGCAATTGCCCTGGGTATGGCTCTTACACTTTCCCTGCCCCAGGTATTATTCTCATTTAAAAGAAAAAAGAATCTTTGATATTTAAAGGACACTGATTTTGAAAAAGACTATTATTATAAATAAAAATGACGCAGGCCAGAGAATTGATAAATTTCTTACCAAAAGTTTCCCTAACCTGCCTCAGTCCGAGCTTTATAAGGCAATAAGAAAAAAGGATATTAAAATTAACGGCAAGCGCTGTGATATAAAGGATAAGCTAAACGAAAACGATGAGGTTTACCTTTTCCTGCACGATGATTTCCTGCAGCAAAAGCCTAAGGAGTACGATTTTTTAAAGGCACCTAAAACTTTAAACATAGTTTATGAGGATGAAAACATAATGCTCCTTGATAAAAAACCGGGACTTATAGTTCATCCTGACGAAAACTACCATTACGATTCCCTTATTGCAAGAGTGCACCACTATCTTTACGATAAAAAGGAGTATGACCCCGAGGATGAATTGAGCTTTACCCCTGCACTTGTTAACAGAATTGACCGCAACACAGGCGGTATTGTAATGGCTGCTAAAAATGCTGAGGCGCTTAGAATTATGAATCAGAAGGTAAAAGACAGGGAGATAAATAAATTCTACCTCTGTGTTACCTGCGGTAAGGTTAAAAAGAAGTTCGATGTCCTTACGGGCTACCTTGAAAAGAACGAAAGCCAGAACCGTGTGTATATTTCCGAAAAGAAAAAGGAAGGCGCCAAAACAATTATCACAAAGTATAATGCCATCAGAACTTCCAATAAGTATTCCCTTCTTGAAGTTGAACTTTTAACGGGCAGAACTCACCAGATAAGAGCTCACTTAGCATCCATAGGTCACCCCTTGGCAGGCGACGGAAAATACGGCACCAACAAGGAAAACAAAAAGACGGGTTTTCCCTATCAGGCACTTTACTCCTACAAGCTTCAGTTTGAATTTAAAACCGATGGCGGTATTTTAAATTACCTTGACGGCAAGGAATACAGCGTAAACCCCGATAATATCTGGTTTATTAAGGAATTTGATTCTTTAGGTTAATTTAAAAATCTTAATCATTCACTGAGCTTATCAAAATGTGAAATTTCATATAATACGTAGCCATGGGCGCCTTTATTTAAGGCGTCCTTTTGTTGTTCGCGGATAATAGCGGCGCCATCTTCCCAGGTGCCTGCATCACTTTCCGTGCCAACTTTATATAGTGCAAGACCGATATAAAGCTTAAGTTCCTCATGCTTGGGTAAACTCAGCCAATTATCGAAAGCTTCACCAAAACCTAAAGCGGGATTTTCATAACTCCAGTAAAGCTGAGGGCAGATATAATCGGCATAACCTTTTACCGCGCACCAGAGTTTTGTATCCGCCCCTATTCTTAAGTTGTTATCCATATTTCCCTGGGGTGAAATTCCGAACACAACTTTATCACTTTCGCATTTGGCAGCCTGATAGCAAAGGGATATAAGAGAATTAATATTCGCCTGCATCCATTCATTTCCGCTTAATGGATTGTCAGCGTTTTCCGTATACAAAATATACGCACTATCGCTTTCTATATCGTAATTTTCAGGGTAGAAATAATCGTCAAAATGTATTCCGTCCACTTTATAATTTCTTACTATTTCTCTGATACCGTTTGCTACCAGCTCCCTTGTAAAGGAATAGGCAGGGTTTAATACAATTCCTGTTTCCGTTTCTATAAAGAAATACGGGTCGCTTTCACTATATTTATTATATACGTTTTCTTCACTTAAAACCTTAGGTGTAGAGCTTGTCTTGATTCTTAGGGGATTTATCCAGGCATGAAACTTCATACCCTTTCCGTGTGCTTCAGCTATCATAAATTCCAAGGGGTCAAAACTCAGCTTACTTCCCTGCTCACCTTCAATTAAATGTGAAACGGGAAAGTACTCGGATTCAAACATAGAATCCATAAAGGGTCTGACGTGAACAAAAACGTCTGTTATATTCTCTTTTTCTGCTTTGTTTAAAAGATTTTTATAATTTTCTTTAAAAGCATCTTCACTTTGAGCAGAGAGCGAAAGGTAAGATATCCACACACCTCTCATTTCTTCATTCACTTGTGCTTCTTCTGTTTTTTCTGACTCTGTGTTTATAATCACGGCGCTTTCTTCTTTTTCACTTTCATATTCACTTTCATACTTACTTACAGATGTTGAAACAGAACTCACACTTTCGCTGTTAATCCCTGTATCGGAAACAGATTCACTTATACTGTTTACTTCTGTATCAAGCACCGGTCTGCTTTCATTTTTTGTGATATTTCCCCAAACAGCAACAACTGCTACTGTAACAATCAAAATAATTATCAATAATAAATTTTCACGTTTTATTTTCATTTCTTTTCTCCTTTTAATTTATGTGATATAATATATAAAAGCTGTTTATAAAATGTATATTAAGGGGAATTTTAATTATGAAATATAAATACCTTTTATTTGATAACGACGGTACTTTGATGGACTTTAAAAAGGCTGAAGAATTCGCTTTTGAAAAAGCATATAAATCCTGCGGTTGTGAGGAATTTATGCCTTACAGCAATAACGTCCTTAAGCTTTACTCCGATATTAATGACAGTTGGTGGAAAAAGCTTGAAAGAAAGGAATGCACTAAACCTCAGCTTATGGTTGGGAGATTCGCTGACTTTTTAAAAGCGATGAATATAACAGGGATAAAAGCTGAAGCTTTAAGTGAGGCTTACCCTAAACATCTTTCAAAGGGCGGTTTCCTATTCGAAGGCGCCAAGGAGCTTGTTGAAAAACTTTCAAAGCATTACGACATCTATATTATCACTAACGGTATCGGATTCGTTCAAGAAAGCAGAATAAAAGAATGTGATTATTATCCGTATATAAAAGGTGTATTCATCTCAGAGCTTTTAAACGCAGTAAAGCCTGACAAAGAATATTTTGACAAAGTGCTAAGTATAATAAACGCAAAGGAAAGTGAATGCCTTATTATAGGTGATTCCTTAACAGCTGACATAAAGGGCGGTAACTTGGCAAATATTGATACCTTATGGTTTAACCCTGAAAAAGCTATTAACAACAAAGGCGTTACCACTACTTATGAAGCAGCGGTTTATAATGATATTTTAGCATTATTGCTTTAATATGGCAATAAACGATTAAAAATTTTAAATAATTTTTAAATTGTTTCATTTTACTATTGGAATTTTTGAAATTATGGTATATAATGAATTAAAGTTAGTGACTTTATTATTTGAAAGGAAGGTTTTACCATGGGATTCTTTAAAAGTTTATTAGGTCTCGGTGTAGCTGCAGGCGCTGCTTATGCTGCTTACAAAGTAACAAAGAGATATCAGGAGAACAAAGAGATCGATATGATCGTTAATGATGATGTTCCCGTTGAGAAGTCTGCTAAAGAAGTTGTAGGCGATATCGCAAGAGCTGCTACTGAAGTTTTCTTTGAGACAAAAGACAAGGCTGTTTGCGTATATAACGACGCAAAGGACAAGGCTGTAAGCACATATAACGATGTTAAGGAAAAGATCGTAAACTATACAAAGGGCGCTGACGAATGTGAGTGCTGCTGCGACGAAGAGTGCGATTGCTGCGAATGTGCTGAAGAGTGTGAGTGCTGTGCTGAAGAAGCTGAGTGCGAATGCTGCTGCGAATGTGAAGAAGCTCCCGCTGAGGAAGAGACTCCTGCTGAAGAGTGCTGCTGCGAATGCACAGAGGCTCCCGCTGAGGAAGAAACTCCTGCTGAAGAGGAATAATCTTGACTAACTTATTTAACCGGAAGGGAAACCTTCCGGTTATTTTTATCCGTTCAAGTGCATAATTTTCTTTCAAATTAATAAACTATTTACAATTAGCACCTTGACAAGTCGAGTGCTAAGTGGTAAATTATTATCAGAGCTTAGCACTTAACATGTTCGAGTGCTAATCAACATTAAAGGAGATTTGATTATGGAGCTATCACAAAGAAAACTTAAAATTCTTGCTTCTATAATCGATATCTATATTGAAAGCGGCGACCCTGTAGGAAGCAAAATAATAGCTGAAAAAATCGGTGTCTCCTCTGCTACCATCCGTAACGAGATGGCTGACCTTATTGAGATGGGTTACCTTTTACAGCCTCACACCTCGGCAGGCAGAGTTCCTTCCGAAAGAGGTTTCAGGGAATACCTGAATGCCAATAAAACCGATCATATTTTAAGTGACAGCATAAAAAACTCCTTAAGCGCCGCAGTAAGCTCCGAAGCCTTCAACACAGTTGAGCTTATAAAGAAAGCCGCATCAGCCTTAAGCCTTCTGACAAATAATCTTGTTGCTGTAACAGAACCTGACGGAAGAAAAGCTTATATCAAGGCTGTGCAGTTTGTACAGATAAGCCGCAGAAAAGCGATGCTGATTTTGATAAGTTCAGAAGGCGGTATTAAGACCAAGCTGTTCAGCTGTGACTACGATTTAAACCACGACATTATGAGAATATTCTTCAGAATATTCAACGAACGTGTCACAGGCGTCAGGATAAACGAAATAGGTCCTTCATTCCTTCAAAGCTTAGCAATAAGCCTTGGAGATATGATAGCACTTCTTTCCCCTGCTTTACTTGCATTTTACGAAACCGTAAACGAGAAGCAAAGCTTAAACACAGTGCTTTCCGGTGAACTTAACCTTTTAAATTACCCTGAGTTTTCACAAAGCGATGTTAAAAGCATTATCAATCTTTTACAGAAGCCGCTGAAAATAGTCCCCCTTGAGAGTATGAAGCCGGGCAAAGCTAACATACTTTTAGGAAGCGAAACAGGTAAACAGGAGCTAAGGAACGCTTGTCTTATAAGTACACCCTATGAAATAATGGGTGTGCCCTCCGGAAGCATAACACTTGTAGGTCCCATGAGAATGGATTTCACTAAAACAACTGCTCTTTTAAATCATACAGCTTCTGTTCTGAGTGAATATTTGCACGTTCTTATGAAGGAGATATAGAATTGAAAGGAGCCATAAAAGGTGTCTGAAGAAATAAAAGAACAGGAAGCTGCCGTAGCTCCCGAGGAAGCCGAAGCCACAGAAAATAAAGCTGAGGAAGTTTCCGAGGAAAAGGCAGAAAAAACTTCCAAAAAGAAAGAAAAGAAATCAAAAGAAAAAGAAGAGCTTGAAAATCTTAAGGCTGAATATGAGGAATTCAAGAAAAACCACCTACGTATTTTAGCTGAATATGATAACTTCAGAAAGCGCACAGCTAATGAAAAAGCAGGAATATTCAGCGACGGCGTTTCCGAAACCATCAAGCAGCTTCTTCCCGTAGCCGACAACATTGAAAGAGCTTTAGCTGTAGAAAATGCCGACAGCGACACAATGAAAAAAGGTATTGAAATGATAGCAAAGCAATTTGAAGAAAGCTTCACAAAGCTCAATATAACTGCCATTGGTGTAGTCGGTGAAAGCTTTGACCCTGAAATTCACAACGCGGTATCACACATTGATAATGATGAATTAGGCGACAATGTTGTTTCCGCTGTGTTTATGAAGGGCTACAGAATAGGTAAAAAGGTTATACGCCATGCAATGGTTCAGGTAGCAAACTAAAAGCAAAGTTTTTACAATGCTTTTAATTTATAAAAACAAATTCTTATTTAAAAGGAAGGTAATATATTATGGCAAAGACAATTGGTATTGACTTAGGTACAACAAACTCCTGCGTAGCAGTTATTGAAGGCGGCGAGCCTGTCGTTATCGCTAATGCAGAAGGCACAAGAACAACTCCCTCTGTTGTTGCATTTTCTAAAACAGGCGAAAGAATGGTAGGCCAGGTTGCTAAGCGCCAGGCTATCACAAACCCTGACAGAACAGTTGCATCCATTAAAAGAGAAATGGGCACAAACCACAAGGTTACAATCGACGGTAAGGATTACACTCCCCAGGAAATCTCCGCTATGATTCTTCAGAAGCTTAAGGCTGACGCTGAAGCTTACCTTGGCGAAACAGTTACAAGCGCTGTTATCACAGTTCCTGCTTACTTTACAGATGCTCAGCGTCAGGCTACAAAGGATGCAGGTAAAATTGCAGGTCTCGAGGTTAAGAGAATCATCAACGAGCCCACAGCTGCAGCTCTCTCTTAC
>JAGBID010000206.1 GCA_017935165.1 Clostridia bacterium
CAAAGAAATTACTCCCGACGAGGCAAACAGAGTTGACGGTATGATCTATACCACCGACTATGCGAAACTTGAAGTTACCATTAGCATCTTCTTGCCTTCCTTCTTGTATGCAGCGTTTACAGCAGCATCGAAGTCAGCAGCAGGAATTTCAATTTCCAACTCATATTTATTTGTGTCAATTTTGGTTGTTGCTTTAAGATTCATTTTTATATTCCCCTTACAAGAAATTTATTACTTTTTAATATGCGTAAAACCATAATTTACCGATTTACACACGCATCGCGAAATATTATACCACAGTAATCTTTAAATTTCCACTACAATATTTAAATATTTTCATAAATTTAACAATTTATCTTACAAGAACAGGGCAAAAACCTATTGTATCGCAGGAAATAAGGTGCATTCTGATTCCATCATACTCACCTATTATAGCTTTCTTTGCTGCGAGTGAATTATGTATGTGGCCGTAGTAGCAGTCTTTAACACCGTAAGCTTTAAGTGTATTCATAATTTCCTCGGATACAAAGTCACCGTATACGGGCGGATAGTGAAGGAATGCAACGGGTCTGACCCCTGCATTTTTCGCAGCTTCAAGGCTTGTTTTTAGCCTGCCCGCTTCCCTTAAGGTTATCTTTTTATCCTCATCGGAAACAGAATTATACATCCAGCCTCGTGTACCGCATACAGCCATATCTTCGTGGATAAAAGCACTGTTGTGTATAATTTCAATTGTATCAAAGCCTTTTTCCTTTAAGTAATTATCCATCTTATTTTTTGTAGTCCACCAATAATCATGGTTACCCTTAAGGAAAAGCTTTTTACCCGGACGCTCATGGATAAATTTAAAATCGTTATAGGTTTCTTCCAGCTTCATAGCCCAGGAGATATCCCCCGCCACTACGACTATATCCGTATCCTTAACTATTTTATCCCAGTTTTCCCTGAGCCTTTCCACGTAATCACTCCAGCCGTGGAAAACATCCATAGGCTTATTACTGCCAAGGGACAGGTGAAGGTCCGCTATTACAAAAATCGACATAGAATTAACCTTCTATTCCAAGTGTATCTAAAACAAAACTTGCAATGCTCTCGCGGTCACAAACATTTGTAAAGCGAGTTTTCTTCTCTTTAAGAGCTTTAAGTGACTTAGGTACTTCAAGACCTGAAACTTCGGAAAGCTTTTCAACAAGCACAAACTCATCATCGCTTTCAAAATCACTGATTGCGGAAAGCACGCTTTTACTGAATTTATAGGGACTTGCTGTAGAAGCAATAACAGCAGGTGTGTAATCGTCATTTTCTTCCCTATAGTCGTTAATTGCTTTGAACGCAACTGCTGTATGTGTATCGATAAGATAAGCTGAGTTTTCAAAGCAGCTGTTTATTGTTTTGCTTGTGTCAGCTTCGCCGCAGCAGTATGCAGCAAAAAGCTCTTTAACCTTATTTGCTACAATAGCATCTACAGTATATTCGCCCTTTTCATTTAATGCTTTCATCCACTCTGCGGTCTTCTTATCGTTTCCGTCTGTAAGATGATAAAGAAGTCTTTCAAGGTTACTTGAAACTAAAATATCCATTGAAGGTGAAATTGTTGTGTAGAACTTTCTCTGCTTATCGTACTTACCGGTGTTTATAAAATCAGTAAGTACGTTATTGGAGTTACTTGCGCAGATAAATTTATTTACGGGAAGTCCCATCATCTTTGCATAGTACGCAGCAAGAATATTACCGAAATTACCTGTGGGAACAACAATATTTATTGCCTCTTCCTCATCCTCTACACCCATCCTGTCAAGGAAACGGAAGTAAGCATAGAAATAATAAACAATCTGCGGAAGAAGTCTGCCCCAGTTAATAGAGTTGGCACTTGAGAAAAGCATATTATTTTCGCTGAGCTTTACTTTAAGCTCGGGAGAAGTAAATATACGCTTTACCTGAGTCTGGCAGTCATCAAAATTACCTTTAACCGCACAAACACATACGTTTTCACCTTCCTGAGTGTTCATCTGGCGAAGCTGCATAGGACTTACGCCATTTTCAGGATAGAATACAATGATCTGTGTATTTTCAACATCTTTAAAGCCTTCAAGAGCAGCCTTGCCTGTATCACCTGATGTTGCAACAAGGATTACAGCTTTTTTGCCGTCAGCCTGCTTTTTAAAAGCTTTAGTAAGAAGGTGAGGAAGAATCTGAAGCGCCATATCCTTAAATGCACAGGTAGGTCCGTGCCAAAGCTCCAAAGAATAAATACCATCCTCATTTTCTACTTCGTGAAGTCTGACCTGCTCTCCTGAGAACTTACTTGTTTCGTAAGCTTTTTCAGCACACTCGCCGATTTCTTCCTTAGTATAATCTGTAAGGTATAAAGAAAGAATTTCCTTTGAAAGAGATATGTAATCAAGTTTTCTTAAATAAGACAACTTATCTCTTACGGAAGGAAAATATTCAGGAACAAAAAGTCCGCCTTCCTCTGAAATACCTCTGGCAATTGCCTCGGAGGCAGTTACTTTTAAATTGTTGTTTCTTGTACTTTTATATAACATAATCTTTTACCTAAGCTTTGTCTTGCAAAGCCCCTTTCCTGACAGCTTTTGCCTGCTGCCGTGTTGATATAACCTTAAGTGACTATTTTTAACAAAGGCTATTATACATACTTTATTGCTCTTTGTAAAGAAAAAATCACACTATATGCTTATTAAAGAAGTCGAAAGCATTTTTAAAAAATATTTTATCAATAAGCTCCTCGCTATAGTTGTGCTTTGCGAAAATATTATAAAGCTCTTCTATACTCTCGATTCCTTTCATATCGTCAGGAATCTCACAACCGTCGAAGTCACTTCCCATTGCAATTACATCCTCACCGCCCAAGGAAAGAAAATACTCAGCGTGCCTGAAAATATCCTCCATAGAAGCATTTTCGAAATCGTCATTTAAAAACTTTTTGAAAAAGTTTAATCCAACAACACCGCCGCGCTTTTTAATTTCGTTGAACTGTGCATCTGTTAAATTACGTTTATTGGAGCAAAGAGTAATTGAATTGGAGTGGCTGGCAACAACCGGTTTTTCAGTATGCTCAATAACATCCCAGAAAAGGATTTCACTTGCATGGGAAATATCGATAACCATACCTACTCTTTCCATTTCCTTTACTGCTTTCTTGCCAAATTCGGTAAGACCGTAGCTTTCACCTGAACGGACACCACTGCCTAAATCGTTTGCACCGTTCCAGGTGAGGGTAGCCATTTTACAGCCGTAGTTATAAGCTTTTTCAATATTAGAAAGCTCGCCAGCAAAAGCAGCACAGTTTTCAATAGTTAATATTGCGCCTACGCTCTTTTTAGCCTCTTTAAGTTCTGCATTTGTTATTATCTGAGAAACGCCGTGCTCTTCTTTTTGCCTTTTTAAAAGCTCGGCACAATCAACAAAATACTGCCATGCATTTTCTTTTTTGATGGTCTCCTGTATCCAGCAGGCACAGCACTGTATGTAAACCTGTGCAGGTGATTTTTCAAAAGAAATATGCTGGTTGTTATTTTTCAGACCCTCGTGCTGTTTATAACAGTTTGTAAGAGTGTCACAATGTAAATCAAAATACCTCATATAAAGCTTCCCTTAATTCATACATTTTGCTATGCTTAGAAATTTCCGAATGCGTTTTCAATATATTGGCAGGAAACTACTTTGCCTTGCCTTGTTTCAACCGCTGCAACATCAAAACGAGGCTGCAGGTCAAAGGGATACTGCATCAGAAAATAGGTGGCTGTTCGCATAACATTCCTCTTTTTTGCGTTGGTAATTGTTTCAAGGGGATGAATCATTCCCCCTTCTTTTCTTGTTCTTACCTCTACAAAAATAATGTACTTATCGTTTTTGGCTATTATATCTATTTCACCCATTTTAAGCTTATAGTTCCTGATAACAAGCTTATAGCCTTTTTCTTTTATAAGCTCAGCCACGTAATTTTCGCCCAAAACACCCGTTGAATTATCCATATTAATAAATACCTTTATTTATTACTTTAATTTCTTTAAGAAAGTAAGTCTGTGGATTTTGCAGGGACCAAATTCCTTAATTGCTTCCGTATGTACCTTTGTACCATAGCCTTTATGCTTTGCAAACTGATACTCAGGGTATTCTTTATCGTATTCAAGCATAAGCCTGTCCCTTGTTACTTTTGCAAGTATGGAAGCCGCCGCAATTGACGGAGATAAAGCATCACCGCTGACGATAGTTTCACCGTCAACATCGAGCTTAGGCATACGGTTACCGTCAACCAAAGCGTAGTCAGGTTTTACCTGAAGCATATCGGTTGCCCTTTTCATAGCAAGGAAGGTTGCCTGTAAAATATTAATTTCATCAATTTCTTTTTCATCGGCGAAAGCAATACCGTAAGCCAAAGCTTTTTCCATAATAACATCATAAAGCTTTTCTCTTTTCTTTTCGGTAAGCTTCTTTGAATCGTTAAGCCCTTCTATTTCTATTCCTTCAGGCAAAATTACCGCAGCTGCACAAACAGGTCCTGCCAAAGGACCTCTGCCTGCTTCATCAATACCGCATATAAGCTTATAGCCTTTTTCCCTTGCAGCATTCTCAAAGCTGTGGTCCATTATTAATTCTTTATCTTTTTTCATAATGCTCAAGTGTTATCCTTCCAAGCTTGCCTGCTCTGAATTCATCAAGTACTGCTATGGCGCCGCGCTCTGTATTGGCTATGCCGCCCGGTAACAACATACCGCGCTTAACCGATATTTTCTCAAGTATCTCGTGACCCTGTAATTCGTTTATATTTTCAATCTCCGTCTTATACCTATCGTTAACGGCATTCGGATAATGTGTTCTTACTTCTTCAAGAAATCTTGCGGCAAGATGCTCAATATCAATTATCTCATCCTTAACAGCACCTGTGAAAGCAAGCTTTTCGCCTACTGCTTTATCCTCAAATTTAGGCCACAAAACACCGGGGGTGTCAAGAAGCTCAAACCCCTTACCGATTGTGAACCATTTATTCTCCCTTGTTACACCCGGTCTGTCCTGAACTTCTGCTTTACCGGCACTGCCGCCTTTGCACATTTTATTTATAAGGGAGGATTTACCAACGTTAGGAATACCTACAACCATAATTTTAATAGGTCTGCCCACCATTCCCTTTCTGTTCCAGGCAGCAATCTGAGGTGCTAAAACCTCTTTAACTGCAGGAAGGATGTTGTTTATACCTTTGCCTGTTTTACAGTCAATTGGCAGAGCTTTTATATTTCTTTCTTTATAGGAATTAAGCCATTTTTCTGTTTCCTTAGGGTCTGCTACATCCGCTTTATTTAAAAGAAGCATCTTGGGTTTATTGTTAATAATGCTCTTTAAAACAGGGTTACGGCTTGCTACAGGAATTCTTGCGTCTGCAATTTCAATTACTATATCAACAAGCTTTAAATGTTTTTCAATTTGTCGCCTTGCCTTGGTCATATGACCCGGAAACCACTGTATATTCTGAAAATCACTCATATTATTTTTTACCTTTCTTATTTTGTAAAACCTATCTTATCAAAAGGGAAAATACTGAAAAATGCTTTGCCCAGGACTTTTCTTTCATCGACCATACCGATAGCGCTGTAGCGGCTGTCATTTGATACACGTCTGTTATCACCTAACACGAAAATATGTCCTTCGGGTACCGTGCAGGGGAATTTTGTGTGAAACATGGCGGCAGATTCTAAAAAAGTTATTCCGTTTTCTATACCGTATACACTGTCATCCAGAGCTTCTCCGTTTACGTATACAATGCCTTTTTCTGTATCTATATCAACTGTCTGTCCCTCTGTAGCGATTACTCTCTTAATAATCGGTTCATCTAAAACATCCACCAACACAACTACATCGCCGACGTTTATCTCATTGTTATAGGAAGTAATAATGAGTCTGTCGTTGTGTCTGTAATTTGGCAGCATTGAAGTACCGCTTACGGTCACAACTCTGACAGCAAAAGAAAGCAGTATAACGATAACAGCAATCGCTATTGTAAACTCCTCTACCCATTCGTAAAGGTTTAATATTATCTTCTTCTTTCTGCTTATTTCCCCGATATTCTCTTCCTGCATATCCTGTTCTTCATAAATGTTATTTTCATTCATAAATAAATTCCTTATTAAAACAAGCAATACTATTTCTATTTTATCTTAGTATACAAAAATAATGTAAACAATCAAGAAAAAAATAAAGGAGACAAAAATTTGTCTCCTTTTTCTTAAGAAAATCTTTCTTACTTGATCTGCTCTTTAACCTTAGCAGCCTTACCAACTCTATCACGGAGATAATAAAGCTTAGCTCTACGAACATGACCCTTACGGATAATTGTGATATCCTTAACGTTGGGTGAGTGGATGGGGAATACTCTCTCAACACCTACACCGTAGGAAATACGGCGAACTGTAAATGTCTCAGCTACGCCACTGCCCTTACGAGCAATAACTGTACCCTCGAAGTACTGAACTCTTTCCTTGTCACCTTCACGGATGTTAACACCGATCTTGATTGTATCACCGATGCCAAACTCAGGGATTTCGTTTTTTACGGATTCTGCAGCAATAAGTTTTAATGCATCCATTTGATTTTCCTCCAATTTTTTTAGACATTCATGCACCTTTGCAGAGGACTGTCAGTTTCAAATACTCGGTTTTACCGGGCTTTGAACCCCATTTGCAGCTTTTGAGGAGCAAACGGTTTCAAATGCCTTAGTATAATATCATACTTTGTATAAAAAAGCAAGTATAATTTTACACAAAAAACAACTTTTATTTTCCCTGCTGTTTATTCATATAAACAGATTCATTTTATCGTTATAACAGAATACGCGGTTTATTCTTGCGTATATCTGTTTGCCGTATTTATTGAAGTATGCATCAAAAAGAAGATTCGGGTTTATGCTGCCGTTATTACTGCTTTTAAGTATAACTGTATACTTTACAAAATCTTCCTTCTTGACTACTGTTTTCATTTTTTCAAAGTCTGGTTTAATGTCTATCTCTCCCTCACCCTTCTTTGTCTTTTTTAGTACCATAACCTTTTCGTCTTCAAACATTTTTTCAATGTTATCGGCTATTAAAGCTGCGTCCGGTTCGCTTATTTCAATCTCGTACTTAGAAAAAGCAACCGCTCCCGGCTTCATTTTAGCTTCGGTTACTTCATAGACTTCAATATCCTTGGGAAGACCGCTGTTTAATTTTGCGATAATTTCCTCGTAAGGATAATCATCATCCAATAATTTAACGTCCATTGACTCCCTTGTGCCGCTAAAGCCCAAGGACAGAGGCATTGTAATTGTTAAAAATACGTGAGGATTGAAACCCTCAGTATACCAGAAAGGAAGCTTTGCCTTGTGAATGGCACGTTCCATACAGCGGCTTAAATCGAGGTGAGATATGTACCTGGCGGTATTAAGTTTTTTAAACCATATTCTTATGTTTTTCAACGCAAATACCTCCTTTGTAACAAGCTGCACCGCAATTTGAACAGGCTTCACGGCAGTTTGGTGTTGTTTTTGCTTCGTAAGC
>JAGBID010000026.1 GCA_017935165.1 Clostridia bacterium
CATACTCAATGGCTTCAGCAAGAGTGGGACCGCCAACGTAAAGGTCGGGGAATTCCTTTTTAATCATCTTTGAAGTGGTTTCGTAGAGTCTGAAATAATCGTCCCTTGTGCCCTGCCACATATCGTCCTGAGTTAAGTTGGGTTCATTCCATATTTCCCAGTATTTGATATTAAAGTGATATCCGTTTGCCCAACCTTCGTTGTAGTGGCGGATGATATTTAAAGCAATTCTTGCCCACTTTTCCATATCGGGAGGCACAATTGTATCTATTTTCTTTCTTGTATGCTCAATAGAAGTACCTAAGCGGTAAATAATTTCGGCTCCGCACTCCTTAATTCCCTCAATAACATGATCGGTATTTTCAAAAGAATAGTTTTTGGGGTCGTTTTCATCAGCTTCGAAATTCGGGAATATTCTTGGAATATCAACTACGGGACCTCTGGGATAATCTGCATCGTGAAGTCGCGCAAAAGGAAAACCTGCTTTTTTCCAAAGCCTTAACTGTCCGCTGCTGCCGTGTACAACGGGAGCGTTCTCTATACCGTGAAGCGGCTTGATTTTACCCATCACTTTCTCTGCATTTACGTTTACTATGTACATATTAAGTCTCCTTAAATTTATTAATTATATTCTAAAATGAAATCAGCAACCTTGTCTATAACAAAATTGCTGACTTTAATTTGCCTAATTAATTTTATCTTACCTGACCCTTACCCGTAATTATATACTTGTAAGAAACAAGGTTTTTAAGTCCCATAGGACCTCTTGCGTGTAATTTCTGAGTGGAGATGCCGATTTCGGCACCAAGACCTAACTCACCGCCGTCGGTAAAGCGTGTGGAAGCATTTACGTAAACTGCGGCGGAATCTACCTTACTTGTAAATTCCTCCATACTCTTAATGCTTTCCGTTACAATACACTCACTGTGGTGGGTGGAATATTTTGCTATATGCTCTATAGCTTCATCTACGGAATCCACTACCTTAACAGAAATGATATAATCTAAAAATTCTGTGGCAAAATCTTCCTCTGTAGCTTCTGTACAAGAAATAATTACAGCTGTTTTTTCACAGCCCCTTATTTCCACGTTCTTTATATCAAGCTTTTCCTTAATTAAGGGAAGAGCTTTTTCTGCAATATTTTTATGTACTAAAAGGGTTTCGCAGGCATTACATACCGACGGACGGGAGGTTTTAGCGTTGAAAACTATTTCCGCTGCCATACTTAAATCGGCGCTTTCATCTACAAATATATGGCAGTTACCTACACCTGTCTCGATAACGGGTACACGGGAATTTTCCTTAACGGACTTAATAAGACCTGCGCCGCCTCTGGGAATTAAAACATCCAGGTACTCTGTCATAGTCATTAATTCCGTGGCGCTGCTTCTTGATGTATCCGTAACAAGCTGGCATACGTCAGGGTCAACACCCGCCATAGCGATTGCCTCACGCAGTACCTTTACAACCGCAATATTGGAGTTGATTGCCTCCTTACCGCCGCGAAGAATACAGGCGTTACCGCTTCTTAAACACAAAGCCGCCGCATCACTTGTTACGTTGGGGCGTGCCTCGTAAATAATTCCTATAACTCCAAGGGGCACCGTTACCTTTTTAACCTGCAAGCCGTTTTCAAGAGTTTCGCCCTCCAGAACAATACCCACAGGGTCTTTTTCCTCGGCAACTGCTTTAACAGCATCCGCCATACCCTTGATTCTTCCCTCATTCAGCATAAGTCTATCCTGCATGGAGGGTTTCATTCCGTTTTTCACGGCATTTTCAAGGTCTTTTTTATTTTCTTCTATAATATACTGACATTCCTTAATAAGGAACTCAGCCATTTTATAGAGCATTTCCTTTTTTGTGCGGCTATTTAAAGTAAGAAGCGTGCGTGATGCTTTCTTAGCTTTTATGCCTGTTAATTTCATTTCCTCTGTCATTTTACTTTTCCTTCTTCATAAAAAGTGTGCCGATATCCTTACCGTCAAATAAATCGTAGAGATTATTGGGATCGTCGCCGCTTACTATAAGGCAGTCAATGCCTTCTGCCGTGGCAATTTTAGCGGCTTTAATTTTAGTCTGCATTCCGCCGGTGCCAAGGCTTGAACCTGCACCGCCTGCCATGGCTTCAACTTCCTCGGTAATATTCTCAATTACGGGGATTCTTTTTGCGTTATTATCAAGCTTGGGGTTAGCTGTGTAAAGAGCATCAATATCCGTTAAAATAACCAATGTGTCAGCACCAATAAGTGTAGCAACTATGGCTGAAAGAGTATCGTTATCGCCGAAATGTTCGCCTTCCAGCTCGTCAACCGCCACGGTATCGTTCTCATTTACTATGGGGATAATGTTCATATTAAGAAGCTCAATGAAAGTATTATGAGCATTTCTTTTCTTAATAGGCTCAAGGACTACGTCCTTTGTTAAAAGCACCTGAGCGATGTTTCGGTTATATTCGCTGAAAACCTTGTCGTACATAAACATAAGCTCGCATTGACCCACAGCAGCTAAAGCCTGCTTTTTCTCGGTTTCTGTTGGTCTTTTGGAAAGTCCTAATTTACCCATACCAACGCCTACAGCACCGCTTGAAACAAGCACTATCTTTTTGCCTGAATTCTGCAAATCGCTTATAACCTTGCAAAGGCTTTCAAACCTTCTTATATTTAAATTTCCGCTTTTATGCGTTAAGGTGGAGGTTCCCACCTTTATAACAATTATATTGCTGTTTTCAAATCTGTTCATTTCTTTTGCCCTTTACTGATTTAAAGTAACTGCATTTTACCATATCAGAACAGATTTATCAAGTAAATATTGTTATGTAGGGAAATTTATGTTATTATTAAATTTAAGGGTGTTAAATAAGCAAATAGATAAGTGCAAAAAGCAGGCTGCTGTCGGTTTTTTCGCTGCTGAGTATGATCATTAAGGCTAATATGATGGTTTTATCAGGGTCTTTAAGGAGAAATTCAAACAGATCATTTTTGTTATCCTTCGGTTTTTGCGTACTTTTCTGCATACTTTGTATATGCTTATTCTCAGGCGTGCTGTCTCTCTTTTCCGCTTGCGGTTTAGTTTCAGCATATCTGCTTCGGGAATACATCTCTCTTGCTCGCCTTACAGCATCTGCGTGCATATTTGCAAAATTATTCTGTGCCAATTTTTCACCGCCCCGTTATAATATGGAACCAAATACCGATTTAAGCGCTCCGCTCTCCTTTAAGGCAGGCATCAGTCTTAAAAGACCTATTATCTTTATGGCACTGTCCACCTTTTCGCGTCTTTTTTCCGAAAGCAGAGGTTTTAAAGCCTTAAGAAGCCTTGTGGAATCGTCCTCCTTTTTTGCTTCGCTTAAAAGCGGCGCAAGCTTTGTAAACATTGCCATCATATCGTCAGGAGGAACTGTTTCCTTCTTTTCAGGCATATTTTCGGGTGCTTCGTTTTCGGGAGAAAAACCAAGGGACTTTGCTATATTCATTATCTCCTTCATACTTTCGGGGTTTGAAAGAATCTCACCTATTTTATTTTCGATGCCGTCCATTTATTCACTCCCTTTTAAGCCGAAGGCTTTCATAAGCTTTTTTGCCTCCTCGCTTTTTAAAAGCTCCCTGAGTTTTTCGGGATTATTTATAACTTCATTTACCTTTTGGCTTTCGTTTTCTTTCAAAAGCTTACCCATATCACCGCTTTTTGCGGCGGAGCTTAAATTTTCAGGCGTTGTGCCAAGCTTTTCCGCTGCAATTTTTAAGAGTGCACTCATCTTATCCTTATCGTTTATATTATTCATACAAATACCCCTTTACAAATTAAACTAACACTGATATCTATGTTAAAAGGAGCTAATTTATGCGCATAATAGTTGTTTCCGATATCCACGGCAGAGCAGATATACTCAAAAGAATACTTATGAAGGAGCAAAAAGCCGAGGTGGTTTTCTTCCTTGGTGACGGCGAAAACGACGTCAACAAAGTTAAATTCGACTTTCCGGAAAAATGCTTCTATATGGTCAGGGGCAACTGCGACTGGGGTTCAAGCCTTGATTTGACAGGCACCGTTACCCTGGAGGATAAGAAATTTTTCTACACCCACGGGCATATGCACTTCGTGAAATTTCAGGATGAGGACATTAAGCTTACGGCAAGAAACTGCTATGCGGATATAGTTTTATTCGGCCACACCCACAAGGCTGTAAACTATTACGAGGACGGCTTATACGTAATGAACCCCGGCTCACTTACTAACTACGAGCCCAGCTACGGCGTTATAGAGCTTATAAACGGAGGAGTTTTAACGAATATTGTCCATTTAAGTCCTGAAAGAAGATTTTAAGAAGCTTAAGGCAACTTGTTTTTTATTGACTTTGAACTGAATTGATGTTAAGATTATTATAAGGAATATTATGACTATTCTAATTTAAAAATATAGAAAAGAGGGCTAAAGAATGATTGTTTCACAGTATGAAAGATGGTTAAACTACGACCTTGATGACAAGGACCTTAAAGAGGAGCTTTTATCCGTTGAGGGTAAACCCGAAGAAATCAACGACAGATTCTACCAGGATCTCGAATTTGGTACAGGCGGTCTTCGCGGTGTTATCGGTGCAGGTACAAACAGAATGAACGTTTATACCGTTAGAAAAGCTACTCAGGGCCTTGCAAATTACCTTGTTAAACACAACACAGAAGGTAAAGAGCTTTCAGTTGCAATTGCTCACGACAGCCGTAACAAGGGTGTTCTTTTCGCAAGAGAATCCGCCGCTGTTTTAGCTAATGCAGGCATTAAAGCTTACCTTTATCCTGAACTTATGCCCACTCCCGCACTCAGCTTTGCTGTAAGACATTTAAAGTGTGATGCTGGTATCTGTGTAACAGCCAGCCACAACCCCGCTAAGTACAACGGCTACAAGGCATACGGCTCCGACGGCTGCCAGGTAACAGCTGATATGGCTGACGGCATTATGGCTGAAATTCAGGCACTTGACATTTTTGACGATGTTAAGAAGATGGATTTTGACACAGCTGTTGCTGAAGGTAAGATAGTATTTATCGGTGACGATACAGTTGACGCATTTATCGAAGCAGTTAAGGGTGTAAGTATCCTTGGCGGCGGCATTGACAACCTTAAGATAGTTTACACTCCTCTTAACGGTTCAGGTAAGAGATGTGTTCTTCGCATTTTAGATGAAATCGGTGTTAAGGACGTTACAGTTGTTCCCGAGCAGAGCGAGCCCGACGGCAACTTCCCCACTTGTCCCTATCCGAACCCTGAAATCAGAGAAGCACTCCAGAAGGGCTTAGAGCTTTGTGAGAAGGTTAACCCCGATTTATTACTTGCAACAGACCCCGACTGCGACAGAGCAGGTATTGCTGTTAACCAGAACGGTCAGTACGTTCTTATGACAGGTAACGAAGTTGGTATTTTAATGCTTGACTTCATCTGCCGTTTCAGAAAAGAGCAGGGCACACTTCCCGAAAATCCCGTTGCTGTTACTACAATCGTTTCCACAGACATGGTAAACGACATCGCTGCTGACTTCGGCGTTGAGATAAGAAGAGTATTAACAGGCTTTAAGTACATCGGTGACGTTATCGCTGAGCTTGAAGAGGGCGGCCACCCCGAAAGATATCTCCTTGGCTTCGAAGAGAGCTACGGCTACCTTAGCGGCGGCTATGTAAGAGATAAGGACGCAGTTGATGCTTCCATGCTTATCTGCGAAATGGCTTCCTACTACAAGAAGCACGGTATGACACTTGTGGACGCTATCAACAGCCTCTATGAGAAATACGGCTACTATAAGAACGGCCTTTGCAACTTCGCATTCGAAGGTGAGGACGGCATGAAGACTATGTCAGCTATTATGGATAAGTTAAGAAATAACGCTCCTGCTGAAATTGCAGGCTTCAAGGTTATCGGTAACAGCGACTATAAGCTCTCTGTTCGTGACGACGGCGGCGTAAAGAGTGAAATCACACTTCCCAAGTCCAACGTTCTTGAGTACAGACTCGAAAACGGCTCCAAGCTTATCGTTCGTCCTTCCGGTACAGAGCCCAAGATCAAGATCTACCTTTCCGGTAAGGGCAAGACTAAGGCTGAATCTGACGAAATCATCGCTAAGATGACAGCTGACGTTACAAACGTTCTCGGTATCTGATAAATAAAAGTATAAATTATGGGACTGTCTCATTTAAATGAGGCAGTCCCTTTTATATTCACTGATATGTAAAAAGCTTGCCTCGATTTTGAAGCAAGCTTTTCTTTTTATTCCGCTTTAAGCCCTGTGATACTTTCTACAGCATCTTTTTCGTAAATAGGGAAGTTTACAGTCCAGATTTCCTTTTCCGTGCTTTCTTCAATTTCCCTTTCAATATAAAGGCTTAAGTATTCATTTATAATGACGTTGCCGTTTCTGTTATCCATTTTATAGGCTTTTAAATTATCGCTGTCGTACTTTTCATTCTTGTGCCAGTAGGAAAGCACCAGCTCCGCCTTTTCCCTTTTAAGGCATTTTAAGCCGCTAATCGGGAAGGCGAACTTCTTATCAAGTGCAGAAAAAACAAGGCTTTCTCCCTCTTTAAAGAGCATAAACTTGCAGTTATCCGCCCTCTTGTAACCGTCCTTGGACGGGTGAAATTCCACGGTTTCGCCCTTTACTTTATAAGGGAAGGCAAGCACCTCTGTTTCCAAAGCATCCGCGGGAACAAGAAGCTCTGCACGCATTTTTTCCACAGCTTTTTTAATTTTATCCTCTGTATTTTTAAATTCAAAGCTTTCAAGCACCTTTTCTTTTCTCTTTTTACCGTAGAAAATTAAGAAGCCGCAAAGCAAAGCGCCTACAACAGCCATACCTATAGTTTCTGTATATCCGTTGGCTTCAAGAGCGGCAGCCCTTTCAGCATCAAAGAAAGACATTACAATGGTAGCAACACTTAAAACAGCCATCAAGCCTGCAAGCACCGTAGCAATTTTTAAAATATTGGGGAGCTCGGCTTTTTCCTTAAGCATTCTTTTTTTATCCGAAGCAATTCTGTATTCCTTTGTAAGCTCCTCAGGGACGGAAGCTGTTACAAGCTCTGCACCGTTCAAAAGGTACTTTTTTTCTTTATCGCCTATATCTATACAAAAGAAAGGTTTCATATTTCCCACTCCTCATTGTTTTTTATAATTTTATCACTTAAACCGAAGGCTGTCAAATAAACAAGGAGCAAACTTTAATTCTACTATATAGGCCTTGTTTTTGTCACCGCTAATAAAGAAATAAGCGGCAAAGTTTTGGTAAAGATTTAATTTGTTCTATATACTGTTTATTAATTCTATAATCTGCAAAAGGCGACAGATTTCATTAAATGAGCATCGAAATTATCGTATTGGAAATAAGGAAGCCTTCTTTGGTAATGGCAATTCTCTCACTGTCGGTTTCTATATACATATCGGGAATTTTTTTAGCTTTTTTTAAAGCCTCGTTAAATAAAATTTCGCCGTCAATAAATTTTTCAGCGCACTCTTTTTTTATTAAACCTCTTTTAAGCCTTAAATTCAGCATTAAAAACTCTTCAAAGTCTCCGCCTTCGCCATCATCTACGATGGCGGCACCTTCTATAAAAGCCTTAAGGTCCCTTTCATAATAAAACCTTTTATTCTCCATAAAGGAATGAGCGCCCGGACCTATACCCAAATACTCTTTCCCTTGCCAGTAAACCAGATTATGGCGGCTTTCCATACCTTCTTTACTGTAGTTACTTATTTCGTACTGGTTATAGCCGCGTTTTTCAAGCTCCTTGCTGACAAACAGATAAAGCTCGGCACTTGCATCCTCATCCGGTAAAACTATATTCCTTTTTGCGAAAGGAGTGTTTTCCTCAATTTTTAAAATGTAGGAGGAAATATGAGGAATATCCAGAAGCGCACAAAACTCAACGGAGTTTAAAAGCATTTCCTTTGTCTGATTTTCTAATCCTATCATTAAATCAAGGGAAATATTCTCAATTCCTGCTTTTTTAGCAAAGCTTACCGCATTCAAAACGTTTTCAGCGCTGTGCTTTCTGCCTAAAAACTTAAGCTCGCCGCTGTTTGCAGACTGCAGACCCATGGAAATTCTGTTCACCCCGGCTTTTTTAACTTCTGTAAAAAACTCCTCCGTGACGGAATTGGGGTTACACTCCACGGTGATTTCCTCGGTATTTTCCGTATTAAAATTCTCTTTTATCTCGTTTAATATTTCACTTATTCCTTTATGCCCGATTAAATTAGGTGTACCGCCGCCGAAATAAACCGTTTTTATACCGCGCTTATAAATTAAGGAATACTCACGGATGCGCGTTTTAACGGCACCGAGGTATTCCTTAACTAAATTTTCATCAGGATAAACGGAGTAAAAATCGCAGTAGGGACATTTACCGAGGCAAAAAGGAACGTGTATATACATTCCTATTGCATCCATAGCATCCGCCTTACAGAATTTGTTATTCGTCAAGCTTGAGAACGGACATAAATGCTTCCTGAGGTACTTCAACTGTACCTAATTGTCTCATTCTCTTCTTGCCTTCCTTCTGCTTTTCAAGCAGCTTCTTCTTTCTTGTTATATCGCCGCCGTAGCACTTTGCAAGAACGTCTTTTCTAAGCGCCTTAACAGTTTCACGGGCAATAATCTTACCGCCTATGCAAGCCTGAACAGGAACTTCGAAAAGCTGGCGCGGGATTTTCTCCTTTAGTTTTTCAGCCATCTTTCTTGCTCTTGAATACGCCTTATCCGCATGGATAATAAATGAAAGGGCGTCAACAATTTCACCGTTAAGCATAATATCCAGCTTAACAAGGTTACTTCTTTCATATCCCATAAGCTCATAGTCAAAGGAGGCATAACCCTTTGTACGGGATTTAAGAGCATCGAAGAAGTCGTAAATAATCTCGTTAAGGGGTAATTCGTAGTGAATATCCACACGAGTGGTATCAAGGTACTTCATATCCTTAAAGACACCGCGTCTTTCCTGACAAAGCTCCATAATATTGCCTACGTACTCGTTGGGAGAGTAGATGTGAGCATTTGTAATAGGCTCCTCGGCAAAAGCTATGTTGGCAGGGTCGGGGTAGTTTGTGGGGTTATCTATACTGATTTTCTCACCGTTAGTCTTTGTAATATGATAAATAACACTGGGTGCTGTGGTGATAATATCTAAGTTGTGCTCTCTTTCAAGGCGCTCCTGGATAATCTCCATGTGAAGAAGTCCAAGGAAACCGCATCTGAAACCAAAGCCTAAAGCAACGGAGGTTTCAGCCTCGAAGGTCAAAGCAGCATCGTTAAGCTGTAATTTTTCAAGAGCGTCACGTAAATCGGAATAATGGGCACCGTCAGCAGGGTAAATACCGCAGAAAACCATGGGCTGCACAGCTCTGTAACCGGGCAAAGCCTGTTTTGCAGGGTTATTCTTTAAGGTTATTGTGTCGCCAACTCTTGCGTCGCGAACATTTTTAATGGAGGCTGTAATATAACCAACCTCGCCTGCCTTTAAAGAATCCTTAGGCTCTAAGGAGGTAGCACGAAGCAAGCCGCACTCAACAACGTCAAACTCGCTGCCTACAGCCATCATCTTAATTGTATCGCCGGGGTGCACCGTACCTTCCTTAATTCTTACGTAAGCAATAACACCGCGGTAGGAATCGTAGTAGGAGTCGAAAATAAGTGCCTGCAAGGGAGCATCGGGGTCACCCTCGGGAGGCGGCACCTCCGCTGCAATTTTCTCGAGAACAGCTTTTATATTTATACCTGTCTTTGCGGAAATCTGAGGTGCATCCTGAGCAGGGAGACCGATAATATCCTCAATTTCATTTGCCACACGCTGGGGGTCAGCGGAGGGCAGGTCGATTTTATTTAAAACGGGCAGAACCTCTAAGCCTGCATCTACGGCAAGGTAGGTGTTGGCAAGGGTCTGTGCCTCAATACCCTGAGAAGCGTCAACAACAAGTATGGCACCTTCGCAGGCAGCTAAAGAACGGGAAACCTCGTAGTTAAAGTCTACGTGTCCGGGAGTATCGATTAAGTTAAAAAGGTACTCTTCACCGTCGTCAGCCTTATAGTTTAAAGCTACGGCGTGAGCCTTGATGGTAATACCTCTCTCCCTTTCAAGGTCCATATTATCAAGAATCTGGTCCTCCATATCTCTTATGGCAACGGACTCCGTAAGCTCCAGAATTCTGTCCGCAAGAGTACTTTTACCGTGGTCGATATGGGCAATAATACTGAAATTTCTGATTTTACTCTGATCCATATATCTTTTCCTTAAATAAATTTGGGATAAACTTTCTTAATATAAATTTACACTTTATCATACCATATTTTTATAAAAAATAAAAGAGGTTTATTTTGAAATAATAAACCTCAAATAATATTTTCGATTTTTAAAAGCTTCTTTTTTACTTCCAAACCGCAAGCAAAGCCACCTAAGCTGCCGTTTTTATTTATCACTCTGTGGCAGGGCACAACTATAAGCAGCTTATTTTTACCCACAGCCATACCCACGGCTCTTAAAGCCTTTTCATTATTAATTCCTTTTGCGATATCAAAATAGCTTGCCGTTTTGCCGTAAGGGATTTTTAAAAGCTCACGCCATACTGCATTTTGAAACGCAGTACCCTCATATTTTACAGGGAATGTAAATTCCTTCCTTTTTCCTTCAAAATATTCCAGAAGCTCGTCCCTTGCTTTTAATACCAAAGGGGTAATACTGTCCTCGCCCTTTTCTTTTGCGATATTAATTTCCGTTACAAACCCGTCATTCTCAGCAATTTTAAGCAAACCTATTTCGCTTTCAAAAAATAAAACTCCCATATAATCACCTTCTTAATTATAGGGCAATTTACGGGAGTAATCAATTATTCTTTAACTTTTTCTTCTTTTTTTAGAATATCGTACCTGATAATACCGATAATTACGGAAACTAAATTACAGCTGTCGCTTATTACACCTGCAATTGAGCCGATGTAAATATTATAGCATATCCAGCAAACGCAGGTCACGCTTATCATCAGGCGCATCTTTTTCATATTCGTGGTGCCGTAAGCTAAAGTGGAAAGCACCTTAGCAAATATAATAAGAATACTTATGTAACCTTCCCAGGAAAGAAGTCCTAAAACAGCAAAAACCACGCCTAAAATAATTCTTGCGTATTTTAATTCCTTCTGCTTATCCTTTTTACCCAGGTAGGTAAAAATAAGATTTCTGAAAATGCCAACTAAGTTTAATACCGCGCCCGTGTATCCGCCGAGAAGAAGGTACTGAATACCAAAGGAGCCCTCCTCCGTCATTTTAAGTGCAAGAGCGTGGCTGTGTTTATTACACTGAAAAGCGGAAAGTCCCGCAATTATACCTATAATTCCTATAAACTGTATAAAAACTTCATACCAGTTAATTTCCATTTATATAGCCTCCTTATTGACATTAGCCTTTGTTGATTATAAAATAAAACTGAAGCAAACACAATGTTTGTTCGTTATGTTTATAATCGAACATTTTTACAAACAGAGGTATTTATGGAACTTAACGAAAGACAGCAAAATATACTCACGCTCCTTCGTGAAAGCGGAAAAGTAAGCGTTACAAAGCTTTCTAAAGATTTAAATTACAGCGAAATGACCATCAGGCGCGACTTAACCAAAATGGAAAAGGCGGGACTTTTAAAAAGAAGCCACGGAATGGCAATTGAAAACGATATTCAAAGTCAGCCTATTACCACCCGAAGCTTTGCCCAGGACAGCGAAAAAAGAAAGCTTTCAAAAGAAGCTTCAAAATATCTTAAGGATAAAATGACAGTTTTTTTGGACAGCTCCTCCACCTGCATATATTTAATTCCCTATATAGCGGAGCATAAGGATATGACCATATTTACAAACTCCGTGCAGGTGCTTCTTTCGGCTATGAATTTCCATATTCCCTGCTATTTGACAGGCGGCAAGCACTTTGAAAAGGATATGTGTCTTTTAGGTCCTCAGGCTGAAAAATTTGCCGAGAATATCAATGCGGATATAGCATTTTTCTCCTGCGCGGGATATACCGAGGACGGAAAAATTACCGACGACAGCGAGGAACAAACAGCCGTGCGCTTAGCCGCCATGAAAAACGCAAAGAAAATAATAATGCTTTTTGACAGCACCAAGAAAAATTTAAGCTATGCCTTTACGGTTTGCCGCAAAGAGGATATCTTTAAAATGATAACCATGGACGAAATAAAAAAACTATAAATTTATTTGTAATATTATTAGACTTTTGCCGTCTTATAGCTATGAAAGGCCTTTTATAAGCGGTAATAACGGAAATTAAAAAGGAAGAGGTGATTAAATGGCTAAAACCGATAAGGAAATAGTTGACCTATACTTTATAAGAAGCGAAAAGGCAATAGAAGAAAGCGAAAACAAATACGGCAGCTACATAAAAACCGTGGCATACAATATTCTTTATAGCCTTATGGATGCCGAGGAGGTATTAAGCGACACTCTTTTAAGAACGTGGAACTCTATCCCGCCCAAAAAACCAAACAGCTTAAAAATGTTCCTCTGCAAAATAGCAAGGAATTTATCCTTCGACCGCTATAAAGCTAAAAACACAGCAAAGCGCGGCAGCGGTGAAACCGCCGCAGTATTGGAGGAGCTTTCCGAATGCGTGGCTTCAGGCGATACAACGGAGAATCTTGTTGACCTTAAAGAATTAAAACTCCTTATCAACAAGTTCATTTATTCACTAAACGGCAGGGATGCCCGTATATTTGTAAGGAGATATTTTTACTGCGAAAGCGTTAAGGCTATTTCCGAACGATATGAGCTTACTGAGAACAACGTTTCCGTTATTTTAAGCCGCCTTAGAAATAAGCTTCACGAAAAGCTTAGAAAGGAAGGTTATTTATAATGATTAAAGAAGCAAAAGTTAAGCTTACAAAGGAAGTTCTTTTTGAAGCCATAGGCGCAGTAAGTGACGAAATGCTTATAAACAGCGAACAAAAAATGCCGAAAACCGAGCCCATCACAAGAAGAATATTCAGCCTCGGTGCTATGGCAGCCGCTCTTTTAATTATAAGCGGCACCTTAATTCTGGCAGGCTTCTTAAGCGGACCTAACGGCCATTCCTTCTTAAACCCCGATGCAGCCCTCAGCGGAGGCTGTTACGTACCCTCAACCAGCACTTCCACAAGTACCTCTGCAAGCGGCGGCTGCAGACCGCCTCAAAAAGCCGAAATTCAAAGTATTTATCAGTGGTCGCCTTACTACAATAAAATCAAGGAACCTCCTCAGGGCGACAGAGTATATATTCCGGGTTATTTTGAAGAAAAGTTAAATGAAACTCAGCTTGATTTATTTATGCCGAAGCAGACCTATAAAGGCTTAATTTTAACCGGTACAGCAGGCTATAGCGGTGAAGGAAATCTTACAGACGTAACTTTACGAGCAGCATACACTCTTTATGACGGCGAAATATTTATAAAAATATCCGAAACAGATATACTTAATCACTATTTACCTGACAAAGAAACAACAAAATCGATGGTAAACGGCGTTTATTTCACCCTTTATAACTATTCTTCCGGCCGATATGAATATTACGTAGCTGACGCCGAGATAAACGGGTTATTCTATAGCTTTACAATAAAAACTCCGTACAAATCCCATATGAACGCCCAAAAAATCCTGAAGCTTACCCTTGAAAGCTTCTCCACTACAGAAAAAGCACCTGACTTAAGCTTAATTAAGCCCGAGTATATCCCTCATTTTGAAAATTATACTTTCCCTTACGAAAGTGCAAAAAATGATGAGACCTTCGGTAAATATTTACCCGAAGCTATGCCCGAAGGCTTTACCGATGAAGGCACCCGCCGCTATATAGACAGCGATGAAAATTATTTAAGCACACTTTTCACAAGCGGACTTAATGAGATAAGTATGAAAATAAGCTTTTATAATGAAAGCACTATGTCAAAAAGGCTGACAAGTGTGGAAGATACCGAGAATTACGACTTAAACCTCTACCCCATTCCCAGGGGCGAAACAATCCCTAAAAATCTCTACGAGGTTGTAAACAACCCCATATTTGATTTAAACGAGCTTACCCTCGATACAGTTTTGAAACGAACCTACTTTGTTGAGGATGCAGGTGATGTTGACGGTCCGAGAATGAATTTTTCCGTAATTTTAAATAACGAAACCGGCGAAACAATTTTAATCGAACTTAGAGCTAAGGGTGTAAGTCCTGAATGGGTATTTGAAACCCTCACAAAGCTTAAATGATTAAAGGAAGGTTACTATAAAGTAGCCTTCCTTTTTCTTACTCATATTTTTCTACAAATGCTTTTATTTTTTCTCTGCAAATTTCAGGGGCAAACTGGTAATTTACCGCGTGGCCTGAGCCTTCCAAAATAAGAATTTCCTTTTCGCTTACACATTCATCGTAGTTTTTCTGGCCCATCCATAAGGGTACGCAGTCATCCTTATCACCGTGAATAACCAAAAGAGGAACCTTAGTATTCTTCACAGCTTCTACCGTGCTGTAATCATCCATACCGCAGCCAAGCTTTATCTTGCAGTAAAGGTTGCAGAAGAAGGAAATAACTTTCAGCGGAATGAATCTTGCAGGGGTATTTTTAAGGATATTTTTAGCAGTCATCCTGAACATATCACCGCCGCTTGTCAGCGCACAGTCGGAAATACAGCCCTTTACGGAAGAAGGCAATTCGGGGAAACCGATAGTCATAGTAACCGTAGCACCGCCCATAGAAACGCCGTGAAGGAATATGGTACCATCCTCACCGATTCTCTCGTTTATGTATTTTATCCAGTTAAGGCAGTCGAATCTCTCGTAAACACCGAAGGTAACATACTCACCTTCGCTGTAGCGGTGTGCTCGCTGGGAAACAAGCAGCAAATTGTAACCCATCTCATAGAAAAGCTGACCCACCACACCGAAATCGCTGTGGCCGTTAGCGGTATAGCCGTGAACACCTATAAAAGTCTTCTTGCTGCTCTCAATTTTGGAAGGAATAAACTCCGCGCCTAATTTCAAGCCGTCAAAAGATTTTATGTAAACAAGCTCAGGGTTCATACTTTCAAGCCACTTTTCGCCCGCGGCTCTTAATTCTTCAATTCTTTCTCTATCCTTTTCAACGGGGTCAACCTTTTGGGGAGGAGGATTTTTAGAAGCCTTTTTAGGCTTTCTCTGTTTTCTCTTTGGATTTCTTAAATGAAGTGTACCTTCACAGAATATCTTGCCGAAATTAAACATTAAAATAACGAAGGCTATAATAAGAATAAGTGCAAGGGAACCAAGAATTATAAATAATACGTCCATTTTATTTCCCTCAATTAATATTCGTAATCAACTGTAGCGCTCTGGTGAACCCTTGCGTGTACGTACTTTTTAACTACGTTCACGTGGTACTCATCTTTCTGATATTCTTCCAAAGCTTCTTTAGAATCCAAAGTAACCTCTAACATAACGTCGTATGACCTGCCTGAACGTAAAAAGTCAGTTGCAGCGAAAACCTCTCTTGCGCAGGGTACGTTACCCTTCATGGACATAAAAACATCCACCAATGCCTTGGCATTTTCCTCGCTGTACTCATCAAGCTTACAAAAAAGAACGTGCTTAACCATATTAAATACCTCGCCTTCGCCCTCGCAAAGGCATCCTTTCTTCTACTTCATTATACAGTAACTATGAGTTAAAATCAACTTATATAATTGAACTTCCTTACTCGCTGTATTAAAATTTAAAACACTAAGGAAGAATGGAAATAAAAGTCTTATAAACACAAACCCCGAAGCCTTGATTTAAGACTTCGGGGGGTTTTTATATTATTCTAAAGTTGTAAGTATAGCAAAGTTTGAACTTCCGTCTAACATAAGGGTATGGGTAATTCCGTTTTTCTCTAAGGAAGAAACTTTTTCGCTGTTATAAGTAAAACCGTTAAAAATATTTGTGCACATCTGGCCGGCTTCCTCAACTGTCAATGCAGGGTCAAGCGCCATAAAATAGAGAATTACAGCCTCTGCAACCGCAGTAGACTCGTCAAGAGCAGCCTGTGGGCTAAACACCAAAACGATCTCCTCAATGCCTTTTACGTCCTTTTCTTCATAGGTCAAAGCTACGTCGTCCTTTGCAAAACAAATGCCGGCATTTTGTGTACCAAAAGATATGTCTGTTACATAACCGCCTTCCTCAGAGCTTTCCTTAGCATATATGGTACTATCAAGGCTTGTTATAAGCTCCTGGTATTTCTTTGTGAAATCAGCTGCTGTAAAAAGGAATTTGCCATCCTCAAAATATGAAACAAGCTCATACCTTTCAGTTGTAAGGGCAATACCGCAGTTTGTACAGGGGCGTGTTTTTGTGCCGGCATTAAAAATGGTAGCCTCAACACCAATTGTAAGCTCGCCCTTGTTGTGTCCTAAAGCTTCACCCTCTGTCTCTTCACAAAGAGTGCAGGTCTTAGGCTCTGTGCAGGTAGCTTCCTTCCACTGGTGGTCACAGCCACAGCCTGTAAGAATAATGGATAATGCTAAAGCAAGAATAAGCAAAACAGAAATTTTTCTTTTCATTTTAGTAAACCGTTAATATTTCCTTTCGATTAATATGGATAGTATTTTACCATAATAAACCCGAAAATACAAATGTTTCTGAAAAATTATCTTATTTTAAATTATTCAGCTGTAACCGACACAAAAACCGGCATATACTTTTTAATTTCTGCCAAAGCAGTTTCAGGGGTCACTCCCATATATTCCTCTGCTATTATTTCAATTTCGTTTATCCCTACGGTCATACTGCCCTTAATACCTGCTGCCGTAAGTCTTTTTTCCATATCAGACGGACTTGAACCCCTGATTTTACTTTTTTCAAAAAGCTGCTGCCTTAAAAATTCAATATTATCCCTTATTACGTGGTTGCGGAAAAGCGAAACTCTTTTAATAATATTTTCATCATCCGCCGTCAAAACAAAAACATTGTTTAATATTCTTTCGCACTCTTCGCAGAATTTGCCTATTCCGTATTCATAAGCGGAAAGCTCGGCGTTTAAATTTCTGTTTTCCGGCTCGTAAACACCGCTTCTTTTTAAAGGTATCCTCATATAAATTCTGTTGTCCATATTAAATTTCATTTACCTCCACACTTTTTAATACGGGCATAACGGAGGGTGTGCCGCTGTAGTCACTTAAAGCCGAGGGGAAACTGTAATTTTTAATGGGAGTATTTGCCAGCAGATAAGCACCCAAAGTACCCTTATAAACAGGGTCACCGATATTAAGTGATTCAAAATAAACCTGGGCAGCATCAATTATTGCCTGCCTTGCCGTTTCAAGGGAGCAGGCATCAGGGGTAACGTTTATAAATAAACTGTATTCGTAAATTCCTGCATTCTGCACATTTATAAGCGTACCGATATTTTTGTTTTCGTTGCAAACCGCCGTAAGCTCACTTATAAGTGACTCGGATGCGGCTTCACCCTTACCCCAAACGTAAATGTCCACTACGCCTTTATCGGAGCTTGAAACGGAGACTGAGCTTATACCGCCAACGGAATATATAAGATTTTTATAGAACTCCTCATTGGCGCCCGAGGGTATAAAGGAACAGAAATCAATAAGCCTTTCTCTTAATTTTTCGTCGCTCTCTATATCTGTTCCTCCCGTAAATGCCTGACTGTTGTTTACAGAATCTATAACCGAGGGTGCGCTGACTATAGTTGTAACTGTATTTTCTGCGGTGTTATATTCAGTTCCGCCTTCCTCAGCCTCGCAGGGAGCCGTGGCGGAAAGCATTCCCGGAGCTATATTGCAGGCATCTGTAGTTATAAACCTTAAGGAATCACCTGCAGCACACACCGCACCGGCAGGAATATTTAAAATATAATCAAGGGGTTCTTTTAACCTGAAGGTAATTTCACCTCTTGCCTTTGCTGCTTTTCTTCTTTCAAGACCAAGCTCCATAGCGTGCCTTTCAAGGTACTCGCCCTCCGCCGTAGCAAAAAAGCTCTGCCTTTCTATGTAGTCAAGCCTTGCAAATAAAGCATAAAGCTCTCCTGCCAGCACTCTGAGTCTTATATCAATGTCAGAGCCTTCCAAAACATCCACCTTGGAAAGCTCCTTATACTTTTCTTTCATTTCATTTAATATTTCGTCGTAGTTTCTCAACTTTATTCCTCCCTTATAATTTAATTTCTCCCGTCCCTAAAGGTGTGACAAGGGAGATAAACACTTCGCCATTTTCCTTTTTAACTGACTCCACAGATATTTCAGGGATATAAAAAAGTGCCGCCTGAGCTTCTTTTTTTAGCTCCTGCATATTTTCAATGCTCTTAAGCTCTTTAAAGGCGCCAAGCTCCCTTAAATAGCAAAATTCACCCTTCACCGCTGAAAGAGCTATATAAGCCCTTTGTAAATACTCATCAATGCCTTTAACAATTTCAGGGTAACCGTTGGCACCTACCGAAATATCCTTGTCCTTTATTTTAATTTCCAAAATACCCCTCCTTAAATTACAAGACTTTTACCGTTAATGATAATTTCACCGCTGTTTTTAATAAGTATGTAGCCGCCCTTTCCGTATAAACACACTTCGCCGCTTTCAAGCTTGGGGATATTTTCGGGAACATCCACGTTACCTATCACCTTTTCCTCCAGAGCAAAGACCTTTTTACCTGAAGGCAAAGCGGAAAACAGACCGTACGGCATAAGAGAATCAAGCTTGCCTTTATCGCCAACAACAGGCTTTTCGCCGCCTACCGTAACAGTATGTTTTGTTAAAAGCTTTTTGCCCTCTTCTTTTAATTTTTCTGATAACCACATATTTACTCCTTTCAGGTCTTAAAGCATACGGTGGTTTTGTCACCGCTTGCGTCTCGTTCATATTTCACGCTTTCGATAATCCCTCTTTCATCAAGGAATTCAATTCGGTCATATACCTCCATATCAACAAAGCCTTCCAGTATAAGCCTTACCTCCCTTGAAACAGTGAAATCGACGTCCTTCGCCTTATCCCTGTACTTTCTTCTTATAACTCCGATATTTTCAGGATTTGTAACGTGCATATTGTAAGCTCCGGTCACAGAATCCTTAAGTACGTATTCAGAAACTGCCTCGTAATTCCTGCTTGTGACCTCAGCCTTTAACAGTTTACTTTCATCGGGTCTGTTTGTCTTCGGGCTATACTCACTTAATAAGTAAATACTGCCGTCACTTTTAATAACGGGTTTGGTGGCAAAAGCTTTACTGAGAAAGCTGTTTAAAAAGCCTAATACCGATGTACCTTCAACTGCCTTTAATTCACCGAAGCCTTTTTTAACGGAGCTTTTAAGCTTAAAGCCTAAAGGCTCTAAAAACTTTCTGCTGAAAAATGAAACCGAGGGGTTGTTTATCTTCTGGGGCATAACCTCATTATCAATAAGAAGTGAAATTTTACACCTTGCAGATATTTCAAGGCAGGTACCGCTATAATCCCTCGTATAAATCTCCTCGTCGGGAATACCCCTGAATATCTCCTTATTTCCTGAAAGCACCCATATTTCACAAAACCTTTCCTTAGTACAGTCGACCCTCATTTTAAAGCTTAAAAGCGAAGCTGCATCCTTATCCTTTTTAAGGCTAAGCCTGCCGGGCACACCCAAAAGCATCTCACTGCCATCTACTGTTTTTCCGTAAACTAACAACTTTTCACGCACAATGCTGTTTTTGTACCTTAGCATAAATAAACCACCTCATTCTCCTTGAGAAAATTTATATTTTCTATATGCAAATTAAGCTTTAAAAGCTCGTCCATATCAATGCCGAATCTGTAAGAAATATCCCACAGGCTTTCATCCTCCTGCGCGTAAATCATTTTGGGATTTTCTCCGTTTGTAACTCTTTGCTCTGTGAAAACAAATTCATAACCGATGTGTTCACTGCCTTCAGGGTAAGTTTGTTTTAAAAATGTAAACAGCGCATTAAAAGGCTTAGTGCTCGGTAATATGAGCATCCTCACTTTCGATGCCATAAATAAGCTTTCTAATTCCTCATAATTTTCTTCTGCATTTTCACCAAAGAAAACGCCCTTGCCCTTTACCTTTTTCAGGTGCATACCGCCGTTTATTAATTCAGCGCCGTTTCCTATGTACAATTCTTCACCATCTGCAGTTTCATACTCCACTTTGACCTCCGAGGGGTTAATATCAAAGCAAAAATCGCCGAATCTTATATTGATAAGCTCCATCATTCATCCTCTCCTTTCTCAGGGTAACGCCTGTATTCTCTTTCAAGCTCCTTTGAAAGCTCCTCAGCTGTGTAAATTTTCTCGTTTTCCATACGCTCCCACCTTTCTTATTCAATGCTGCCTATGTAAAACTTTGCTTCACGAATAAAAGCTTCGCCTTCAACATATATAAGATTACAGCCCTTATATTTTCTGCCGTTATAAGTAAAGTCAAATTCATTTTCTAAAAATTCGGGAGCAATTGAACAGTTTTTAATAATGCCGTAAGTTACTTCCTTCTCCTTAATATAGGAAACAGGCTCACTGTTGCACATCTGCCATATTGCTTTGCTTTCTCTTTCTGTTTTAAGGGTAAAGCTTTGCACAATGCACTTTGTACCGTTTACAAGTGCGTTTTCCTCCCCGTTATTTACCTTTGGAGCCGCCTTTATTTCCAGAACCTTACTTTTAAACCTTCCGTAAACTTCAAAGCCGTTGTAGCCAAGGCTTACGGAAATCACGGAAGGGAAAGCAATTTTTAGGTTATCGGAAATAAACTTAATAACCTCAAGAACCTCAGGCGAAGATAAATCGTAACCCTCGTCGGCTATAAAAGTTGCCCTGATGTTAGCAGTTTTTTCACCGTTTGTTTCCTTATAAGCTCCGTCAAGAACTATCAAAGGCTTCAGGTATATTCCGGAAACATCCCTTTCGTCAAAAGCAAAGGAGACGTCGAAGCCATCAAAAAACATCAATATTTCTTCTTTTAAGGTATTAAGCAAGGTAAAAACCTCTGCCTCCATAATTTCACCTTCCTTCATTTTTTATAAGCACCGCCTTGGCACTTATGCCTGCGGCATCATCCGTAATACAAAGTGGTGCAACCTCAGTGATAACAAGATTTTTATCCCTGTAAGTTAAAATATCACCTTTTTTCACACTTGTATCATCCGCCACCAGATGGAATTCATTATCCCTGTCCCATCTGCCGCTTTCAAAAAAGGAGCTGTCAACACCTGTGGTTTTTCTGTACAAAAATCCTCGCAGGGTATATTCGCTTTCATCTCTTTTTACGCTGATGGTATCTGCAAATTTAAAAAGTATTTCTTTGATATCTTTAGTGCCTTTATAAATTCCCATACTGTCACTCCATCACTTCAAAAAGAAAACCCTTATCCTTTATCAGCGGAGAAAGCTCGCTCATATTTTCATTAATGAGCGCCTTCAAGCCTTCACTTCCTACAGCCGCCTCATAGCTTATGTCACCGATTTTTACGGGCCTTTGGTATAAGGCTTCATCCTTCACGCTTAAGTCGTACGCTGCCATTAAAGCCGCCGTGTAGCATATAGTTTCCTTATAAACTTCAACCACCGTTTCATCTATATCATCTCTTAAAAACTGACTTAGCTTATTAAGTTTAATTCTTATAATAGTTTTCACGGCATCGTCCGGTTCATTTTTTGTAAGTGAAGTATAAATAGCCTCACTTAATTCAACATAATCGCTGTTAATAGCCATATTTATAACCTCCTTGTTATTTTCCGTAAGGGGTCCCGGTTAAGGGACCCACGGGAAAAGAAAATTTTCAAAGATTAATATTTAATAGCCTTGGAAGCACCTGTAAAGATTTTTGCAAAGCCTGAAATTGTACTGATGGTAGCTCTTTCAATCTGACGGTCATTGAGCTTATCGTACTCAGTAACAACGTCGCCTGCCTGAACCATTTCAAGGGCGCAGGTCTTATCAAGGCCGATGATACATCCGTTTGTCATTGAAGGAATGTGCACAATGTTTGCGCCAAGAGGTGTGCAAAGCTTGCCTGTTGCATGGAAGTTCATACCTGCAACGGAATCCTTGAACTCATCCATCTGCATAAGCTTCTTCACAGCCTCTGTACCGGCAAGAATTGTATTGAGATTATAGGGAACAAGCTTGCCCCAAAGAGTGATAATATCGCTGTAGGTAGGGTCAGAAGTAAGAGTAATTTCCTCAATAGGATTACCGTTACCGTCACCTTCTAAAAGCACGTTAACAGCGTCATTCATCTGTGTATATGCAATATGGGCACCAATCTGCTTAAGCACCGCTGTGAAAAGGTCGATCTTCTGGAAGCGAAGTGCCTCATAAGAAGCAGTAAGCATTCTGCCGCGCTTGCGAAGTGTAACAAGGTTTGAACTTGTGCTGATGTTTGTTTCGGGAATAGCAGCACCTTCGTTTACATTCTTAAGTGCAAGGTCATCCTCACTCATTGTGCTCTCAACACTTCTGTAGTCCAAAGAATCTATCTTTGTAACTGTGGCAACAATGTCGGAAAGCTTATTCTGATTTTCAATACCCATCTTAACTGCTCTTGCCACGTACTCAGGGAAAAGCGCCGCACTTTCAACAGAGGAGAAGAACTTCTCTATCTTATCGCTGCCTGCACCTGCAACCTTAATGTCGAATCTCTTGAGCTGACGCTGGAAAGCATCCAAAGACTCAAGGGGAGTTCCTATGTAATTCTCGGAAGGGTCCAACTCCTCGAGAATATCTGTAAAACTCTTACCGGGAATACCGTACATACCTTTTTCAAGACTGATTTTCTTATAATTCATAATTTAAATTCCTTTCTTTTTTTCAAATATAGTTTAATTAAATCTTGAATCCGCCGTTAAGGGATTCATTTTTTACTGTTTTTTCTGTAGAAGTCAGCTGACTTTTAATGGGAAGTGCCTTATTAAGCTGTGCTTCATAATACTTATTCAGAGAAATAAGCTTCTCAATGTCAAGGGAAGCTGCCATCTCCTCCACGATGTCACCGTCTAACTGAGGTGACAAAATTGCGCTTGCTTTTCTTACCGCATCAAGGAGTGAGTTTCTGTAATTTTCACCCCAGGAAGCCGCCTTTTTAAGCTCCTTGGCTTCTTTGAAAGTGAGAGTAACGCTCTCGCCTTCCTTTAAATTTTTAAGCTTTTCAGTCAAATTAAATTCCTCCTTTATCAAAAAGCTTTTATTAACTCCCGCATTTCTTTGAGCAGGAACTGCCACAAAGGAAAATTCGTAAGCATCCTCTGCTTCATCAAGAATTTTTATACAGAGCTTGCCGCCGTAGGTTTTTCCCTTTAAATGGGAGCATTGTTCCTTGCCGCAAATGTTGCATAAGGACTTCTTAACACTGCAGCCTACGCTTACCTCCTTTAAAATTCCGTTTTCAATGCGGGAAATAATATCCTTTGTATACTCGGTAACGGGTATATAAGCCTTAGCAACAAGCCTTGCCTTCCTTTCACCTATAGCATTCACACCCTCTAAATATTCAAGCTCGGTTTTATAAATCCTTGCTGTCTGGTTGGTGCTTTTCGCCTCATGATCGGTAATACCCGTTTTACCTACAAATAACTCACAGAGAGTCTTAAGGGCATTTAGGGAAAACACCTCAAAATCTCTGTCTGTTTCATTGTCGCAAAGGGTAACGGAAAATGTGTATACATCGTCCTTTTCAAGCTTCTTTCTTGTGTACTTATTAATAAGCGCCATTTCTTCGTCACTTATTAAGTTATTCTCCGTTTTTGCCTTTGCCTCCTTATTGATTGTCACTTTATAAATCCTCCTTTACTCTGTAAGGTAAACCTCACCGCCGTTTCTTTTAAGCTCGGCAATTTTCTCATCAGCTATAGCGTTCATTCTTCTTGCATTTGCGTGGTCAACCTCATCCTGCATTGTAATCTCGTTCCAAACAATTTCGAAGTTGCAAATTCTGCCTTCAAGCATCATCCACAGCTTAATGATTCTGATGATGATAGGCGTGAGGTGCCTTCTGTAAGCTTCAATCTCGCTGGTTAAAATGTCCGCCTGCTGTGAGCTCATTCTCTCAGTACTTGCCCAGGTAAGACCTAAAAGGAAAGGTGGTAAGCCAAGCTTTGCCACTATCTGCTCCAGCATCTGCCTTACCGGAACCTGGCTGTCAGGGATTTTCACGTCAGCACCAATTGCCTGAATGGAAACCTCTCCCATTGAAATAAAATCCCTTACTTCCTGACTTCGCATAGCCTTCTGCCATTCATCGGCAACAGCCTTTGCCCTTTCCTGGGAAAAAGTACTGTCATCATCCTTTAAGCTTACTGCAAACCTTACGTTGCCTATTCTCTCCCAATTGACACCAACGGTCTTGTATATCTTCATAAGTATCTCACTTACAAAGGGCAAACCCCTTAAAAGAGAAACACCGTAAACTTCACCGGGTTCAGGATTCAAGGCTGTGAAAAGTATTAATTCAGGATTCTGACATTTAACCTCTTCAAAACCGCTTCTCAGGTAAAAGTTTAAATTCAAAGGACTTTCCTCCTTAATGCTTACGGCATTTAAAGGTGCATTGTAAAGCGCCCCTATCTCTCTGCCTTTTAAAGCAATCTCACCCAAGGCACTGCCGTAGGTTAAAAGCTGTTCAAGGTAGTTGCCTATAAATTCATCAATACCATAGCCGGAGGTACCCACTTTAATTTCATCAAGAAAGCTTTTAAGCCTGAGCTCTGTTTCCTTATTTTCGCAGCATACTTTGAATCCACCCAAAAGCCTGCGGATTTTCAGAATACCTACGTCTATAATGGGGATATTCTCCCTGAGGGCTTTGTAGAGTGAAATCTCAGGCATAGTGTGATTAAAGGAGTAATTCACCTTATCCCTTGTGCCTACGCTTATAACGGAGTTGCTTTCTCCCCTTGAAGCCTTCTTGTTTCTTTTAAAAATACTCATTTTTGCAGATTTTCTCCTTTCTCCATACAATAACTCTCTATCTTGCTACGCTGAAAACCCTTAACCTTCTATCCTCAGCATCTCTTTTCGACGTAACAAAATACCTTATCTCGTCCATTGCATGGTCATTCTCCTTTAAAGGAAGGTCCTTTGAGTTATCGTCCGCCCAGGAGTAAAGTGAAAATTCCTTTATTGCGGCGCTGCAGTTACGGCAAATCCTTATTTTTCCTTCCTTTAAAGCTGAGCTTGTAAGTCTTATGCCGTTTATCACGTTGTTCACAGCAGCCGCAGCTTTAAATTCACCTTTTCTTTTAATAAGGGTTATAAAAGAAGCTGCTGAAGGGTCAACTACCACATAGCTTATTTTTCTGTTACCTGCAAGTCTTCTTAAAGCCTCGTAGTGTTCTTCATCCGTCCTTTGCATTCCGGTATCCCTTGAAGAGTAATAATATTCGTCAATTCTGTACCAGGTGTTTTCTTTTTTACCCCAAAGCCCCATACTTGTAGGGTTCACAGTACCGTAGTCTACGGAAACTATGTAGGCTTCAAAAGGCTCCTCAGGTACGTCATAAAACATATTTTCATTCATAAACGGATATATAAGCCCTTCGGATTTTACCCATTTGCCTTCTACAAACCTCTTGTAAAAGGTTCCCGAAAACATATTCTTGTACCTTGCAATAATTTCCTTTGAAAGTGACGGATTATCCTTCATTGTGAAGTGCAGGTAAAGGACCTTACGAGCCTTGGTTTTGGATATCCATTCGGTAAAGAACCAATGGCCGGGATGCTCAGGGTTACAGTTAAACCAATACTTGGCACCCTCCACAGAACATCTTGCAAGCGCCTGTTCAACAAATGAGCGGGGCATTAAGGCTGCTTCGTCAAATAAAACTCCTGCAAGTGTCATACCCTGAATCAGTGAAGCTGAGCTTTCATCCTTACCTCCGAAAAGATAGAACTTATTATGCTTGCTGCCTAAAGTGATGTTAAGACAATTTTCCGTGTGATTAAGCTCACACATAAATCCCATCTGCTTTAAAACAGGAACAATTTCAAACACAAGGTTTCTTTTTACGTTCCTTATGGTTTTGCCGCAAATGGCAAAGTTCATATCCTTGAATCTGTAAAAAGCCCACAACACATAAGAAAGGCCCATACATATTGTTTTGCCGCTTCTTACAGCGCCGTCACATATAATCCCATCCTTATCACAGTGCTTGCTCCTTTTACACCACCAAGTAAGAGCTATCATTTGCTTCCTTGATAAGCTTTTAAGTTTCACGGTAAATTACCTCCTCATCTTCCTCGTCCTCTTCGTCGCTGTTTTCAAGTGCCTGGGCACCTTTTAAAATAGCATCGTAAAAACTCGGTGCATCCAAATCTCTGTCGGATATATTTTCAAGACATTGCAAAGCCTTTATTCTGTCGAAGAATTTAATCTCCATACCTCCACCCTTTGGCTTTTTGATGTCAGCCACGTTAAAAAGGTCCAGCTTCTTTGCAGTTTTTGGGCTTAACTCCTCCAGAAACAAAAGCTTCACAGCATCACCAATTCCTCCGAAAGCAATTTTTTCATAGCCGTTTATTATATCCTCCTTACTTGTCCCAAATAACCACCTCCTTTAATTTCGGAAGGATTTTTATCTCTTGTAAAAGTCCCTCCATATATAGCGAGGGGGTGGGAAAAAAATTAGCAAAAAAAGGTTAATTTTTTAAAATATTTTTTATTTTTAAAAGTCTTCACTCATTATGTCTTGTTTTTACAAATTTTTGTCTGTTGGCGTTTAAAAAAATAAGTTCTCCGTTTTATACACGAAGACTTAAACAGGGCTTATTTTTAAGGATGTTCAAAGTAATTTGTGCCTGAAATTAAAAATAATTCAACTATTTTACTCTTTAGCCCTTTAAATTTCAAAATCAGACAGTTTTTGTTGTGCAATATACACAAATTCACACCCCTAAATATATGTAAAATAGCCAATTTTATATTTTGCTATTGTGCTTTTGTTCATTTTGATATATAATTAATGAAAACAAGGAAAGTTTTTATATCAATTTGCTATCTTGGATTTGATATAAATAAATATAAAAAAATCGGGATCACGGATTCCCGAAAGGAGTGTTTTTTATGAACCAGTATCTCGCCAAAAACATCATCAACATCGCAGTCGCAGGTCACAGCGGCTCAGGTAAGACATCTCTTATCGAAGCTATGCTTTACTTAGCAGGCGTATCCGACAGACGCGGCAAGGTAAGCGAAGGCAACACAATTTGTGACAACGACCCCGAAGAAATTAAGAGACAGACATCTGTTTCCACAGCTGTTGCTCCCTTCGAGTGGAAGAACAAGAAAATCAACCTTCTCGATGCTCCCGGCCTTTTCGACTTTGAAGGCAGCATGTGTGAAGCTATGCGTGCAGCTGACACAGCACTCGTTGTATTAGCAGGTAAGAGCGGCGTTTCTGTCGGTACAGAAAAAGCTATGGCTGCAGCTGACAAGAGAAACTTAAGTAAAATCGTATTCGTTAACGGCCTTTGTGACGAGGGCTCTGACTTCTACGGCGTATTCGAAGAGCTCAAGGCTTCCTTCGGTCCCGCAATCTGCCCCGTTGTTGTTCCTTTCTTTGAGGATGGCAAGGCTGATAAATACATAAATATGCTTGAATATAAGTGCTACGACTATTCAGGCGGTAAGCCCGTTCAGGTACCCATGCCCGATATGGGTGCAAGACTTGAAGGCCTCAGAACAGCTATCTACGAAGCTGTTGCCGAAACAGACGAAGAACTCTTTGAGAAATACTTCTCCGGTGAAGAATTCACACCTGAAGAGGTTATCCTCGGTGTTTCCCACGGTGTTAAGAGCGGCACAATCATCCCCGTATTCTGCGGCGACGCTCTCTTAATGCGCGGTATGGAACAGTTTATGGACGGTATATCCTGGCTTGCTCCCTCTGCTCTTGATAAAGCAGGCGAAATGGCAGTTGATACTGACGGCAATCCCGTTGAGCTTCAGGTTAACGAAGATGCTACAACAGCAGCTATCGTATTCAAAACAATCGCTGACCCCTTCATCGGTAAGCTTTCTTACATCAAGGTTATCTCCGGTAAGGTTTCCACAGAGTCTAACCTTATGAATATGAGAACCGGCGCACAGGAAAGAATCGGCAAAACTGTTATGATGACAGGTAAAAAGCAGTCCGACGTTAAGTATATCGGCGCAGGCGACATCGGTGCTATTCCCAAGCTCCAGAGTGCTATTACAGGCGATACAATCTGTACACCCGTACGCAAGGTTCTTCTTGACGGTGTTGAATATCCCACACCTACACTTAAGATGGCTATAGTTCCCAAGAATAAGGGCGACGAAGAAAAAATCGCACAGGGTATCCTCCGTCTCTGCGAAGAAGATCCCACAATCAAATTTGAAACAAACAACGAAACACACCAGATGCTCCTTTCCGGTCTTGGCGAGCAGCACCTTGATGTTATCGTTTCCAAGTTAAAGAGCAAGTTCGGCGTTGAAATCAAGCTTGAAAGCCCCAGAGTTGCTTACCGTGAAACAATCCGCAAGAAGGTAAGTGTTCAGGGTAGACATAAGAAGCAGACCGGCGGTCACGGCCAGTTTGGTGACGTTTGGATTGAGTTCAGCCCCTGTGACAGCGACAGCTTAGAGTTCGGCGAGCGCGTTGTTGGCGGCAGCGTTCCCAAGGGCTTCTTCCCCGCAGTTGAGAAGGGTCTTCGCGAATGTATCCTTAAGGGTCCCCTTGCAGGTTATCCCGTTGTTGGTCTTTCCGCTGTGCTCTATGACGGTTCTTACCATCCCGTTGACTCCTCCGAAATGTCCTTTAAATTAGCAGCTGCAGAAGCTTACAAGAACGGTATGCCTCAGGCTTCACCTGTTCTCTTAGAGCCCATCGGTTACTTAAAGGCTACTGTACCGGATGCTAACATGGGTGACATCATGGGCGAAGTTAACAAGCGCCGCGGCAGAGTTTTAGGTATGACTCCTGCAGGTCATGGCTACCAGACAGTTGAAGCTGAAGCTCCCGAAGCTGAAATGCACGACTTCTGTACTTATGTTCGCCAGATTACTCAGGGCAGAGGTCACTTCACATTCGAGTTCGTAAGATATGAAGAAGCTCCCTCCAACATAGCTGACAAGGTTATCGCTGAAGCTAAGAACAACTAAGGTTTGATTATAAGAACATCTTTTTCATAAAAAACCTTCAATGAGAACGGCCGTCGGTTAATCTGGCGGTTGTTCTCTTTTCATAATACCGCCTTTGTAAATAAGACTTGAAATTCTTATTTATTTGCGATATCATTAATGTATCAATAAATTCCGAAAGGACGTGTAATTATGGATAAAAAAGTAAGAATCGGTATAATCGGCTGTGGCGGTATCGCTAATGGCAAGCATATGCCTGCCCTGAGCACTCTTGACGATATCGAAATGGTTGCTTTCTGCGATATTATTGAGGAAAGAGCTATCAAAGCTGCAAAACAGTACGGTATTGAAGGTGCAAAGGTCTACACAGACTACAAGGAGCTTTTAAAGGACGAAACAATTGAGGTTGTTCACGTTTGTACACCTAACCGTTCCCACAGCTTCATTTCCATCGATGCTATGGAAGCAGGCAAGAACGTTATGTGCGAAAAGCCTATGGCAAAATCTTATGCAGAGGCTAAGGCAATGTACGAAACAAGCCTTAAAACAGGCAAGCTATTAACAATCGGTTACCAGAACCGCCAGTGCGCAAACAACCGCTATGCAAAGAGCGTATGTGCCAACGGCGAAATCGGTGAAGCTTACTATGCAAAGGCTATAGCAATCAGACGCCGTGCAGTTCCTACATGGGGCGTGTTCCTTAACGAGTATGAGCAGGGCGGCGGTCCTCTTATCGATATCGGTACCCACGCACTTGACTTGACACTTTATATGATGAATAACTACAAGCCTAAGATGGTAGTCGGTAATACATTCAGAAAGCTTGCTGATAATGTTGAAGGCGGCACAGGCAACGCCTGGGGCGATTGGGATCCCGAGAAGTATACAGTTGAGGATTCCGCTTTCGGTTACATAGTAATGGAAAACGGTGCAGTTGTTACCGTTGAAGCCAGCTGGGCATTAAATGTTGCTGACCCCAGAGAAGCTTGCTTTATGATCTGCGGTGACAAGGGCGGAGTTGATACTTGCGGTAAATACCCCTTGGCAGTTAACTATGTTAAGCATGGCCGTCAGGCACTTGAAATCCCCAACTTAGAGGCAGGCGGTGCTGCATTCTTTGAGGGTGCATCTTCAAAACCTGAGGATATTGAAGCAAGAATCTGGATAAACGCCGTTAAGGGCGAGGGCGAGCTTTGTGTTAAACCCGAGCAGGCAATGGTAGTTACACAGATCCTTGAAGCTATCTACGAAAGTGCTAAAACAGGCAAACCCGTATTCATAAACGAATAATCAAATAAAAAAAGAGGTAAGAAATTAATCTTACCTCTTATTTTTATGCTTTTATTGAATTTTTGTTGATAACTCAGTTGATAACTGTTAAAACTTGTTTAAGCGTTATCTGTTACGCTGGCTGTTTGCAGGTGAAGGGCTGGGCTTTACGGCTATTGTTTCCTCGCCGTCATACCAAATAGTTTTCTGGTGGACGTTTAAAATTCCGCCCTCTATAGCAACTCTTTTTAAATTTTTGAATGTATTCTTAATTGGGTATTCCTTATAAGGCTTGTCACTGCCATCGTTACTTAAAATAAGGCTTACAAACAAAGTTCTTTTTACTTCATCATAGCGGTATTTAAGGCTGTCATACTTCATTTCAGGCTCCTTGCCCTTTTCCCACTCCTTGATATTAAGCACTATCTCCTTGTCTGTAACAGAGCAGTTCATTGTAATGATATCATTGGGGTCTACTTTAACGGGAAGAGTCCCTACATAGCCTACGGCATAATTAATTACAAGGAGGACCAGCACGGCAAACAAAATACGCTTAGCGTACTCAATAACCCAGTCCTTTTTTAAGAACTCAATAAAGCTGATTTTTTTCGAGTTTACGTCACGCATTATGCCACCTCCCCATTATTAATCTTCTTGTTAATATTATACTATACCAAGTATTTGTTATTGTCAAGGTTAATTACGGTTTCGTAATAATTTTTTAAGATTTTCTTTTATGTAAATATAAACGCCTTTTTCAAGTAAATATTACAGCATAAAAGCATCAAAACGGCATAAATTCAAATAAAACTGCGAGACCTCACTGTAAGAAGTCCCGCAAGCTTTTCATCATTTTTACTCTTTCATACAGTGAACCATAACAGCCTTCTGTGCGTGGAGTCTATTCTCTGCCTCGTCGAAAATGGGACCTGCATTAGCTTCGAATACATCCTCCATAATCTCCTCGCCGCGGTGAGCAGGCAAGCAGTGAAGTACAATAGCATCGCCCTTAGCATTTTCCATAAGCTCCTTTGAAATGCAGTAGCCTGCAAATGCCTTCTCGCGCTCAGCTCTTTCTTCCTCCTGACCCATACTTGTCCATACGTCAGTAAGAACAACATCCGCATCCTTAATAGCAACTTCAGGTGAATCTGTCATCTCAAACATATCGCCGTAAGCAGCAGCAAAATCAGTAATCTCCTTGGGAGGTCTGTAACCCTCAGGACAAGCAACGGAAACCTTCATACCAACCTTTAAACCGCCAACAACCAATGAGTTCATCATATTGTTGCCGTCACCGATAAAGCACATTTTAAGACCGTCAAAGCCGCCCTTATATTCCCTGATTGTCATAAGGTCAGCAAGCACCTGACAGGGGTGGCAGAAATCGGTAAGACCGTTAATAATAGCTATGGAGCCGTACTTTGCAAGGTCCTCAACTTCCTTCTGCTCAAATGTTCTTATCATAATACCGTCAAGGTAGCGGGAAAGAACTCTGGCTGTATCCTGCACGGGCTCACCTCTGCCTATCTGTAAATCACGTGAGGAAAGGAAAAGTGCGTGACCGCCAAGCTGGTGCATACCGACCTCGAAGGAAACCCTTGTTCTTGTGGAGGACTTGGAGAAGATCATACCTAAGGTTTTACCCTTAAGGTGATGGTGTTCGATACCGTGTTTATTTTCATATTTTAACTGATCAGCAAGGTTTAAAACCTCCATAATCTCGTCCATGCTCCAGTCAAGGAGCTTAAGTAAATGCTTCATTTTTTATCACCTGACTTAAAAAGTCCCTTTCTTTTCTTATGCTTCAATTACTTTCCTGAATATTTTAATACCTTCGTCAATTTCGCTGTAGCTTATGTTTAATGGGGGCAGGAATCTGACTAAATCCTTGGCTGTTAAAATAAGGAGACCTTCCTCAATACATTTGCCAAGCACCTCTTTAGCAGGCTTATTTTTAAGCTTTATTCCTATCATCATACCCTTGCCGCGGATAAACTCAACTTCCTCACAGTCAGAAAGGCTCTTTTTAATATATTCGCCCTTTTTTAAAACTTCGCCGAGGAATTTTTCGTCGGAAACTGTTTTTACAATTTCTCTTGCGCCTGCACAAACAACGGGATTTGCACCGAAAGTAGAACCGTTATCACCGGGAGCAAAAATATCCTTGTGCTTCTCGGATACTAAACAGCAGCCAATGGGAAGTCCGCCGCCAAGACCCTTAGCGCAGGTTACAACGTCGGGAATAATTCCCGCCCATTGGTAGGAGAAAAATTTACCCGTTCTGCCAATACCGGTCTGAACCTCATCCACCACCATTGAAATATTATTTTCATCGCAAAGCTTTCTTACAGCCTTTAAATAATCTTCCTCCATAGGAAGCACGCCGCCTTCGCCCTGAACACATTCAAGCATTACGGCGGCAGTATTTTCATCAATTAAAGTCTTTAATGCTTCAATGTCACCTGCTTCAGCGTACAGAAAACCTTCTGTAAGGGGTAAAAACTTCTGGTGGAAAACATCCTGACCCGTTGCAGCCAAGGTTGTAAGTGTTCTGCCGTGGAATGAGTTAACAAGAGTTATAATATTGAAACCCTTTCCGTTTTTCAAAGCAGCTGCCCTTGCAATTTTAATGGCACATTCGTTAGCCTCAGCACCTGAATTACAAAAGAAGGCTCTGCTCATACCTGAATTTTCGCTGAGCATTTTTGCAAGCACAGCAGCATTTTCACTTAAATAATAGTTACTTACGTGCTGAATTTTATCAAGCTGTTCTTTTACGGCTTCCACCCAATTATCAGGGCAGTAGCCAAGAGCGTTTACACCGATACCGCTTGTAAAATCAATGTATTTTTTACCTGACTCCTCATAACATACGGCACCCTTGCCCTTTTCAGGTGCGGCGTTCACCCTGCCGTAGGAATGAAGTATATATTCGGAATCAAGGTTTTTAAGTTCTTCTTTTTTCATTTATATCTCTCCTTTATAAGGAAACTGAATAAAAGCCATAACGTTAATAGAACATTGTTCCCATACCTTCATCGGTAAAGAGCTCCATAAGTATTGAGTGGGGCTCACGGCCGTCAATGATATGAGCACGGTCAACACCGCGCCTTACAGCATCTACACAGCACTCGATTTTAGGAATCATACCGCCGCTTATAATGCCGTCCTTTTTAAGCTTAGGAACGTCGCTGAGCTTTACAAGAGGGATAAGTGTGTTTTCATCGTCCTTATCTCTTAAAAGGCCCTTAATATCCGTCATAAGTATAAGCTTTGTGGCGCCCATTTCAGCGGCAATTCTTGCTGCTGCGGTGTCCGCATTTATATTGAACACCTCACCGTTATAGCCTGCGGCATTTGTGGAAACAACGGGAATATAGCCGCTATTTATAGCGTTATTGATAATTTCGGGGTTTACTTCCCTTATTTCACCAACAAAGCCCAATTCATCCATTGATATGGGGTCTGCCTTCAAAAGGGAACCGTCCATACCGCAAAGACCAATAGCCTTACCGCTTTTATCCTCAATACGCTGAACAAGGTCCTTGTTGACCTTACCTGCAAGTATCTGCTGGACTATATCCATGGTTTCTTTATCAGTATAGCGAAGTCCGTTAACGAATTTGGACTCCTTGCCTATCTTTTTAAGCATAGCATTAATTTCAGGACCGCCGCCGTGTACCAGCACAACGTGAATGCCAACAAGCTGCATAAGAACGATATCGCTTATAACGTCGGACTTTAATTCCTCGTTTATCATCGCATTACCGCCGTACTTTACCACAACAGTCTTACCTGCAAATTTTCTTATATAGGGAAGCGCTTCAACAATAACTCTTGCGCGCTCGCTGTTTGTAATTTCCATATAAACCTCTTTTACGTTCTGTAGTCGCCGTTTATCTTAACGTAATCATAGGTAAGGTCACAGCCGTAAGCCTCAGCCTCAGCATCGCCGTCACCTAATTTTATAAGAATGGTAATTTCCTTTTCGGTAAGAACCTGCTTGGCAATCTCTTCGCTGAATTCAATACCTGCGCCGTTTTTGCAAACGTCAATTCTGCCTGCCTTACTTTCGAAGGAAACATCCACTTTATTAACATCAACCTCTGCGCCGCTGTAACCGATAGCACAAAGTACTCTGCCCCAGTTAGCGTCTGCGCCGAACATCGCAGCCTTTAAAAGACTTGAACAAATAACAGACTTGGAAATTTTAACTGCATTAGCTTCATCTTTAGCACCTTTGACGTTACAGATAAGAAGCTTTGTTGCACCCTCGCCGTCAGCTGCCATCATTTTGGATAGCTTTCTGCAAACTTCTGTCAAAGCTGAAAGGAAAGTAAAGTAATCCCCGTTTTCCTCGGTAATTTCCTTATTTCCTGCAAGACCGTTTGCCATAAGTGAAAGTGTGTCATTAGTGGAAGTATCGCCGTCAACACTTATCATATTAAAGGTCTTGTCAGCTGCAGCCTTCACAGCCTTCTTTATCATCTCAGGTGAAATAGCGCAGTCGCTGGTTACAAAGCAGAGCATAGTAGCCATATTGGGGTGAATCATACCGCTGCCTTTTGAAATACCGCCAATGGTAACTTCCTTACCGTCTATTGTAACCTTCACAGCCGCTTCCTTTTTAACTGTGTCGGTAGTCATAATAGCTGTAGCCGCCATTTCACTGCCGTTTTCGGAAAGCTCGTTTACCAGCTTTGGCATTGCGTTTTCAATAGGCTCCATAGGAATTATCTGACCGATAACGCCGGTTGAACCCACAATAACGTCTCCCTTATTAATTCCCGTAAACTTTTCAACCAGCTTGCACATATACTCTGCCTTTTCAATGCCATCGAAATTACAGGTATTGGCGTTACCGCTGTTGCATATAACAGCCTGAGCAAAGCCGTTTTCAATATTTTTCTGTGTAACTAAAATAGGAGCACCCTTAACAAGGTTAGTTGTGTAAACAGCAGCAGCGGTACACATCTTTTCACTTACAATAAGAGCTAAATCCGGCTTGGTTCTGCTCTTTTTAATTCCTGCAAGAACGCCTGAAGCCTTAAAACCCTTTGCGGCAGTTACGCCGCCATTAATAAATTCCATATCTTTCATCTCCTTAACGGAAAACTTAAAATGCAGGAGGCATCATATCAAGGCCTGTTTTTTCGCTTAAACCAAACACGATATTCATATTCTGAATAGCCTGACCTGCAGCGCCCTTGACCATATTATCAATAGCAGAAATTGCTATCAATGTTCTTGTGTGCTCGTCCACAAAAACGGAAACGTCACAGAAGTTTGTGTACTTGATATTGTGAATGTCCGCACACTTGCCCTTGGGAAGAAGTCTGATGAAAAATTCGCCCTCGTAAGCATCCTTATATGCCTTATAAACATCCTCGGCAGTTACTCCCTCATTTAATTTTCCGTAGCAGGTAGCTAAAATTCCGCGGTTAACGGGAAGCAAATGGGGAACAAAGGTGATGTCCACCTTCTCGCCGCAAACCTTGGTTAATGTCTGCTCTATCTCAGGAGTATGGCGGTGTGCACCTACCTTGTAAGCCGCAAGGCCTTCGTTTAAATCAGGATAATGAGTGTTCTGTGAGGGCTTTCTGCCTGCACCGGTAACACCTGATTTACAGTCCGCAATAAGGCCTTCCTTTTTGATAAGTCCGTTTTTAAGCGCAGGTATCAAAGCCATGGGACCTGCAGTTGTATAGCATCCGGGGTTTGCTATAATATTTGTATTTTTGATTTTCTCACGGTTAAGCTCAGGAAGACCGTAAACTGCCTTCTTGTGAAGCTCGTGGTCAATAAAATCAAGTCCGTACCATTTTTTGTAGGTTTCTTCGTCTTCAAGGCGGAAATCCGCACCTAAATCAATAAAAACCTTACCCTTTTCGTCACATTCCTTTGCAAGCTCCTGAGAAAGTCCGTGAGGCAAAGCCGCAAAAATAACGTCGCTCTTATTAACAACGTCGCTTTGTGTTTCACAAACCATATCGCAAAGGTTTAAGTAAGCGGGGTAAACACTTGAAAGCGCCTGACCTTCAAAGCTTACTGAGCTTACGGCTGCGATCTCAGCCTCGGGATGTGAATATAAAAGTCTCACAAGCTCGGCGCCTGCATATCCTGTAGCGCCAATAATTCCTGCCTTTATCATATTCTTCTTTCCTTTTCTATATAAATCAGATAATTTCCAATTTTTCCTCAATAGCCTTTGCTTCCTTTAAAACGTTTTCGGGAGCAGGCCCGCCGTATACAAGTCTGTCCCTTACGCATTTTTCAAGGTTAATAGCCTCGTAAACACCCTCGTCAAAGTCCTCGCATACGTTTTTATACTCTTCAATGGGAAGAGTCTCAAGAGTAATCCCCTTATTTATACAGAGAGCAACAAGCTCGCCTGTTATCTTATAAGCATCACGGAAAGGAAGTCCCTTGTGGGAAACAAGGTAGTCAGCGCAGTCTGTAGCGTTTATAAAGCCTTTAGCTGCAGCATTTCTCATATTCTCCTTTATTACTCTCATTGTGTCCACCATGGGAACAAAGGGAGTCAGGCACATTTTAAGTGTGTCAACTGCATCAAAAATAGCTTCCTTATCTTCCTGCATATCCTTGTTATATGCAAGGGGCAAGCCCTTCATCATAGTTAAAAGAGCCATTAAATCGCCGAAAACTCTGCCGCTTTTACCTCGAACAAGCTCAGCTAAATCGGGGTTCTTTTTCTGTGGCATAATGCTTGAGCCTGTGGAGAAAGCATCGTCCAGCTCAATGAATTTGTATTCCCAGGAGCTCCAAAGAATAATCTCTTCACTAAGTCTTGAAAGGTGTACCATACAAAGGGAAACCGCGAAGGCAATTTCAGCACAGAAATCTCTGTCCGCTACACCGTCAAGGCTGTTTGCAGTAGGAGCGGTGAAGCCTAAAAGTGAAGCTGTCATATTTCTGTCAAGCGGATATGTTGTACCTGCCAAAGCACCTGAACCAAGGGGACAGTAATTCATTCTCTCTTTGGCATCCTTAATTCTCTCCACGTCACGCAGGAGCATCTCCGCATAAGCTAAAAGGTGGTGACCAAAGGTAATGGGCTGTGCACGCTGTAGATGTGTATAGCCGGGCATTACCGTGTCGTAGTGCTCCTTAGCCTTTTTGCAAAGAACGGAAGCAAGCTCCTTTATCTGAGAAACAAGGGCGTCACACTCTTTTCTTAGAGTCAAACGGATATCAAGAGCAACCTGGTCGTTACGGCTTCTTGCGGTGTGAATTCTTTTACCTGCATCGCCTAAACGCTTTGTAAGCTCGCCTTCAACAAATGTATGTATATCCTCAGCATCGGGGTCAATTAAAAGCGCACCGCTCTCAATATCCTCCCTTACCTTTTTAAGCTCGTTTATAAGCTTCTCGGCATCATCAGCGGAAATAATGCCCTGAGCGCCCAGCATTGTAGCATGAGCTATGCTGCCTTCAATATCCTCTTTAAACATACGGCTGTCAAAAGAGATTGATGAATTAAAGTCGTTTGTTTTGGGATCAGCTTCCTTTTCGAAGCGGCCTTTCCAAAGTTTCATAATAATAAATCCTTTATATCAAATTACTAATAGGGCGAACCCTTAAGCTCGCCCTATTTTATACTTTTCTTCGGCAAACCGAATTACTTTATAAGCTTTTTCTTAGCCTGAACCTTAATGGGAAGACCAAAGAGGTTAATAAAGCCTGCGCTATCCTTCTGGTCGTAAACGTCATCCTCGTCAAATGTTGCAATATCCTCATCATAAAGTGAGTAGGGAGATGTAACACCTGCATCAATGATGTTGCCCTTGTAAAGCTTAAGCTTAACGTCACCTGTAACTGTTTCCTGTGTGGAATCAACAAAAGCGGAAAGAGCTGTTCTTAAGGGAGTAAACCACTGGCCGAAGTATACAAGCTCTGCAAACTTAATAGATGCCTGCTGCTTGTAGTGGAATGTATCTCTGTCAAGGCAAAGCTCCTCAAGCTTATTGTGTGCGTGGTAAAGAATTGTACCGCCGGGAGTCTCATAAACGCCACGGGATTTCATACCAACAAGTCTGTTCTCAACTATATCGGAAAGACCTATACCGTTCTGACCGCCAAGCTCATTAAGCTTTGTAACCATCTCAACGCCTGTAAGCTCCTCGCCGTTTAAAGCTGTGGGAACACCTTTTTCGAAGTGGAGAGTGATGTATGTAGCCTTATCAGGAGCCATTTCAGGGGAAACACCCATCTCAAGGAAGCCTTCCTTATTGTAAAGGGGCTCGTTAGCAGGATTTTCAAGGTCAAGACCTTCGTGTGAAAGGTGCCAAAGGTTCTTATCCTTACTGTAGTTTGTCTCACGGTTTATCTTAAGGGGAACGTTGTGTGCCTCTGCATAGTCAATTTCTTCTTCACGGGACTTGATGCTCCACTCACGCCAAGGAGCGATGATTGTCATATCAGGAGCAAATGCCTTAATTGTAAGCTCAAAACGAACCTGGTCGTTACCCTTACCTGTGCA
>JAGBID010000207.1 GCA_017935165.1 Clostridia bacterium
AGAAAAAATAGTTCCAATAAAAGATTTATCCATCGACATCGGCGCTTTAAATAAAGAGGACGCCGAAAAGGTAGTTTCCATAGGCGATATAGTCAACTTTGAGCCTATCTTTGAAGCTTACGATAAGAAAATTACCTCAAAAGCTCTGGACGACAGAATCGGCTGTTACCTTTTAATTGAAACAATGCGTGAAAAGCTCCCCTTCGATACCTACTTTGTGTTCACCACAAGGGAGGAAATAGGCGCTATAGGTGCGGCGGCTGTATCACCTTTAATTGACCCCGATTTCTGCATCAGCGTTGAAGGTACGGTAGCAGGGGACGTTTTAGGTAAATCAGGTGCCGAAGCCTGCACAACTTTAGGTAGCGGCGTTGCAATCTCCTTAAAGGACAGGGGAACTTTATACGACCCCAAGCTTATAAAGCTTGCCTTCAGGCTTGGTAAGGAAAACAACTTAAAGCTTCAGGTAAGAAGCCGTACAGAAGGCTCCACAGATGCAATGTATATGCACAAAACAAGAAAAGGCGCCCGTGCAATGGGTATAAGCGTTCCTACAAGATATATCCACAGTCCCATATCCATGGAATTTATAGAGGATATTGAATGTGCAGAAAAGTTCCTTCCTTTAATTATAAACGAGCTTTTTACTACAGATGATTGAGTATTTTGATATTACGGCTTATTTGGAAGCTTTACCGAAATTAAGTAAAGATGCCATCGGCACGGAAATTCTCTCCGAAATTAAGCTGTACGGAAAAGAAAGCCACAAGCACGGCGCATTCTTCTGGAAGCAGGGTGAAGGTCTGTATCTTACAATGCGTAATTCCTGCCTTCGAATAAGCGGCGAGGCAGAGGATTATGATGAGCTTAATTCTTTTATAGATTTTATTGCGCCGCAGTACATTCTTACGTCAGAAGTCATCAGCCGAAAGCTTAACTTACCTGTTTCAGAGTTGGGGGAAATTCTTTGCAAAAAAAGTGAAGGATTTAAAAAGAATATAATAAATTCCTTTGATGTCTCTGTTTTCGAGCTTTGTGAGTTCTTCAAAAACGAAAATATGGTGGAAAACCCCGAAAGTCTGCTTCTCGATTTATCATACGCTAATAAAGAAAATCTGTTAGCTTATGAAGCTTTAAAGCGCGGCAGCAAAATCGTCGCCGCCGCTGTCGCCCAAAGAATTACCGATGCTTCAGCAGTTATAAGTATAGTGGCAGTCAATAAGGAATATAGACGAGAGGGTTTGGGCACTAAAGTCCTTTCCAAGCTTACTGATAAGCTTTCAGGCAGAAATATTTATATTTTCAAAGAAAAAGATAAAAATAACGAATTTTACGGGAAACAAGGTTTCCTTTATAAAGATAATTTTGTAACAATAAAAAGGTATTAATTTATGCAGGTACACAGTTTTTTTAATATTGATGAAAAGCTTTTAAAATTAGCTGATGAAGCTGAAATTGAAGCCGCTGAAGCTTTCAGCGAAATAAACAGAATCCAGCGCTATAATCAGCAGAAAATGCAGGCGGCATTTACCAATGCAGGTGTTTCCGAAAGCCACTTTATAGCCTCCACAGGCTACGGCTACGGCGACAGAGGCAGGGATGTTTTAGATGAAGTTTACGCCTTCGCTTTAGGCGCCGAGGATGCTTTGGTGCGCCACAATTTCGTATCAGGCACACACACTTTAACAGTTGCATTATTCGGTGTGCTTCGCCCCGGTGATAAGATGATTTCCGTAACAGGCAGACCCTACGACACCATTCAGGGCGTTATCGGTATTACCGGCAGCGGTATGGGTTCACTTAAGGAATTCGGCGTCGAGTACAGCGAAATCGACCTAAAGGAAGACGGCACCGTTGATTTGGAAGCTATCAAAAACACAGTTGATGACAGCTACAAAATGGTATATATCCAAAGAAGCCGCGGCTATAGTCTTCGTCCTTCCCTCAGAATCAAGGAGATTGAAGCTATTGTTAAGACTGTCCGCAGTAAAACAAAGAAAGCAATAATAATGGTAGATAACTGCTACGGCGAGTTTACCGAGCTTTTGGAGCCTACTGAGGTTGGCTGCGATATGATGGCCGGCTCACTTATCAAGAACGCAGGCGGCGGTATTGCTCCCACAGGCGGCTATATTGCAGGCAGACGTGATTTAATCGAGCTTTGCTCCTACCGCTTAACAACCCCCGGTACAGGCAAGGAGATAGGCTGTACCTTAGGCAACAACCGTGAATTATTTATGGGCGCCTTCAACGCTCCCAACGTAACTGGCGAAGCTATGAAGGTGGCGGTATTTGCCTCCGCTTTATTTAAAAAGCTGGGCTACGAGGTAACTCCCGAGCCAAACGAAAAACGCGGCGATATTATTCAGGCAATAAAGCTTCAGAACCCCGATGCTTTAATAGCATTCTGCCGCGGTATTCAGAAGGGCGCACCCGTTGACTCCTTTGTTGCACCCGAGCCTGCTCCAATGCCGGGCTATGACAGCGAGGTAATTATGGCTGCAGGCGCATTTACCTTAGGCGCATCCATTGAGCTTAGCGCCGACGCACCTTTAAGAGAGCCCTACGCAGTATGGCTTCAGGGCGGACTTAATTACAACAGCGGTAACTTAGGTGTTATCCTTGCTGCACAGCAAATGGCAGATATGGGTATCATTAAATTATAAAGGAATAAATTATGAAAGAGAAAAAAACTCTCGGCGTCCTCGGTGGCTTAGGTCCAATGAGCTCCGTATTTTTCTACGAACTTGTTACGGAAAATACAAAAGCAGAGAAGGACCAGGAACATCTTGATATAATAATTTCAAGCAAAGCGACTACACCTGACAGAACTGCCTTCATTTTAGGTGAAAGCACCGAAAACCCCCTTCCCATAATGAAGGAGGAGGCAAAAAAGCTTGTAAATGCAGGAGCAGGGGTTATTGCCCTTACCTGTAACACAGCCCATTATTTTTACGAGGAACTGCAGGCAAGTATTAACGTGCCTATATTAAATATAGGTCAGCTTGCCGTTGAACACGTTAAGGAATCAGGCTTTACAAAAATCGGTCTGCTTGCCACCACAGGCACCGTCAAATGCGGTATTTATCAGGAGGCTTGCCAAAAAGCAGGACTTGAATATATTGTTCCCGATGAAAAAAATCAGGACAGAGTAATGCACCTTATCTACAATCAGGTAAAAATGGGCAAAAAAGTAAACGTGCCTATGCTTTATCAGGCGGCAAATTCACTTTTTGCAAAAGGGGCAGAGGCTGTTATTCTGGGCTGCACCGAGCTTTCTGTAATTAAAAGGAATAATCAGTTGCCCGATAATTTCATCGACCCCCTTATGATACTCGCCAAAAAAGCCATAACAGAGTGCGGCGGCGAACTTAAAATAATATAAAAATTGAGGCTGTCTCACTAAGGTAAAGTGTGGCAGCCCTAAATTTTTGCAAAAAAATAGAAGACTTCCGTGCGGAAATCTCCTAAATGGTGTATAATAGTAATTGCTCAAAAAACCAAAACACCACAAAGGATTGTACACCAAAAAT
>JAGBID010000208.1 GCA_017935165.1 Clostridia bacterium
AGTGCTTTTTTCAAGTGTAACTTTTACAGTAGCTTCGGCATTCTCGTCAAATATCTTCTGGAATTTGGCAAGCTTCTTGTTTACAAGTACTTTAAAATTATCTCTCAGGTTTACTTTTCTGCCAATAACGTTGATATTCATAATTCTACCGTGATATTCCGCGTAATAGAAAGCACGGAATACACTATCCTTTCTACCCGAAAAATTCACTTTTTAATTTTCACCGTTGCCTTCGGATAAACTTCGGCGAGAAAAAGGAACGGACCTTCCTTTCTCTAATTATATTTTAGCAGATTTATATAAATTATGCAATATTTTTATTACTGAACTTACATTACCTTTGTAATATGCCTTGTTACGTGACAGCCAACGTTAACAGCTACGGGAAGTCCTGCTATATGGGTGGGATACTCCTCGATATTAACAGCTAAAGCAGTGGTTATACCGCCAAAACCTTGGGGCCCTATATCTGTTTCGTTTACTTTTTTAAGTATTCTTTCCTCCATAAGGCGGTAACGTTCCTTTTTATTTCTTTCCGAAACGTCACGGCAAAGCGCCTTTTTAGCAAGGATTGCTGCATATTCAAAATCTCCGCCTATTCCAACGCCTAAGACTATTGGAGGACATGGATTTGAACCGGCTTTAATCACGGTATCAACAACAAAATCAACTATATCATCCTCGGTTGCTGATGGTGTGAACATTTTTACTGCAGACATATTCTCACTGCCAAATCCCTTAGGCGCAACAGTAAGCTTTAATTTATCACCTTTAGTAAGCTTTACGTGAATAATCGCGGGGGTGTTATCATTGGTATTTACTCTTTCAAGAGGGTCGCTTACAACAGAGCAGCGAAGTAAGCCCTCGGTATATCCTAAGCTTACACCTTTATTTACAGCGGCTTCAAAATCGCCGTCAATGAATACTTCGTTACCGATTTCAGCAAAAATGACAGCCATACCGGTATCCTGACAAATTGGGATATTAAGCTCTCTTGCAGCGTTTAAATTCCTGCAAATATCACAGAGAATTGCTTTTCCCATAGGGTTAGTTTCTACATTGGGACTTTTATTTATTATTTCCTCCAAATCAGACGGAAGAAATTTATTTGCCTCAATACACATATCACGAACAAGCTTTATGATATCTGCTTCTTTTATAACTTTCATAACTTGCCTTTCTTACAGAAAAAGGGAGCTGAAAGCTCCCAATTATCAGTTATTTCTTTCTCTTCGTGTTGAGAAGCTGCCGCGCTTTGTTTCGGTATTTTTCTTAAGATCAGAAATTTTTTCATCACTCTGGAGCTTGAACCTGGACATCATATCCTCAAAGCTGCCGCCTGAATTAGGCTTTGACTGCCATTCAAAATCACCGGGACGTGCACTGCCGGTTTCAGCTTCCCTGTAGGATTTATTATCCCTACGCTCTGTACGGCGGTCATCAGTTCTTCTTTCCTGTCTTCTGTCGGTTCTTCTTTCAGGTCTGCTAAAATCATCAGATTTCTCGTTAACAGGATTCTTGATTTCCGGCTCTGCCTTTTTCATTGAAAGGCTTATTTTACCATCAGGTGCAACCGCAATAACCTTAACTTTTACCTGCTGGCCAACCTTAACAAAATCTGTAATTTCTTTAACAAAGGCTGATGCAACCTCAGATATATGTACCATACCTGTTTTACCCTCAGCAAACTCGACAAAAGCACCGAACTTTGTAATGCCGGTTACCTTGCCTTCAAAAATTTCTCCGACCTCAAGTTGCATAAATAGTAAATACCCTCCTCGGCTTTATGCCGAATAAATTAATTGCCGCCTATATCAACAAAGACCTTTTCGCCTTGCTTAACATAGTCAAGTTCGCTTCTTGCATATTCTTCCGCATATTCATCCACGCCTAAAGCATTCTTTTCGATTGAATACTCTATTTCATGGTTTACCTGCTCCTGCTGCAAGATATCATTCTGCAGCATAAGCTTTTCAGCTTCTTTTTTGCCTATCTCTGAACGCTGAACCACGAGCATAAAGATAAGATATATGGCAAAGCATATAAGCGCGATCTTTAAAATCAGACTGCCTTTATATTTATTTATTTTTACTTCCTTTATCTCTTTACTCATTAATACAGTAATTTTCCTTTCTTAGATAATCGGCAAAATATACGCTAACAGGGTAATTATATTAAATTTATGCCGATTAATCAAGTATTTTATTAATTTTTGTCGGAGATTTTTGATAATTTAGCAATTTAATTATTAATTGTTTACTGAAGGCTATTTATTTGTCTATTTTTCTCAATAATGCTTTAAACTTACAAGACAAGGAAAGAAAAGCGCTTATACATGGCTCCAAAGAGTAATAGGTAATAAGCATACTTACAGCTTCAAACAAAACCTGCACCAGTCTTATCCTGCCAAAAGTTAAAGCTATTGACACTATATATGTTACCACAACTATGAACGCAGTAAATGTAAAATCAGCAATAAAAATTAATATTTTCTTAAACCTGTATTTTTCTCTGATTATTTTAAGAATAATAAGTAAAACACCGAAAAAAGCCCCCACCGAAAGCATCAGGATTATTTCCTGCTCCTTTAAAGTAAGCTCTTTCATTTACTTAAACAGCTTTTTTATCAAGCTTTTCTCCTCTCCTGTGTTTTCATAGATTATGCCGTTTATTTTACCTTTTATAAGCATATTTCCCTCCTTTGAATCCATAGTGTCCACAAAAAGATTTTGACCTTTTACAATAAGTCTGCCGCTTTGTGTTTTTGCGGCAACGGCTTCAGGGGTGAAATACTCAATACATATAACTTCACTTACTTCAATTTTTTCGCGGTTATAAATATTAACTACATGTCTTTTGGGCTTACTTTGCTCCTGCATAATGTTCTCCCTTTATCTTTTTTAATAAGCTTATGCAGGAAATATTCAGCTTATAACAAAAGAGCCTGAAGAAAACTTCAGGCTCTAAAATTAAATATCAGGATCCTTAAATACCTCTTCAGGCGCTTTCTCAAGAATTGTGGGGTCTGCTAAATAGGATTTAAACTTTCTGAAAGCAAGGGCAAAATAACTTCCCGAAGCAATTCTTTCGTCCATAACAACGCCCATAGGCATACATTTTTCAAAGACTATTTCCTTACCCTTTTTCTTGGGCACTTCACGGCTGTTACCTATTGTTATAATAACACCTGTGGTACCAAACTCATAAACATGGTGATAGATATGATTTGTTCTTATGGATGCTAAGTTACTTATAACCATACTGTTGTGGAAGGGTGACATGTCAACGATAGCCTTAGGCATTATATTATGCCTATCCATCCACTTAAGGACAGGAACGCCTATGGATAAAAGTCCGGGTATCTTTAAAAGAACCTTTATAAGCTTTTCTGTACCGTTATTTTCAGGAGCGTTTCTGTTTTCCTCGATGAACTTGGTGATTTTATTTTCAACGTCAAATACAGTATCTGTAGGCTCAAAATAAAGCTTAGCCATTGTGCCGTGGTCCATTTTACCGCCAACAAGAACTACCATTGAAACACTTATGTTATTCCTTGCATAAGGACGTTTGTTCATAATAAATCTATTGAGCATAGGGAACTGGGAAACAGTTCTTACATAAGCCGCAAGAATAAGCGACATATGGCTGAGCTTTATATTTTCCTTTTGCTTTTTACGCATATATTCCTGCATTGGCTCAACAGGCACGTCAATGGTAATCATATTCATTGCATCATAGCGCTTATCCATAACGTGAGCTGCTACTGTGTACATTGGGTCTGCATTTTTTATTCTCTTACCGTCTGATCTGTTCATATATAATCTCCCAAATTTATTAAAGCAAAAATAACCGCATTTGCTTTAAAATACATACGAATATTATATACCAATTTTACATTTTGTGCAACAAAAATAAATAATTTGGCGCATTTTGTCGAAAAAAATACTGCGGAATATTGTTCCGCAGCAATATGTTTTTATCAGCTTTCAGAGATAATCTCGTACATCAAAGCAGCATCTTCCTTTTTGGCGTATTCATTTACTGAAACGACCTTTGCATTTACAGTTCTTACACCAAGCTGAAGCTCAATAACATCGCCTATTTTAACGTCATAAGAAGCTCTTGCTATTTTACCGTTAACAAAAACTCTGCCCGCATCGCAAGCTTCGTTTGCAACGGTACGCCTTTTGATGATTCGTGAAACCTTTAAATATTTATCTAATCTCATAATAAACACCACCGTTTAAAAAAGCCCGGGAAACCCGAGCTATCTAAAATCAGCTGTTAACAGCGTCCTTTAAAACCTTACCTGCCTTGAATGCAGGTGCTCTGGATGCTTCAATTTTAATTTCCTCATTTGTTCTGGGGTCACGGCCGATGCGCTCAGCTCTTTCCTTAACCTCAAAAGTACCGAAACCAACTATCTGAACCTTTTCACCGTCTTTAAGTTTCTCTGTTATAATATCTATAACTGAGGTTACCGCTACCTCTGCATCCTTTCTTGTCATACCCGCTCTGTTTGCTACCTGAGCAATAAGTTCTGCCTTATTCATCATTTTCCTCCGAATTTACGATTCACCGCTAATTTGTGAATTCCTATTATTTTCACTCGTTAATATCATTTTCAATGAAACTATCAATATGCTTTGAGAGAGCTTCCTCAGCATCAATGCCGTTATGTCTTGCAAGACATGTAACCGCAGAAAGCATTTTACCTATACTTTCGGAATTTATATCACCTTCAATAAGGTTTAACAATTCCTCCCCTGGATTTTCATGCATTTCAACACCAAGCTTGCTTGCTTTTTTCTGCACTTTCTGGCAACGCATAAGCGAAGGCATAGCCTTTGAAATACTCAAAAGCAATTCCTTATCGCTCTGTTGGCCTTTCTGTGATTTTTTAATATTATCCCAGTTTGTAAGAAGTTCGTCCATATTATTAACTTCTACTTCACCGAATACGTGAGGGTGACGAATCACCATCTTCTTTGCAACGTCGTCAATTACGTCAGAAAAATCGAAATGACCCTTTTCTTCCTCAATTATTGCGTGGAAAACCACCTGCAAAAGGACATCGCCCAGTTCTTCCCTGAGCATATCGGAATTTTCAAGGTCAATTGCTTCCACAGCTTCGTAGCATTCCTCAAGGAAATCGCGGCGAATACTTTTGTGGGTCTGTTCCCTGTCCCATATACATCCGTCAGGAGCTCTGAGCTTTCTGATTATCTGACAAAATTCATCAATAGTATACTTTGTGTCTTTATTTTTTAGAGTGATATTCATATATTACCTTATCCATCCGTGTTTTTCAAGTATTTTAGCAATTTTTTCTCCTTTTGGCAGCATAAGTACCTCATTTTTGGTAACAGCCTTTAATAAAAGGAGCATTATAATGTAAACTGTAACTGCAAAAAAGATTGAAATAATGCAGTTAAGTTTAATGTCGATGTTTAAATTATTAAGTAAATTGTTTGCTATGTAAGCAGCAGCTCCGCAGAAAAGTGCGGAAACTGTTGGGCGAAGCATAGCACTTTTTATGCTGACGTTTGCTTTTGTAACCTTTTTAACGGCGATAAGCTCCATTACAGTTACCAGCATATAACAAATAAGTGTACCTGTACCTGCACCTAAGATATTGATTTCAGGTATACCGCAAACGAAATAATTTATAAAAATCTTTATAATAAGACCTATA
>JAGBID010000209.1 GCA_017935165.1 Clostridia bacterium
AATATTATAGAAATTATTGACAATATTGTATTAAAGTGGTAAAATATAATTATTAAAAAAGGAGGCAACAAATATGAAGAGAAAAATTTTAGCCCTTGTGTTAGCTGTTATGTTTTTAGTAGGTGCAACCTCAATTCCTGCAAGTGCAGTCAACAACGAAGATACCAACTTTGAAATTCATATGTCAAGTCCCGGTGCTGTAGCAAGTACCACTTACGCACCTCGAGTAAAGGAAGACACTTCTTCTTCTTATATCAATTATAGGACAAGAGTTGGCGGAGCTGCAGCATCAGGCCCCTATCAGTTCGAAGCACAGATATGGGGTTATTATTCTGCACAAGGAGCGTTTACTGATTGTACCACAACAGTGTATGAAACTAATCTTCAAAGATCAAAGGCTATAATAACATACGGCACCGAAGGATTGGTAAGACAGGATGTGTACGAAAAATACAGGGACGGTGCTCATGCACAGATATACGGAGCTATGATAAGTGAAAGCGGTATTGCTAAAGGCTGTTGGAGTCCTGATAGTATAAATTACGGATATTCTTATTACAATTATGTAATTGGTTAAATATAAGGTCATAGCAATTTCTGCTATGACCAATCTTTTTAGGTGTTAGAATGAAGTACTTAAAGTATGTTTTTTTATTAATTTTTATTTCTTTTACATTAACAGGTTGTGCAACGAAATTTAACGATTCTATTAAAAATTCTTTGAATGAAGGGCAAGATGTTACTTCTGATACATTTGTTGGTACGTATATTGATAATATAGATAAAGAAGTAACAAGTACAATAATACCCGAAAATGAAAATAGCGTTTCAGTGGATAATGAAAAAGGTATAGGAGAGAGCTTTGATGCAGAGGTAAATTATGAGACAAAAGAAGGCGTTATGACAAGAGGCACTACCGGTTTAAGATACACTTTAAATGCCGTAGAGGTATTTGATAATTTTTTTGAATCAGGTGAAGACATCGACACTTGCGGTCATTTTCATAATTGGGATTATGAAAATAACTGTTGGGGCGAATTAAATGAATCCGGAAAAGAATTATACCGATAAACAATTTTATACTTATTGAAATGACTGCTACATATTCTGCTCCTGAAGATGGAAAGGCAGAAATAGATGTAAGACTATTGGAAGACATATATGCAACATACAAGAACGAAAAAATGCCTGAAGGCTGGTTTGATGAGTTTATTGCATTAAGAGAACAAAATACACCTGTAATGGAGCCGGTAATGTATTGGTTCAGTGAGCCTATCCTTGAAGAAGACGGTTACGATATTATACATGACGGTTTCTGCTTTAAACTAAAGGATGGCGAGTCAAGAACCTTTAAGATAGGAATTTATTGTTGGGATAAGTTTGTTGAAAATAAAAACGTGTATTTAAGCATTCAGCATTTTAATCCTGGTACTATAGAAGGCTACGATGGCAGATATTTTGCTCTTTTTTCGGAGGAATAAATGAATAATTTAATTAAAATGGAACTAAGAAAAGCAATAAAAAGTAAATTCTTCTTGTTGGGTCTTGCCCTTATGCTTTTGTTCTCCGTTCTCAGCGGTATATATATGATAGAAAACAGAGCGACCTATAACCCGGAGACTATAACGTCGCTTGATTATTTTTATAAGAACGGTAAATTTCAAATAAATCCCGACCTGCCTTTATTCGGTTTTTACAACTCCTGGGTTGGCGGTGAAGCCTTATCCCTTTTCCAGACTCTTTTTTATAATCTGTTACCCGTAGGCGCAGCAATTCCCTATGCCTGGTCCTACCATACGGAAAGAAAGAGCGGATATTTAAAGAATATAGCCAGCCGTACCGATAAGAAAAAGTATTTTGTTGCAAAAGCTATAGCTGTATTTACCTCAGGTGCATTGGTGGTGCTTATACCCATACTTGTAAATATAATAATGGTAAGTGCCTTCGTACCCTTTGTAGAGCCCTTTGCAGGCTATACCTTCTATAATTACCACTACGTAGGTGAAATGTGGATAGATTATTATTTCACGAACCCTATGCTGTACGTTGCTTTATACGTATTGCTTGACACACTTTACGGCGGTTTATACGCTCTTTTAAGCTTTGCAGTAGCCTTTTACATTAAAAATATATTGGCGGTGCTTTTTATGCCCTATTTATTTGTGGCAGTGTTGGGCTATTTAGAGAATATAATTGTCTCAAACGGTGTGTACGAAGCTGTATATGCAATTAACCCAAGTCTTTATCTTCATTCGCTTATGTACGGCGGAATGAGAATGTGGTGGATAATATTGCCTATAACCCTCGTCTTACTTATCTTCGCTTTAGGTACTATATTTATAAGAGGATTCAGGGATGAGATTTTTTAAGCTGATTAAATATGATTTAAGCTATGGTGTATTTAACTTAAAAAATTTAATTAAATATATCATACTTGTTCTCTTTTTCACCGTTGCCTGCTTTGAGCTTAGCGGAAGGTTAAGAAGCTTTGAGTGTACGGGCGAAACCTACGGAGATCATCTTTTCTACATTTTCGGCGGTATGAGGGAGTATATCCCTTCGCCCAACGAGCCTTTCACGATTCCTTATTTGTGGTTTTTAAACCATTTGCTTATTTTATATTTTACCCTCCACTACGCAAGCGATGATTTATCAGGCGTAGGCCAGCAGATGATATACAGGGCAGGCGGAAGAATAAAATGGTGGGTAAGTAAATGTATATGGAATTTTACAAGCGTGGTTTTATATTACCTTGTATCTTTCTCCACCATAATTGTATTTTGCCTGATAAAGGGTAATGAAATAAGCCTTACTTTTTCTCCGTTTATGAGGAATATAATTTATTTCGGCCCTAAGGATTTAGGTCTGGAAACCTGGGATATTGCTCTGGAAGTAAGCTTAATGCCTTTCCTTGTTACCTTGGCTTTAAGTATATTTCAGATGGCTTTAAGCTTAGTGTTTAAACCCGCCTTCGCCTTTATATTCTCCTCGGTTATGCTTATTTCCTCAGCTTATTATTTAACGCCTTACTTAATAGGTAACTTCAGTATGGCGGTAAGAAGCAGTAAGGTTGTAAGCAACGGCGTGAATTTAACCGACGGAATTATCGCCACCCTTGTGATGATAGCCTTGGGCATCATCATCGGCATCCTGGCAATCCGAAGGCATAATGTTTTGAGTAAGGAATAAGGTAAGAAACATTAACGTAGGGACAGGTTTTACACCTGTCCGTCACGACAAAGTCGTGATTATATAAAAACTCCTACGGAGTTTCGGACAACATAAATGTTGTCCCTACGAAATAGAGGTAAAATAAATGTCAATCGAATTTAAAAACGTAAGCAAAAAGCTTTGTAACAATATAGTTATCAACGACGTAAACATAGAAATAAAAAAGGGTATAGTCACAGGTCTTAAGGGCATCAACGGCTCAGGTAAAACCATGATGATGCGCCTGATTGCAGGTCTTATCTATGCCACAAAGGGCGAAGTTATAATTGACGGTAAGGTCTTAGGCAAGGATATAAGCTTCCCACCTTCAATAGGCTTAATGCTTGAAAACCCTGCATTCTTACCCGGTTACAACGGCTTCTCCTGTTTTTTTCTTTTATTCCGTAATTTTTTTAATTAAATCTTCCATAAGGCGGTCGCGGTTTACGTTATAAACGTAGCGCATCAATTTGCCCTTGGGGTTCATTCCGTAGTGGTCGTCATATTCGGGGATAGGTGTGGGTGTTAAGTAGCTTCCCATAAATCTCTCGTTTTCGTTTAAAAGCCAGGCAACAGCGGTAACGTCCCATATAACTCTCGTCCAAGGCTTATTTAAAGCGTAGGAATCAGCTTCTTTTATGGAGTTTTCCGCAAGGTAGGTGGCAAGCTTGTTTTTGCCGTGGAACCAATAAAGAAGCTCGGGCTTACTTATTGTAAAGGCGCTTACAACGCCTGCACAGGGGAGCTGAACGAAGGGTGCTTCACTTAACATACAAACCCTTGCGGCGGCAACGTCCTGATACATATTAAATTCTCTTGAATCTGTCCAATGGAGTGCAGTACCGCCAAGCCATACTATTACTATATTTTCAGCAATTTCGGGAGCTTTAATAATAGCGGAAGCCACGTTTGTAATGGCGCCGATAGCAACAACGTACAAAGGCTTTTCGGGAGAGTATTCCTTTGCAAGGCTTACTAAAACTTCTGCGGCGTCACTTTCTGCAGGAGTTTTTTCGTCGGTTAAGAAATTCTCACTGCCGCGGTAAGTTATTTCTTTAAACTCAGGCATATCTGCTAAACTGAGAAGCTTTAAAATTTCCTGATAGCTTTTTTCCATGCCGTCCTTGGCACTTTCGGATTTATCATTTAAAAAGGGTGCGGCTAAAATTGCCTTTACGTTAAGCTTATCCTGATTTTTTAACATATAGGCAATTGCAAACTGGTCGTCTATCTCGTTATATGCGTCGGTATCAAGGACTACGTCGATTTTACCCTTCGGTACTTCTAAGTTTTTAATAAGCTGTTCTGTTTTCATAGTTTATTAAACCTCCGTTAATTTTAAGGTATCAAGAGCGTTTATAACTTCATCCCAGTCGGGAATGGAGGGCGAAGCGCCCATTCTTGTAATGGCAATACTTGAAGCAGCTGAGGCGATTCTGATAGCTTCCTTTGGCGTAAGACCTTTTGCTATGCCTGCAAGGAAAAAGCCTGTGAAGGTATCCCCTGCGGCGGTGGTGTCCACGGGTGTTACGTCAAATATTCCATGGCGGCACTCTGTATTTTTATCGCTGTAAATACATCCTTTACTGCCTAAAGTCAGCATAACTATCATATCAGGGTATTTCTCACCCATTTCCTTAAGGAAGCTTTCAGGTGAAAGTCCGCCCGATAAATCAGAGGCCTCTGTCTTATTTAAAATAAGGCAGCTTACCTTATTAAGGTCAATGTCCTTAATGCTTTCGTCAAAGGGAGAGGGGTTCAAAACCGTGAAAAGACCCTTGTCAAAAGCCTTTTCGATTATATATGGAACTAAATTTATCTCATTTTGAATCAAAAGCATATCGCCCTTTTCAAAATTGGAGAGTACGGAGTCGATATATTCCTTTGTAAAAGAGTAGTTTGTGCCGTGGAAAAGGAAGATGCTGTTTTCACCCTTCTTATCCACCTGAATAATAGCGTGGCCTGTTTTCTCTTTTGTGACCTTTAAAAAGTCAAGCTTGGCGCCTTTTTCCTTTAAGATATC
>JAGBID010000210.1 GCA_017935165.1 Clostridia bacterium
ATTTTTGGTGTACAATCCTTTGTGGTGTTTTGGTTTTTTGAGCAATTACTATTATACACCATTTAGGAGATTTCCGCACGGAAGTCTTCTATTTTTTTGCAAAAATTTAGGGCTGCCACACTTTACCTTAGTGAGACAGCCCCTTCTTTTTATTCTCTTACTGTTACCTTACCGCTGCACTCCATAACAGCATCACCGAAAATTACCTCGCCTACGCTGTCCACTGTAATTGTGCCGGACTTAGGGTTCTTGATTGAAATTACGTCGCCTTTAATATCAGCTTCCACGTCGCTGTATTCAAAGGCAAAGTCTGCTCCTTCCATAGTGCAGTTTATAAGCTTTAAATCCTTACAATAACAAAGCGGCTGTGTGCCGATAATCTTACAATCAATTAAGGTTAAACCCTCGGAGAACCAGGCAAGGTACTCACCTTTGACCGTTGAATTGATAACGGTTATATTTTTAGCGTGCCAGAAGGCATCCTTTGTATCTAAATAAGAATCCCTGATAGTCAAACCTTCCACATACTGGTAGGAGTACTTACCCTTCATCTTAACGTTTTCAAGGGAAATATTTTTGCTGTCAAAGAATATGTACTCGGAAATTATCTCCGTATCTTTAAGAGCCACGCCGTCACACTTCCAGCCAAACTCAGGTGATTCAACATAAGAATCATTTACTTTAATATTCTTGCACTCTCTTACTGCTTTAACACCTGTTAAGTTTACCTTGTTCATCTCGCCGTCAAAAGAATACCATATAGGTGCTCTTGTTTTATCGTCCATTTTGCTGTTTTCCATTTTAAAGCCCTGAACGTGCCATAAAGGGTAACGAAGTGAAAAACTGCAGTTATCAAGGTAAATATCCCTTGCTTCCTTTAATACTGACTCGCCGTCAGCTTCGCCTGCAAATACGCAGTCAATTATATCTGTACTCTTTGCATTATAAAGAGCCCTCTCCTCATCAAACTGTTTACCTACAATTTTCTCTCTCATAACATATCCTTTCAAACAATTGGTTGCTTTTTATACTTTTTACATTATACACTATTTATAATGAAAAGACAAGAGAGTAAAAAATATAAACACATAAAAAATGACCCTTGACTTTCTTAAGCTCACCGACTTAAAGTCAAGGGTCATTTCTATGAAATTTTGTATCTAACATCGTTTTGTTTACCTTCTCTTTCTCGGTATAGTTTTTCCTTTAAGTTACTAAGTAGTTCTTTGGACTCATCCTTTCGTAAAGTAATGGTCAATTAAGTTACTGAGTATTTTGTTGGACTCATTCCTCTCCTAAAGTAGTAGTCGGTTAAGTTACTGAGCGGATTGTGGGACTCACCTGCTTTCCATTAACTCTGTTACTGTTTAATCTACTTCTTTTCTGTGATTAAATAATACCACAATTTATTCAAATTTACAATATGTAATAATAAACAAATTTCAACTCTCTTTTTTGTGCAATAGGGAGAATTTAATTTTTCTTTTCGTATTTCATTGACATTTAGTATACTTTGTGTTATTATTAATATGTTGAGCTGCCTCAAACAGGCGGCTCTTTTTTATTTATAAAGTTTCCTGCGCATATAACACCAAGCTCGCCAAAGCCTTTACCGGAGGATAAAGCTCTCCACTATAAAATGTTTATTAACCTTTTCAAAATTAAAAGGGAGGCTGTAAGCCTCCCCTACGTATAAGATTAATAATACTTATAAGCATTCCTTTGTGTTTCCAAAGCAGCGATATAGTTTTCAAGGAATTTTTCAAAGCCCTGAGCTTCTTTTTCATCAGGTGCTGAGGTTAATATTTCGGCATTCTTGAACACTTTATTTTCAAGGAAATCTGCTAAGCTTTCGGTATTATTTAAAAGATAACTTGAAAGCACCGCCATACCCCAGGGACCGCCCTGAGCAGCTGTTTCCGTTACTGAGATAGGCGCTCTTAAGGCTGCAGCCATTAATTCTCTTGCAGCTTTGCCGCCTTTGAAAAGTCCGCCGTGACCTGTGAGCCTTGTAATTTCCACCTTTTCATTATTCAAAAGGAAGTTCATACCGTACCTAAGTGTAGCGGCAGCTGAGAAAACAAGGCTGCGGGAGAAATTAGAAAAGCTTAATTTACTTTCGGGCTTTCTTAACATCATAGGTCTGCCCTCTTTAACACCCGTAATGTGTTCACCTGAAAGGTAGTTGTAGGAGATAACACCGCCTGCGTCCTTTTCTTCCGCGTCAAGAGCAGCTTCGAAAATCTGGTCAAGTATCTGATTACGGCTCTTTTCACCTAAGGTAAACTCTGAAAGCATATTTGCCCAGGCATTTAATTCATTGGTGCAGTTATTACAGTGTACCATACCTACAGTAGCACCATCAGGAGTTGTTACCACGTCTATTTCCTCGTAAACGTTCTTCATAGGCTCTTTTAAAACTACCATAGCAAATATGGAAGTACCTGCAGAAACGTTGCCCGTTGTAGGAAGCACGCTGTTGGTAGCTACCATACCGGTGCCTGCGTCACCTTCGGGAGGACACATAGGAACGTCCGACTGTAAATCGCCTTCAGGGTCTAAGAGAAGTGCACCTTCCTTGGTTAATACGCCTGCGCTTTCGCCTGCAAGTAAAACCTCGGGAAGAATATCCTTTATCTTATAGGGCATTCCGTGTTTTAAAAGCTTTTCGTCCATTATATCGGCTTTTGTATTATCCCAACTATTACCTGAAATTGGGAACATTCCGCTGGCTTCACCAATACCCACACAGAGCTTGTTTGTCAAAAGCTTGTGGATGTATACGGAAAGTGTTGTGATATAAGAAATATCCTTAACGTGGCTTTCACCATTTAAAATGGCCTCGTAAAGATGAGCAATACTCCAGCGCTGAGGAATGTTGAAATTAAAGTCATGGGTCAGTTCCTTTGCTGCCTTTTCGGTAGCTGTGTTACGCCAGGTTCTGAAAGCACAAAGCAGGTTATTTTCCTTATCAAAAGGGAGGTAACCGTGCATCATACCTGAAATACCCAAGGAATCGATATACTTTAATACTGTACCGAATTTATCCTTGTAATTTTTCTTTAAATTCATATAAGCTGCAGTAAGACCTTTTTTAGCATCAGCTAAATCGTAAGTCCAGTAGCCATTTTCCAGTTTATTCTCCCATTCGAAGGAACCCGATGCCACAGCAGTAAAGCTTTCGTCAATAAGCACCGCCTTAATGGTAGTGGAACCAAGTTCAATACCAAGTGATAATTTTTTCATATTGTCACCTAAATTTATAAAGATTTATTTTAAAAAAGGAGGGGGATAACCCCCTCCCCACGCGATTTTACTTATATAAAGGTCCGTAAGTCTTGCAAGCGTTAAAGTCACGCATACCGTCATCAGTACCGAAAAGATTCCAGCAAGCAGGACGGAATATCTTCTCCTCAGGAACGTTGTGCATTGCTACGGGGATTCTTAAAATGCTGCAAAGCGTAATAACGTCAGCACCAAAGTGACCGTAACCAATGGAACCGTGGTTAGCTGCCCAACGGTTCATAACGTCGTAAGCAGATTTGAAATCGCCTTCACCTGTGAGTCTGGGTGCAAACCATGTGCAGGGCCATGTGTAGTCAGTTCTCTTCCAAAGAACGTCGCTTACCTCAGCGGGAAGCTCAACTGTCCAGCCTTCAGCAATCTGCATAACAGGACCGATACCCTTAACGTTACTCATTCTGAGCATTGTAACAGGCATTTCAGCTCTTGTTTCAAATCTTGAAGAATAACCGCCGCCACGGAAATATCCAAGGTCAGCCATATTCCATGTTATAGCATCCATTGTAGCCTTAATATCCTCGTCGGTTACTTCCCAGAAATGCTTCATAACAGCATTGCCGTTTTCATCCTTCATTCTGCCTGCTGCATCAAGACAAGCTGCACCTGAGTTAATAAGGTGGATAAAGCCGCCTGATTCCTTAGCTTTACCTTCAATCTGATAGCCTGTTGCATTATAAACAGATTCAGGGCTCCAGAATGTTCTTACGTCAGCAAATATCTGTGCCTTATTTGTAAGGAGCTTACCGAACATCATTGTAACGCCGTTCAGAGTATCGTTTTCTGTAGCTAAAATATAGGGCTCACGTGCGCCGTTCCAGTCAAAGCTTGTGTTAAGCATACTCTCAGCAAAGTCGCAGTTGGGCCAATGGTCTGTCCACTGTCTCTGACCCTGGAAGCCGCCTGCTATAGCGTTGTGACCTACCATTTCTTCTTCACAGCCAACAGGAAGGTTTTTATTACCGTTAAAGAGGTCCTTGATGATGCACATCATCTTAACAACGAACTCCCAATCCTTCTCCTTCTTTTCGGGTGAGGACTGTAATTCTTCGGGGTTTTTATCAAAGCCTATTGTGCAGTATTCCTTTGTCCACTTAAGTGCCTTCTGGTACTCGGCTTCGTCGTAGATGCCTTCTTCCATTCTTCTTAAGATTTCAACCTCGTCAACACTTTCAACGCGCATACCAAGGTAATCTTCAAAGAGTGCTGTGTCCATAATGGAGCCTGCAATACCCATACAGATGGAGCCTATCTGTAAATAGCTCTTGCCACGCATTGTAGCTGCTGCTACTGCTGCACGGCCGAATCTTAAAAGCTTTTCCTTAACGTCATCAGGAATGTTTGCAGACTGGTCAGCTTCCTGAACCTCACGTCCGTAAATGCCGAATGCAGGTAAACCCTTCTGTGCGTGAGCTGCCAATACAGCAGCAAGATAAACAGCTCCGGGTCTTTCAGTACCGTTAAAGCCCCACACGCCCTTGATAGTCATGGGATCCATATCCATTGTTTCACTGCCGTAGCACCAGCAAGGTGTAACTGTTAAAGTAACGTCCACGCCTTCTTTCTTAAATTTATCGGCGCAGGCTGCTGTTTCGGCAACACGGCCTATAGTAGTGTCAGCAATAACAACCTTTACAGGTTCACCGTTAGAGTAGAATAAATTCTCCTCAAATAATTTTTTGGCTGCCTTTGCCATATTCATTGTCTGGTCTTCAAGACTTTCACGTACCTTTAAAGGACCGCGTCTGCCATCGATAACAGGGCGAATACCGATAACGGGGTAATCACCTATAATTCTTTTCTCTGCCATTTCTTTATACCTCTTTTATTTAAATTAAAAAATTCCGGTTTTAAGGTAAATACACCTTTATATTATATATGATATTACACAAATTTAAAAATTACAATTACTTATTTTAATGAAGTTTATGAAGTTTTTTAATGAAGTTAGTGAAGTTTTCATCATTCGTAAAACAAAAACGGTGTGATACCGTCAGATACCACACCGCTGAAATTATATGAATCACTTGATGTTGCTGTAAGCGCCAACCATTAAAGCAGTAAGATTCTTAGCTTCCTTAATGCCGCAGCCATCTTCAATTTCTCCTGTTAAGAACTGAACAAGGGGAGATTTCTTACCGGGAACAAGCTCAACCTTCTCACCGTTAACAGTAACGTCGTCACCAACTACACGGAGATAACCCTGCTCACCGCCGATTTCAAGGCTCATGGGACAGCCGTTAGATACAAAACCTGTTTCATTAACAGCTATTGTGCCGTCAGCGTAGGACATAACTGTAATAGCATTATCCTCTACCTTATCGACATTCTTAAGCTCTGTCTCGGGATTTGTGCAAGCGAGATTAAATATTGAAGTGTACTTCTCAGGTAAACCTAAGAACCAATCTGTAAGGTACATACCGTGAGCGCCTAAATCGATCATAGCACCGCCGCCGCACTCTTCTAAGCTATAGAAGTGAGGAGGCAACCAGTTATTTGTGCTGCCGCTATGAACGTTGCGGAAACGGAGATAATTGATTTTGCCTAATTTACCGCTGTCAACTACAGCCTTAGCTGTCTGATGACCTGCAGAATACTTATGAACCAAGCTGATAACGAACTTAACGCCGTTAGCTTCTATTGCCTTTTCAATCTTGTCGCAATCCTCGTTAGTTAAAGCTAAAACCTTCTCTGTAAAGATATCCTTTTTAGCTTCAGCTAATTTTGTGATAACCTCTGTATGGATATTTGTAGCGCTGCAAACGATAACGCCTTCAGCGTCACTTTCCAAAAGCTCTTCAAAGGACTTAAATTCATAAAGGCCGTTCTTTTCTGCGAAGTCCTTGCGCCACTCAGGATTTTCGTCCCAAACGCCTATAACCTCGCCATATTCCTTAGCTGTTCTGTAGTATCCACCTGCGTGAACGTGCCAAAGACCACAAAGAGCTATTTTCATTCAAAATACACCGGCTTTCCTGTCTTGCTGGATTCATAGATAGCCTCGAGGATCTTGGAAACAACGAGAGCTTCGTGAGGAAGAACGATAGGATCATGGTCGTTGATAACGCTGTCAATCCAATCCTGAGCTTCAACAACGGGAGGTGTTGCACTTGCGCCGGAGTAGAATGCTACGCCGCCTGCGGAAAGGTCAACATCTGTAACAACCTGTCTGCCAAGCTCAACCTTATTGATCTTAAGACCGCCGTTGATCTCAAGGCCTGCCTTAGTACCTGCTAAACGGCAGTTACCTTCGCCGATGGGGTTAGCAATGTTAAGTGCCCAGCTTGTTTCAAGCATAATTGTTGCGCCGTTCTTCATACGGATAAATGCAACTGCAGCTTCCTCAAGGGGAGTTGTGGAAACACCGTTATCACCCCAGATGTTACCTGCTTCGGGATGCTCGATCTTCTTATGTGTCTTACCAAGAACGCACTCGGGCTCATAGTTATTCATTAAGTAGAGTGTAAGGTCGAGAGAATGTGTAGCGATGTCGATGATGGGACCGCCGCCCTGCTCTTCTTCGTTAAGGAATACGCCCCAGTTGGGAGTACCTCTTCTTCTGAGTGCATAGCAGTTAGCGTAGTAAATTTCACCAAGGTTACCCTCTTCAATATACTTCTTGGCATACTGAGCTTCGGGCTTCTTTCTGTGCTGATAACCGATTGTAAGCTTCTTGCCTGTTGCAACAGCTGCATCGTACATTCTCTGAGCATCAGCAGCGGACTTAGCCATAGGCTTTTCACACATAACGTGCTTGTCTGCGTACATAGCATCAATAGAGATATCAGCGTGCTCACGGTTAGGTGTTAAAACGTGAACAACTTCAATTGTTTCGTCCTTTAAAAGCTCCTTATAATCTGTGTAAACCTTAGCATCAGGTGTACCAAACTCCTTAGCAGCCTTGATAGCTCTTTCCTCGATGATATCGCAGAATGCAACCATCTGAACATTGGGGAGCTGCTTTAATGCGGGCATATGCTTGCCGTTAGCAATACCGCCGCAACCGATAATACCGACTTTAACGATTCTTTCCATAATAAAAAAATCCTTTCTGCCCGAAGGCATTTTATTTTCCGATGTGTCCATTACATCTCTATTATATGTTACCACAAAAGAAACAAAAAATCTATTGCATAATTTTAATATACAGGTGCAACATTTTAAGTTTTTTATGATTTTTAACGGTATTATTTTCTCCCTTACCTGCAAGCTAAGCTAAAACCATTATAACAAATAAAACGTAAAAACGGCACAAACTTCACTAAAAGCAATAAAAAAGCAAAGTATTTAAGCTTAATAAGCTTATTATAAAGCGTATTTCTCAGCGAATGCTTTATATTCAGCACGGTAAGAATTTTCATCGTGACGAACATTGTGAAGTGTTTCGTGAATATTCATATCGTGGTGAGCAAAGTCGATAACGCTACCTGCTATATTTGAGCAATGGTCACTTGTTCTTTCAAGGTTAGTTAAAAGATCAGACCAGATAAAGCCTGTCTCTATACTGCAGGCACCCTGCTGGAGTCTTAAGATATGGCGTGTACGAAGCTGCTCCTTAATACCGTCAATAACCTGCTCAAGAGGTTCAACCTTCTTGGCTTTTTCAGGGTCATTTGTAAGGAATGCATCGAAAGAAAGGTCAATAATTTCACTTACCGCACTTATAAGGAGATTTAATTCCTTCTTGGCGTTTTCGGAGAAGCTAATATCCTTCTCGCTAAGCTCCCTTGCAGATGCAACAAGGTTAACACTGTGGTCGGAAATTCTTTCGAAATCACCTATTGCTTTTAAAAGCATAGCTGCTTCGTTACTGTCATTTTCGCTGAGTCTTAATGCACTAAGCTTAACTAAGTAAGTACTTAAAATATCCTCGTAATGGTCGCACTGTTTTTCGTCCGCCTTTATTTCATCTGCTTTGTCTGAATTATACTCACCTTTTAAAAGCTTCATACCGTTCTTCATACCTTCGCTTGCACACATAGCCATATCAGCTATAACTGTTCTGCAGGACTGAAGGGCAATAGCAGGAGTTGCAAAGAGTCTTTCGTCAAGCTCAGAAACTGTTTCGGGTGTTTTACTGTCGGGTACAATTTTGCATACAAGCCTTTCAAGTATGCCGGACATCGGTAAGAGGATAATTGTACAGCCTACATTAAATATGGAGTGAGCCACAGCAATACCAAACTCATTAGCGCTTTCAAAAAGTATCTGAGGCGGGAAGAAAGCCTGAACAACGCTGAAAAGTGAAAGCCATACAGCTGTACCGATAACGTTAAAGCTTAAGTGAACCAAAGCTGCTCTTCTTGCATCCTTGGTAGTACCAACGGAAGAAATAAGTGCAGTTACACAGGTACCGATGTTCTGACCCATAATAATCGGGATAGCAGCGCCAAAGGTAACCTGACCCGTGGCTGATAAAGCCTGCAAAATACCTACAGAAGCAGAGGAGCTCTGAATTATAGCGGTGAGTAAAGCACCTGCAAGCATACCCAAAAGGGGATTAGTAAACATTATGAAAAGGTTCTGAAATTCAGGGACATTCTTTAAGCCTGAAACAGCACCGCTCATTGTGTCCATACCGAACATCAAAGTAGCAAAACCTAAAAGGATAAGTCCGGTGTCCTTTTTCTTGCTGTCCTTAACAAACATATAGTAGATAACACCGATTAAAGCAAGCACGGGAGTGAAGGAAGTAGGCTTTAAAAGCTTAATAAAAATATTGTCACCCTCAATACCGCTGAGTGAAAGTATCCAGGCTGTTACTGTAGTACCTACGTTGGCACCCATAATAACGTTTATAGCCTGACTTAATACAAGTAATCCTGAGTTAACAAAACCGACTACCATAACTGTAGTAGCAGATGAGCTCTGTATAACCGCTGTAACACCGAGACCGGTAAGGAAACCCGCACTCTTCTTGGTGGTAAGCTTACTTAAAATTCCTCTTAAAGCGTCACCTGCTCTTCTTTCCAGAGCTTCGCCCATAATGGTCATACCGAAAAGAAATAAGCAAAGGCCGCCTATCATGGTTAATACGTCAAATAGATCCATAAAATCCTCTCCAATTTATTTTTTCATTTACGAGAGAATTATATCATTTAAAAAGTAAAGATGTGTAAAATTCAGGTAAAGAAACGGCAAATTTACGGTAAATTTTCTTTTTAAATATTATAATGTCCCATTCTATAAATTATTAATAATCCTTTACAGCAAAAAAGAAGCCGAA
>JAGBID010000211.1 GCA_017935165.1 Clostridia bacterium
GAGGATATATGAAGTCTCTTTAAATTTTCCATCCGTCTCAGGCTTAGCGTAGTCGTAGCCTTTCCTTTGCATATAGGCCTGATATTCAAGCATGTTGCCAGCATATATGCTAAACTCACCGCTGTTACTGTACACACTGTCAAGAGGGAAATAATTCGTTTCTATTGTGTAAACGAATTCACATTTTAATCCTTCGGTGAAAACAAGGTCATAGTGATGACTGCTTGAAAATTCTATGACTTCGTTTTTGACGCGGCGTGTTTCAACACCATAATCGTCATAATAAATTTCTTCCTCTATTTCACCGTTATTACTGATTATTGAAGCAAAAAATATTTTTCCGTTACTTTTATAATATTCGTGACGTCTTTTACCTTCCTCAAGATTAACTATTCGTTCGCTAAGTAAAGCTTCGCCGTATTCATTAAAGTTATAAATCGTGCACTCGCCGTTTGCGTATACTGTATATTCCTTTATTTTATTTCCTTCTATATCAAAGGTATATTCTATTCTGTCACCTGTATTATTTATATAGATCTGCTGATAGAGATTTCCGTTATCGAAGAAATAGCTCTCAACCGTTGCGCCGTCAGAACCATGGACTACAGACTCTTTCAGGGTTCCATCTTCCCTATAAGTATTTTTAGTCACTATTCCGTTCCATACAAGCTGTTCGGTTCTTATTTTACCATTCATATGGAAGGTTTCACCGTATTTTAAATCAGACAATGCGTTTAAACCGCTAAATTCATAAGCACCGCTGTTAAACAGAGCAATATCCTTTTTCATATTGGCATTGTCGTAAAGCTCAAAAATTCTGTAAAGCTCCTTTATGTATTCAAGGTCAACGTTATAATAATAGCTTGAATATGGCATTACCAGAGGTTTAACTCTTATATCATCCTTTTTTATATTGTAGCTTTTCAGGATATTTTTCATTTCAGCAACGCTTGTTCCTTTTAGGTTCCAAAGAACATCATTACTGTGTTCAACGTCTTTACCGCTTAAAAGCCCGCAGGAATAGGTTTTTCCTGCCATCTGCCAAACGTAAACTGTCACTCCGTTTTCAGTATTTAAACCAAAATACTGTGGATATTTTTCTTCTGTTTTTTCTATATTCAGTAAACTGTTGTCAGCACCTCCGACACCTGTGATTGAGTAAGTGTCATTATCCTTCGGCACTGTCATAAAGGTTATTATCAATACTGCGCAGAGGATAATTGAAAGGATAATTATCCAGACGGTAGGCTTTTTGAAGCTGAGAACAGATTTAACTCTCTCCTTCACTCCTATCTCACCGAATGCCAATGGGCAGACAAGCATAGTTCTTTTTGAACTGAGGTTTAAAAGGGTTTCTGAATATTCCTTTTTAAAGCTTAAATCTGTTTCTTTAATTACCTTTTCGTCGGCGGCTGATTCAATATCCCTTGCAAAAAGCAGGTAAGCTATCAAGACAAAGGGGTTAAACCAATGTACGCTGAGAGCGAAGAAACCAAGCATCTTTGTTATATGGTCGAACCTTTTAATATGTGCTTTTTCGTGAAGGATAACAAGCTCTGCTTCCTTTTCGGAAATTCCTGAAGGAAGGTAGATTTTAGGCCTGATTATACCAAGCACAAAAGGTGATTCGATATAGTCGCAGTAATAAATATTCTCCTTATATAATACGGACGCGCTCACTTTTCTTTTAAGCAGGATAAATGAAATAAGAGCGTATATAATCATGGCGATTATACCTACTACCCAGATATTTGCAGCTACAAACATAACCACCTGCATTGGGTTTGCGCTGTCGCCGGGGTTTGGTGCAAAGCTTTCACTTAAAATAGGATTTACCGCGTTATTTACAAAGTCGATACCGCTGTTTATTTCAGGCTTTGGCGCGGTCATAATATTTTCGGGAATGGTGCTTTTTCTTGGCATAAGACTTATACTGCTTTCAATTTTAATTGGTATTAAAAGCCTTACAAATACCATTGCCCACATAAAGAGGTTTACGTTTTTGGGGAGTTTGTTAAATATTCTCCTGAAAACCATAAGGGCGATTATCAGCAATGTGGCAGGCAAGGTCATATTTAATATTTCGATAAATAATTTTTCCATATTTTCCCTCCTTATTTGTAGGAATCAATAAGCTTTTTAATCTCCTCTATTTCTTCCTTGGTCGGTTTTTTTCGTGTACCGAAAGCTGCTATGAAGGCAGGTAATGAGCCGTGGAAAGTTTCCTCCACAAACTTCTCGCTCTGTATTGCGTAAAACTCATCTTTTTTAATCAAGGAGGTAACCGTGCTGTCCTCCGTTTTAAATATACCGCGGTCACAGAGCTTTTTAAGTACGGTGTAGGTTGTGGTTCTTTTCCAGTTAAGCTCCTTTTCGCAAAGGGTAACCAGCTCCTTTGTGCTTAAGGGTTCATTGCCCCATACTATATCTGCAAAGTGGGATTCCACTAAGCCTAATTTATATTCTTCCATTTTATTGCCCCTTTCTTTGTCTATTCGCTATCGACAATTATAGTCTATCATCAATAGACAGTTTTGTCAATAGCTTCACAAAATATTTTTAAAAGCATAATATATTTTAGAAATTTTGTGAGGTAATTATAATGAGAGAGTTTGAATATAACAGAGAATTGGCAGTTGCCTACGCAAGAAGGTGGGCACTTTCACGAAATCCCGACTACTATGACTTCGAGAATTTAGGCGGTGACTGTACAAATTTTGCATCCCAATGTATTTTCGCAGGTGCAGGCATAATGAACTACACCCCTACCTTCGGATGGTACTATATCTCCCCTTCCGACCGTACTGCATCCTGGACAGGTGTGGAATACTTATATAATTTCCTTGTTAATAACAATTCCGTAGGACCCTTTGGCAGAGAGGTCAGCAAAGAGGAGGTTATGCCGGGTGACATAGTGCAACTCGGTCACACAAACGGGGATTTTTACCACACGCCCTTTATTTTAGCAACTGAGCCAACTATTTTAGTAGCCGCCCACACTTACGATGCTTTAAACAGACCCCTATACACCTATGATTATGACATAGCACGCTTTATTCACATTGAAGGCGTGCGGACGTGGTAATTCTGTTTAGATATTTATCTAATTAGTTATTGACAATTCATTAATATTATTATATAATTGCATTGTGGGAGCGGGGAGAAAAACTATTCTGAATTTCAAATAATGAGGTAATATTATGACAGATATAAAAATAAACCAAACAAAAGAATTTTTTGAAAATAACATAAAGAAGATTAAAAATGAAATGATCACTTTAAAGACGGATAACAGAAACGATGAAGCCGTTTTTAAAAGAATCGAAATGAACGTTTATGAGATTTTCTTTACAGTTTTCAATGCAGCTTTAAAAGTTTCCGAAAATGATGAAACAAAGCTTAAAACATTCTTTTTAAAGAAAGCTGAAGAAATACCTTCTAACTGGGAAGCTTCACTTAAGAAGGCTATTGAACATAATGAGGCAGATAAAGCTGCAATCGAAAACATTAAGCTTGATGCAATTAAACAGATAAAAGAAAACTTTAATGAAATTTGGTAAAACAAGATGAACGATAATGATGCTATAAAACTGTTTAAATGTCTTGCCGATAAGTCAAGACTTCAAATACTTAAGTCACTTTCCAAAGAAGATATGTATGTTGAAAGGCTTTCCGAAAGACTTGACCTTACCCCTGCTACCGTTTCTTTTCATTTGAAAAAGCTTACCGAAGCGGGCGCTGTTAAATCCTACAGAACACAGTACTATACAATGTACTCACTTTGCAGTGACGTTTTCGAAACAAGAATTATTGATATTCTTAAAGAGGAAACTGAAGATAGTGCCCTTTTAAACGAACGTGATGAAATATACCGTAAAAAAGTTATAGAAAGCTTTTTTGAATACGGTAAATTAAAGTCAATACCTGCTCAAAGAAAAAAGGAACGTATAATTTTAGAGGAAATTGCAAAAAGCTTTGAAAAAGGCAAGGAATACACAGAGCGCGAAGTCAATATAATAATTGCCGACTTTCACGATGACTTTTGTACTATCCGCCGAGATATGATCAGCGAAAAAATAATGGACAGAGAAAACGGTAAATATTGGCTGTTATAAAAAAATCCCGAAGCAAGAAAAACTTGTTTCGGGAGCTTTTTTACTTTATAAACTTGTATACATCCTCTTTTTCTGCTATGCCGTTAACGGAGGCTGTGGCGGCGCCTGCGGCTGTGCCTAAAGCTAAGGCATACTCGTAAGAATTTTCCATTCCTTTTATAAATCCTGCCACCATGGAGTCACCTGCACCTACGGCGCTTTTAACTTCTATTTTGTGTGCGGCTTTATAATAGCTTTCGCCGTTTTCTGTTAAAAGGTAAGCACCCTCACCGCCCATTGAAACGAGAACGTTTAAAGCGCCCATTTTCTGTAGCTCTTTTGCTGCGGTTAATACTTCATTTTCGTTTGTGAGAGCTTTTTTGAATATTCCTTCTAACTCGTGGATATTGGGTTTAATCAAGAAAGGTTTGTATTTTAGTGTATTTGTAAGCAGCTCGCCCTCGGCATCCACTACTGTTTTTACGTTTTTATGCTGAAGCTTCTCCATTATCCTTTCATATATATTCTGAGGCAGGGACTTGGGGATACTGCCTGCCAAAACCAATATGTCCTTTTCCTTTAAGCTTTCAAGCTTAATAAAGAATGCTTTGAGAGCTTTTTCGTCAATCTCAGGTCCTGCGGCATTTATTTCCGTATCTATATATGGCAGCTTAAGGTTTATTCTGGTCATACCTTTTTCAAGGTAAATAAACTCGGTATTTATATTTTTCTCCTTCAAGGCTCTTTCAAGCTCTTTACCTGTAAAGCCTGCCGCAAAGGCTATGGCTGTATTCTCAGCGCCTAAATTAGAGAGCATTACGGAAACGTTTATGCCCTTACCGCCATAGACGATTTCCTCGCTTTTACTTCTGTTTGTTTTGCCTATATTAATTTCACCCGTGGTCATTATATAGTCAAGGGCAGGGTTAAAGGTAACTGTGTATATCATAAGTAACTTCCTTTTGTTTTGTTGATTTTATTATATATTATTTTACCCTATTTTGAAAGCATATTTATTAATTTTGTTGATAAAGAATATTAATATAGTTTATTTTCTTTTCTATTCTTTTTGCTATAATTTCCTTATTAATAACACTATCGGAGGTTTATTATGAGTGTTTATAAGGTAAGATACGGCACACCCGAGGAATTTGTACCCAGCAAGTTTGCTCCTGCGCCTAAATGTGAAATTATAGAAGCAATGCCTGAAGGTCTTAAGGATATGGAATTTAAGGCTACAAAGCGCGGAGCTATATTCAGAATGCCTATAGAAAAGGACACAGACTTTTTCGGTTTCGGCTTACAACTTAAGGGTATTAATCAAAAAGGAAATAAGATTACAATTCAGAATAACGCTGACCCAAGGTCCAATAACGGTTTTTCCCATGCGCCCGTACCCTTCTTTATTACACAGAAGGGCTGGGGTATTTTCGTTGATACCGCAAGGTACGCGAAATTCTACTGCGGCAAGCAGAAAAAGACTGTTTATAAAGATGTAGATTTAAACGATAAAAAATACGTTGCATCTTTATCTACTGATGAACTCTATGCTGTAAAGGATTTCTCAGTGGACGTTGAGCTTATTATCGAAATTCCTTATGCCGAAGGCGCTGACCTTTATTATATTACAGGCGAGAAAATTCTTGATATTGTTATGCAGTACAATATGCTGGGCGGCGGCGGTTGTATGCCTGCTTTATGGGGACTTGGCGGTTACTACAGAACCTGCGGCAGGTTTAACGAGACTCAGGCTTTAGATATGGCAAAGAGAATAAGAGAACATCATATTCCCTGCGACATTTACGGCCTTGAACCCGGCTGGCAGACATACGCTTATTCCTGCACTTACGATTGGGATACAGAAAGATTTAAAAATTACAAGGAGACCATTAAGGAATTAACCGAATTGGGCTTTAAGCTTAACTTATGGGAGCACTGCTACACCCGTCCCACCTGCACCATTCACGACGATATCTTCCCCTACTGCGGTAAATCCTTAGTATTCGATAAAGGTCTTGTTCCCGATTTTACTATTAAAGAGGCAAGAGAGATATTCGCTTCTAAGCAGAGAGATCTTGTTAATGACGGTGTAAGAGGCTTTAAGCTTGATGAATGTGACGGCAGTGATATTACCGGCGGCTGGAACTTCCCCGACTGTGACGAATTCCCCTCAGGTATGGACGGCGAAGTGTACCACAACCTTTTAGGTACACTTTACGGTCAGGTGAACAAGATGGCACTTGGAAACCTTCGTTCCTTCCAGAGTATAAGAAGCTTCGGTGCTCTTTGTTCCTCCTATAACTATTCACTTTATTCCGATTTAACCGACCCTCACGACTATTTAAGAGGACTTGTAAACGCAGGCTTTACCGGTATTCTGTGGACTCCTGAAGTTGGCGGCAATTCCAACACTCAGGAAGAGCTGAGAAGAAGACTGCAGACAGTTATATTCAGTCCTCAGGCACTTATAAACGCCTGGTACATTGAATATATGCCCTGGGAAAAATTCGGCTGTGAGGAAATGGTTAAGGAGATCCTTGACCTTCGTATGCAGCTTGTACCCTACCTTTACTCTAAGTTCTACGAGTATTACAGAACAGGTAAGCCTCCAGTCCGCTCAGTTCTCTGTGATTATCCCGGTGAGGATTTCTTTAAAAACTGCGAGGACGAATACCTTTTTGGTGATATGCTGGTAGCTCCCATTATTACTCCCGCTAAAGGCAGAGAGGTCGTTCTTCCTAAGGGAACCTGGTATAACTTCTTTACAGGCGAAAAGCTTGAGGGCGGTAAACACTATATTGAAACAAATGACGTTCCCGTATTCGTAAGGGACGGTGATATTATTCCCCTTGCCAAACCGGTAGAATATATGCCTGAGGACGTAAAGTTCGAAATCACTTTAAGAGCTTACGGCGACGCCAAGGACGCTTCCTTTACATTAATTGAGGATGACGGCGTTACTGACGACACTGACTACAGAGAAATCACTGTTACTATGAACGATTATAATATTGATTCCTTCCGATATGAAATTGTAGGAACCGAAGAAATTAAATAAACAGAACAAAAGCTCACAGCCAAAAACTGTGAGCTTAGTTTATTTATCTTTTCCGTAAACATCTTTAAAGGCTTTCCAGAAGCCGCCGTAAGAGCTGTAACCCACGGCTCTTGCAATTTCTTCAAGACTCATTTTCTCGGTCTCGATTAAGTATTTTGCAGCCTCCATTTTTCTATTCAGTATTTCAGCTCTGAAACTATTGCCCGTATACTTTTCCACCATTCTGGATGCCTGTTTTTCTGAAAGATGCAGTTCCTCGGCTATATCTTTTAGGGAAATATCCCCGTTATAATTATTTGCAAAAAACTCGTAAATTAAAAACTCACGGTTCTTTACCGCTGTAATAGCTTTTTCGCCTTCTGTTCTATTAAAGCCTGAGACTATAAGTGATAAATAAAGAATCAATTCATCCTCATATCCGAACTTAAAGAACATCTCAGCTGATTTGGTTAATCCATCCACCACGCTTTGAGGAAAGTTCTTGATAGAAAACTCACCGTTCATTGCTCCTACAACCTGGAAAGCGATGCAATGAGTATTCCCTTTTGCATTTAAACAGCGGTGGAACATTAAAGGTGGAATATAAATGCCTGAATTACTTTCTATTTCATACACATTACCGTCTATTTCATATCTTGCACCTTCGCCGCTTATTAAGTGAATTTCACCGTAACGGTGCTTGTGAACGTTGGTGGTAAGCTTCTTCGTGTTATAGAAGCCGTTCTGCATTATTATGTTGAAAGATTTTTTACCAAGATAAATTTGTGTTTCGTATACCATAACATTTCCTGAAAGGACATTATTTTGAAAAGATGTCCTTTGAGATAATAGAATTTTTCAGAAATTTGTATTATTATATATATGATTTAATTTGATTATAACACTAATTTCCCTAAAATTAAAGAAGTATTTTAGTAAAGGAGATTTATTATGAAAATCAATATTAAAAGCGAACTGAAAACTATAATGAGTAACCCCGATAGCAAATTTAATTACTTTGGTTGGCCAAGTGTAGCCAGGCTTCAAAACGGCAAAATAGCAGTAGTTGCTTCCGGCTACCGTATGGGTCATATATGCCCCTTTGGTAAATGCGTAATGGCTTTAAGTGACGATAATGGCGAAACTTACACAGGCGCTTTCCCTATTATTGATACGTATCTTGACGATAGAGACGGCGGTATATGCACTTTTGGTGAAAACGGTGTTATAGTAAGTTCTTTTAATAATACAAGAGCACAGCAAAAAAGCTGGAACCCCGTAAGCGATGAATTAAATGATTTTTATTTTAAAAGAAATACATTTTACCACGCTTATCTCGATACAGTAACCGATAAGGACGAAACAAAATACTGGGGCTCCACTTTCAGAATGAGTTTTGACGGCGGTAAGACCTTCGGTAAAATTTTCAAATCCCCCGTTACTTCTCCTCACGGTCCTATTGAACTTAAAAGCGGCAAAATAATATGGATCGGTACAACTTTTAAAAATGACCCTGATAATTTAGAAGGAACACAGCGCATAAAAGCTTACGAGATTAAACCCGACGGCAGCACTGAACATATAGGCACGGTTCCCCCTGTTTACAGTGGCAATAAGTTCCTTTATTCCTGTGAGCCTCACACAGTAGAACTGCCTGACGGAAAACTTTTGTGCCATATAAGAATGGAAAACGGAGTATTTACCATATACCAGAGTATTTCTGAGGATGGCGGCAAAACCTGGAGTGAACCTAAGCAGCTTCTTGAAGACTTTGGCGGTTCTCCCCCACATTTACTTTTACATTCATCAGGTACTTTGATCTGTACTTACGGATTCAGAAACAAACCCTTCGGTGTAAAAGTTATGTTCAGTAAAGATATGGGTAAAACCTGGGATACCTATGAATATTTCATTTATAATAACGGTGGAAATTCCTCCGACCTTGGTTACCCTGCAAGTATTGAACTTGATAACGGAGATATTTTAACGGTTTTCTATGCGAAGGATGAAGCAAAAGGCCCTGCAACAATTAAGCAGATTATTTGGAATTTTGAAAAATAACTTTTTAAATAAAGAAAGGATTTTTATTATGAGAAAATTTACAGGCGTTATGCCCGCACTTATCACTCCCTTAACGGCAGATGAAAAATTAAACGTAGAAGCTCTTAAGATGCTTCTTGACAGACATCTTAAGGAAGAGGCTGACGGTTTCTACATTGGCGGCGCTACAGGTGAAGGTATTGCACTCAGCCGTGAAGTTCGTGAGGAGCTTGCCTACGAATCAATTAAGCACATTGGCGGCAAAGTTCCTTCCATTGTTCACATTGCCTCCACTAATTTTAACGAGGCTATCGCTCTTGCTAAGCAGGCTGAAAAGGTTGGCGCTGATGCTATTTCCGCTATTCCTCCTATTTTCTTTGCTTATGACGAAAACGACGTATTTAACTATTATAAAAAGCTTGCTGAAAGCGTTTCCATTCCTTTGATTGTTTACTTCAACCCCAATGCAGGCGTTAACTTTACTCCTGAAATGGCTGCA
>JAGBID010000212.1 GCA_017935165.1 Clostridia bacterium
AGGGTGAAAACTAAAAAATCAACTCTTTTTTAAAGCCTTTTACTGCACTGCCCAATTCTTTTAACAATCTTTTACAAGTAAATTCAAAATTTATAGTAACGTCAAAGTTTGACAGCCTGATTATTCTGTAACCTTTACTTCTCAAAAAGCTATCTCGTTTTTCATCGTACTTTTTTGCATCTTCTTCAAGGTGCTGAATACCGTCAACTTCTATTATAAGTTTAGCTTCACTACAGCAAAAGTCAACTATATATTTTCCTATAACTTTCTGTCGGTTTATATTACAATCAAGTTTTTTAAAGAAATCATACCATAAAAGACATTCTTCCCTCGTCATGTTTTTTCGTAACTCTTTAGAGTATGGCGTTAAACGAGGATTATTAATGTCGTTCACTATTGTTTCATTTCCCGGGAATGTTATATAAAACTATATTATGCGCTTCTATCTGGAGGTAATCAGCCTTCCCCTCAAGGGGATGTATAACCAAGGTGGAGGGCACCCACACTATACTGCCTTCCCCTTGAGGGGAAGGTGCCGAAGCCGTAAGGCGAGGCGGATGAGGTGGAATAATATATCATAGAAGCTCCCGACACCTCATCAGTCTTCCAAAGCGGACAAGACGCTTTGGAATCCAGCTTCCCCTCAAGGGGAAGCCAGAAATATAATTGTTAATGCATACCGTATTCAAGAGAAGCCTGTTTTATATTCGCTTGTTCACACTGATATATATTCTTAATACTCTCTTAAGGAAATGTAATACACTTGATTTAGTGTGGAAAAAAAGATATAATCATAAATAAAGCTTACACTAAAAACGTAAAACAGTCAAGAAATACTTTAATAAAGAGGCTAAGTAAAATGACCTTTAACATAATTTTATCCCTTGCATTTTTAATATTCTCACTGCTTCTGTGCCGCTTCAACAAGGAGAAGTTAGGCGGAGTGAAAAACCGTAATTTCTATATAGCTTTATCCCTTGTTTTTTTTCTTTCATTTATATTAAGGATATTTTTAGGCTACCACACGGAAGGCTTTGAAACCGACCTTTACACCTTTAAAGCCTGGGGAAATATTTTAAACACCACAAAATGGGACGAAATATACAGCCTTAACACCTTTATCGATTACCCTCCCGGTTACCTTTATATTTTAGGCGGACTTGACAAGCTGAGAATAGACCTTGGTATAGGAATGTACGACGAAATATTCACCCTTATGATAAAGCTGCCTTCAATTATTGCAGATATGGTGACGGGCGTGATTATTTACTTTTTAGGCAAAAAGAGGGTAGGGGAGTTTAATTCCCTTTTAATTTCAGCTGCCTATTTATTCTGTCCTGCGGTGCTTGTAAACTCCGCAGTATGGGGTCAGGCGGATTCCTTCACAGCTCTCCTTTTACTTGTAAGTGTAATACTGTTATATAAGGACAGGGTTTTTCCTGCCGCCGCAGTTTACGGCTTAGGTGTAATATGTAAGCCTCAAATGCTTATTTTCGCGCCTTTGTTTATTTTTGCCCTTTTATACAGAAAGAAATTTATTAAGCTTATTTTCGGTGTGCTTTTGTCCCTTGGGGTAATATTACTTGTTGCCCTGCCCTTTACAAAGAATTTCGACTTCACCTGGCTTTTCAAAAGATATATAAACACCATTGATTTTTATGCCTACTACAGCATAAACGCCTTTAATTTTTGGGGAATGATTGGCTATAACTGGAAAAGCCTGCCCATCCACGGTATAGGCGCCTCGGTTTTAGGGGTAATAGGACCCTTGATTGCGGTTGTTCTTTCTGGCATACTTCTCTTTAAAAAGAGACTTAGCGAAAAATATTTCTTCAATGAGAAATATAAGGCTGTGTACTTTGCCTGCCCTGCTCTTTTGATGTTTACCGTGTACATCTTTTCCGTTAAGATGCACGAGAGGTATTTGTTCCCCGCCTTACTTTTCATTTTGCTAAGCTATATTTTCACAAAGGATAAACGTTTCCTTCTGACCTTCGCAGGCACGGCTTTCGTTCATTTCTTAAACGTAAGCTATATACTTTATTTAAATAACGATTATTTGTCACCCACAGCACCTGAATTGATTATCATTTCAGCCTTGCACCTTGTAATTTACTTCCATTTCATTTACGTTCTTTACTCTGTATTTAAAAAGGACAAGGTGGTTAAGAAAATTAACCTTAACATCCTTAAAATTAAGCCTGAAACAAAGCTGAGCCTTTTCCCCGAAAAGAAAAAGCCCTTCGATAAAAAGGACCTGATTATTGCTGTAGTCATCACGGTTTTTTACAGCATATTCGCTTTAAGTAACGTTGGCAGTACAAAGGTAGTTGATAGTGCCTGGGTGCCCTATAACGGTGACAGCGTTGTTATTAAAACCGACGGCGTAATTGACAGGCTTCTCTACTTACCCGGTATTGACGTAAATATTTACGAAAATGAAAACGGTATTTACCGCGGTTCACGTACCGGCGCCCACATCCTTATTGAAACAAGTAAGGACGGCGAAAATTGGGAAAAGCTCCACGAGGCAGAAACACCCTACGTTTACTGCTGGCAGGAGGTGGAAATTTTTACCGAGGTTAAATACCTGCGCCTAACCTCCACCAATTTCAACACTACAATAGGGGAGATTGGTGCCTTCTATATGGGAAATCAGGTACCTCTTACTTTAATTAAGGGAGAGGGCGCGGCGCTTTTGGATGAGCAGGCGAGTGTGCCGAGTGAATCCACCTGGGAAAATTCCACATATTTTGACGAAATTTACCACGCAAGAAGTGCTTACGAATATATTTTAAGGGCAGAGCCTTATGAGAACACTCACCCCACTCTTGGCAAGCTGATTATATCTCTTGGTATTCTTATATTCGGAATGAGTCCCTTCGGCTTCAGAATTATGGGAGTTCTGTTCGGCATTTTAATGCTCCCCGTTCTGTACCATCTTTTAAGAAAGTTTTTTGACAGTAAGCTTATCTCAGGGGTATGCACCCTTATTTTTGCCTTTGATTTTATGCATTTTACTCAAACGAGGATAGCTACCATTGATACCTACGCGGTGTTCTTTATCCTTTTGATGTTTGACTTTATGGTAAGCTTCATAAGTATGGACATATATAAGGAAAAGCTTATTAAGCTTCTTGCGCCCTTATTTTTCTCCGGTCTTTTTATGGGTCTGGGTGTTTCCGCAAAGTGGAACGTAGCTTACGCCGCTTTGGGACTTGCAGTTCTTTATTTTGCAAAGATAATCCTTTCTTACCTTGATAAGAAAAAGGAGCTTGACGATAAGCAAAAAACCGAGGGCGGTGTTTCCGTTAAGGCTAAGGGCAAAGCTGACAGCGTAGTTTTGCAGGGAGAGAAGCATAAGGAACTAAACAGACCTGTTATCCTTTCACTTTTCTGTGTGCTTTTCTTTGTAGTAATTCCCTTTGGAATTTACTTTGCATCCTTCCTTGTATGCACCCTATTACCCCAGAATACCTATAATATTTTCGAAAGGTTTATGGCTTACCAGAAGCATATGCTTGACTACCACGCCAATTTGGAAGCCTCCCACTATTTCGAATCACCCTTCTACGAGTGGCCCTTTGACGTGCAGAACATCTGGTATTACGGCGACAGCAACTTGAAGAGTACGGTAAACGCCTCCACCATAGTATGCCTTGGTAACCCCATCACCTGGTGGGCAGGCTTTGTCGCTATAGTTATTCTGCTTATTGATTTAATAAGGAAAAAGGCAAAGGGTATGGCGGCTGTAATGGTAGGATTTTTAAGCGCCTACCTGCCCTGGGTGGTAATTTCCCGCCTTACCTTTATCTACCACTATTTCACAGCGGTACCTTTCATTATAATTGCCCTTGGCTATGTTTTTAATAAGCTGAGTAATATGGCTGTTTTAAATAAACCCATAATCAATAAGGGTGTGCTTGCAAAAATAAGACTTTGCGACTTTATTGCGGTTTCCTTCCTTATTATTTCCCTTATAATGTTTGTGATTTTCTACCCCGCAATTTCAGGCGCGGAAAGTAACTACTACTATTTAAAGAGCCTTGAATGGCTGCCCGAGTGGTATTTTATTTGATTTTTCTTTTCCTTGACATTCAAAAATTATTATATTATCATTAATTAAAGAACTCTAACGAAAGAGGTAATAAAAATGAAAGAATATTATATCGGTATAGACGTTGGCGGTACCAAATGTGCCGTTATTCTGGGTAAATGCATCGAGGGTGATATGTCCATTGTGGATAAAATCGCCTTCCCCACAGAGTCCAACAAGGGTTATATGTTTGCTGTGAACAACATCTATGCAGCTATCGAGGAAATTTTAAAGAAATATAATTTAGGTAAAGACGAAGTTGAGGCTAT
>JAGBID010000213.1 GCA_017935165.1 Clostridia bacterium
AGCCTTTGCGAGGGCAAGGGTAAGAACATAATCTTGGAAAAAAACACAACTAAAAAAACTGCTTCAAGCAGTAAAAAAAGTACTCCCGGTGAGTCCAAAAGTAAAACCTTAAGTAAATCCGCAAACCAGAAAAAGGAGCCTGCAAAAACTACGTCGACTAAAAAGCCTGCTTCCCAAAGTTCAAAGCAAGCAGCTGAACAGCCTAAGAAAAAAAGCGTAGGCTCCGTTGAGGAAATCAGGCAGCGCAATCAGATGAAAGCCGTTGTGCTTTTTGCCTTTGCAATACTTTCTGTTTTCCTTATAATAATTCCGGGTGAGAACGTATGGGCATGGATACATAACCTTATCCTGGGTATATTCGGCGGATGGGCAATGCTTTGGCCTGTGCTTTTAATTTACGTTGCTGTTGTCACAGCTATGGAAAAGCCTTACAGTACGGTAAACGGAAAAATATGGCTCTCTACGGTCATTATCCTTTTAACCTGTGCCGCCGTATACATATTCTCAAACAAAGAAATATTTAATTTTGATGGTTTTGGCCCCTTCTGTGTTTCCCTTTTTGAAAACGGCAGTTTAGGCTTAGGCTCAGGACTAGCAGGCGGACTTATCGGTCAACCTTTTATTCTTGCCTTAGGCGAGGACGGTTCAAGAATTTTAATAGTACTGCTTCTTTGCGTGCTTATTATGATTTTAACAGGCATAACTCTTAAACACCTTTACAGAGCAGTTTCAAAACCTGTTAAGGTTGTCTCCAAAGGCATCCATGACGTAAGGGAGAGAAGAGCAGAGGAAAGAAAAATTATCGAAGAAAACAGACGCGGCGATATTTTTATTCCCGATTATATGCCTAAGCACCCTGTAAAAAGTGAAGATAGCACTACGGAAACAGAACCTGCTAAAAAAGTTAAGAAGAAAAACGAAAAGCTCGAAAACCTTAACCGTGTATTCGGTATTGAGGATGATACCCCTGTAAATAAGCAGGAAGTAAAGGAGAACGAAAACGTAAGCTTTGATGACCTTACTCCTTTTGAATCTTCAAAAACTCAAAATAGCACAAACTCAAAAGAAGCTAAGTTAATTGAAACAATCAATAATACTAACAAAACTGCAGAACCTTCCAACCAAGCTGTAAATAATTCCGTTTCCTCAGTTAAAGCAGAAACAAAAACAGAGGAAGCTGTTCCTTACAAAAAGCTTGAACCTAAAAAGAAAGAAGCATTTGAAGAAAATGCGGTACCTGAATCAGTATTAAATAAGGCTTTAAGCGAAACAAAACAAACCGAAAGCGAAAAAATCCGCTCTGAAGTTTCCCTGCCTGTAGATACCTCTGTTGATGTTCTTGAAAATGCAGAAAAAGCTGCTGAAGATTATATGAAAAAGAAGGAAGAGGCTGCAAAAATTGAAGTGGCTAATTCCGCGCAGATGGCTTTATACGTTGCAAACAAGGACAAGGAGGATACTTACGTATTCCCACCTGTTTCTTTACTTGAATCAGGCAAAAAGCTTTCCGCTGCAGTTGAAACAGAAGAGCTTCAGACTAACGGCAGAAAGCTTGTGGACACCCTTAAAAGCTTCGGTGTACAGACATCTATTGTGGACATCAGCCGCGGTCCTTCCGTTACAAGGTACGAGCTTCAGCCTGCACCGGGTGTTAAGATAAGTAAAATCACCGGACTTGCCGACGATATCGCCTTAAACCTTGCCGCTGCAGGTGTACGTATTGAGGCTCCCATTCCGGGCAAGGCCGCTGTAGGTATTGAAATTCCCAATAAAAATAAAACCATTGTTAAAATGCGCGAGCTTATCGAAAGCAATGCTTTTGTAACAGCAAAAAGTAAACTTACAATGGCGCTTGGCCGCGATATCGGCGGTCAGGTTCAAATGGCAGACCTTGGCAAAATGCCCCATATGCTTATTGCAGGTACCACAGGTTCAGGTAAATCCGTTTGTATCAACTCAATAATCATAAGCCTTATTTATAAATCCTCACCTGATGACGTAAGATTCCTTATGATTGACCCTAAAGTTGTTGAGCTTGGTGTATATAACGGCATACCGCATCTTCTTGTTCCCGTTGTTACAGACCCCAGAAAGGCAGCAGGCGCACTTAACTGGGCTGTTACAGAGATGCTTAACCGATATAAAATATTTGCTGATTTCAACGTAAAGGACCTTCAGGGCTATAATCATCTTGCTGAGCTTAACGGATACCAGGACGAAAACGGCCAGCCCATGATAAAAATGCCGCGTATCGTTATTATCATAGACGAGCTTGCCGACCTTATGATGGCTGCCCCAAACGAAGTTGAAGATTCCATTTGCCGCTTGGCTCAGATGGCTCGTGCTGCAGGCATGCACCTTCTGGTTGCAACCCAGAGACCTACTGTTGACGTTGTTACAGGTCTTATTAAAGCAAATATTCCCAGCCGTATCGCTTTTGCCGTTTCCTCAGCAATTGACTCAAGAACTATCCTTGACAGTACAGGCGCTGAAAAGCTTTTAGGTCAGGGTGATATGCTGTTTTCACCTGTTGGTGTACAGAAGCCTACACGAATCCAGGGCTGCTATGTAAGCGAAAGTGAAATTGAAGCTATTGTGGACTTCGTTAAAAAGGTTCGAAGTGTTGATTACGATGCTAAAATCGTAGAGGATATTGAGAATAACGCAATAGCCGATAAATCCAAGAATGATGATATAAGCTCCGATGAATCAATGGACCCTGTTATGGAAGAAGCTATAAAGCTTGTTATAGATGCAGGTGAAGCCTCCGTTTCACTTATTCAAAGAAGACTGAGAGTTGGCTATGCAAGAGCGGGCAGACTTATAGACCAGATGGAGCAAATGGGAATAATAGGACCTCATGCAGGTTCTAAGTCCCGTCAGGTACTTATGACCTACAATCAATGGCTTGAAAGAAATATGAACAAAGCAGATGCTGAAAGAAACGATAGCGAAGCTTAAAAAGCTTTATGAATCCAAAAAAGTCCGCTCAATTACCTTCTATGTAATTATAGCAATTTATTCCGTTTTTGCTTTATCACCTTTTGCAGAACCTTTTTTCAAGTCTTGCTTTAACGCTTTAGGCCTTAACGATCACCGTTACACAAGTTATTTCTACGACTATTCCATAACGGGCTTTGAAACAGAAAATTCAGATTGTTACCTTATAAAAGCTTACGATAAACATGTCCTTATGGATACTTCGGACCACGAATATGTAAAAGACCTTGTGGTAAAGCTCAAGGCGGCAAAGTCACCTTATATAGACGCTATTTTCATAAGCCACTTTGACAGCGACCACTCAGGAGGTTTGAGTACCATATTAAAAGAGGTGGATGTGGGAAAAATTTACATTCCAAGCTTCTATGATGAAGAAAACCGTAATGTCAAAAACTTTTTCCGTATTATAGAGTATTTCGCAGCTGATTATGAAACAGTAGGTGTCGGTGATTCTATCAATATTGGCAACTTAAAATTCGAATGTTTGGCTCCAATCAGCAACCGTTCAAGTTCAAATAATAATTCCCTTGTACTAATGATGACGGCAGGAAAGGTTAAAACTCTTTTCTGCGGTGATATGGAGCAAGGCGAAATGAAGGATTTACTTAAAAGCGGATGCAGTCTTGACTGTGATATTTTAAAGGTATCCCATCACGGAAGTATAAACGGCATCAATGAAGAATTCATAACCAAAGCAAGCCCCGAATATGCTCTTATTTCTGCAGGTTGGAACAGTTACGGTCTGCCTAACAGCGCAACCTTAAAACTTTTAGATTCAATGAACGCAAAGGTCCTTCGCACAGATAAACAAGGCGAAATATACCTTGCATTTAATAATGACAGCAAAGATATTTATACCCACACAACAAAATAAGGAGAGCCTTTGCGAGGGTAAAGGCAAATTAACCAAAATGAAAAAATTAATAGTAGACAGATACGAAGGACAGTTCACAATATGCGAAGAACCCAAGGAAAAAAGGTACTTCGCTATTGAAACAGCCGAAATGCCTAAGGATGCAAAACCCGGTACAGTTATATTAATTTCTGAGGACGGCGTTATTACAGTTGACCTTGACGAAACAAAAAGACGCCGCGACAGAATCCTTGAAAAACAAAACAAATTAAAAGCATAAAAATTCGCCCGTAAGGTTCAATCCTCACGGGCGCTTGATTTTTTATATCAGTAATTTTCAGCTCTGAGCTCAAAATAGCTCTGGGGATGTGCACAAACAGGGCAGAGGACGGGTGCATTTGTACCTACTACAATGTGACCGCAGTTGCGGCATTCCCAAACCTTAACCTCGCTCTTTTCAAAAACCTTAGCGGTTTCCACGTTCTTTAAAAGTGCACGGTAACGTTCCTCGTGTGTCTTTTCAATTTCAGCAACCATTCTGAATTTATTTGCAAGCTCAATAAAACCTTCCTTTTCAGCTGTATCAGCAAAACCTGCGTACATATCTGTCCATTCGTAGTTTTCGCCTGCAGCTGCTGCGCCTAAATTTTCAGCGGTTGTGCCTATGCCGTCAAGCTCTTTGAACCACATTTTTGCGTGCTCTTTTTCATTGTCTGCTGTTTTCTGGAATATAGCAGCTATCTGCTCAAAGCCTTCCTTTTTAGCCTTGGAAGCAAAGTATGTGTACTTGTTTCTTGCTTCGGATTCACCTGAGAAAGCTGCTCTTAAATTTTTTTCTGTCTGTGTACCTGCGTATTTGTTTGCCATAATAAATTCCTCCGTTTTTTTATTATTTTAATCAAATCTATAAAGATTATTCTTAATAGCCTCAAATGATTTATCACTTATTGCGTGCTCAAGCTTGCAGGCATCCGCCTTGGCTGTTTCCTCGTCAACGCCTAAGTGTATTAAAAGCTTTGAAAGGGTAGTGTGCCTTTCGTATATTTTTTGTCCCACTTCAAGTCCTGCTTCTGTTAAGGTTATATATCCGTCACCGTCAATCTCTATATAACCGCCTTTTTTTAAAAGACCCATTGCACGGCTTATACTCGGTTTGGAATAACTCATATATTCACAAACGTCAATACTTCTTACATGGGGATTTTCCTTTGTTAAAACGTATATAGCTTCAAGATACATCTCGCCGGATTCCTGTAAACTCATTACCATTCTCCTTATTCATAAATTTTTCTCTTTTAACCTATCTACTCTGAGTTTAACCTTTTCAGGTGCTGTAAGCTTGACTTCACCGTGGTCATTCCTGCGCATGTAAACGTTTTGAATAAGGCCTATACCAAAGTAAAGACAAGCAGCCGATGAACCGCCCGCGCTGAAAAAGGGGAGAGTAACGCCCATAACAGGAAGAAGCGCAAGGCACATACCTATGTTAAATATTGCCTGAAATGCAAGAAGCCCGAAAAAACCGATACACATAAACCTTCCTATATCATCCCTTGCTTTTGATGCTATACTGATAATTCGAAGCATCAGTAAAAACAAAAGAACTATAATTAAAGTGCATCCGATAAATCCGAATTCCTCGCCGGCAACAGAGAATATGAAGTCACTGTGCTGGAAGGTTACAGCATTTGTTTCCACTCTGGGGCCGTTAAAATAACCCTGACCGAAAATACCGCCGCTTCCAATTGAAATTCTTCCCTGATACTGCTGGTAACCTTCATTCATAGCTATACCCGGGTCATCAAGGTTGTAAACTGAAGTGAATCTTAAAATCTGATACTCACTCAAAACAAACTTCCAAAGAATAGGGAAGGCTACAATCAATAAAGCAAATAAAATTGCAAAATATCTTAAATGAATTCCTGCTGCTATACTCATAAAAATAAATATAGCAAGGAAAACACATCCCGCACCGTCGTCGCCCTGCTCATGACATAAAATTACCGGTATGAGTGCATGAACGCCCAAAGATATAATGCATAAAATCTGATTAAGCTTACCTGACGCTTTAAGCATATCAAGGTGTTTTGCGTATGTTATAATAAACAGTATCTTAACAAGCTCAGAAGGCTGGAAGGTCCTTCCCAAAATATTAATCCACGCAGTAGCATTAACGCCGCCGCTGCCTGAAATATTAACACCGAAAAAAATTGTATAAATTAAAAAGAATACCGAGAATACTGCAATCAATACCCAATAATTGGATATCGTTTTATAATCAATTATTGTAAACAAATAGGCACCGGCTATACCCAAAATAACAGCAATTAACTGTGTTTCAAAATAATCAGTGTTTGTAGCGCGTGAAACACTCTTTAACAAGAGCAAAGAATAGACGGATATCATAACAATTATTGCCCATAATATCATATCATTCTCGGTAAAAAAGCGTTTGAGCGATACAAAAAACAAATTTTTCCTTATTTTTTGCATTTTATTTGTTTTCTCTGCCTTTAATTATTATATTCTATTATATAATATCACTTTTTCTCTTAGCAATCAACAAAAATTTATTCCTTATAAGTCTTTACTATTTTTCTTTTTTATATTATAATATAGTCGCTTATTGCTAAAACAACTCTACTTACGAAAGGAAAATGAAAAATGCTTACAGACATTGAAATTGCCCAGCAGGCTAAGCTCACTCCCATAGCCAAAATTGCCGAAAAACTCGGCATCGAAGAGGAGGAGCTTGAATTATACGGCAGATTTAAAGCCAAAATCAACAGTTCCCTTTTCGAAAGATTAAAAGATAAAGAAAACGGCAAGCTTATTCTTGTTACAGCTATTAACCCCACTCCTGCAGGTGAAGGTAAAACCACTACAACAGCAGGTTTAGGTCAGGCTATGGCAAAAATCGGTAAGAATGCTATTATCGCTTTAAGAGAACCTTCCTTAGGACCCGTATTCGGTGTTAAAGGCGGCGCTGCAGGCGGCGGCTACTCTCAGGTTCTTCCCATGGAGGATATTAACCTTCATTTTACAGGTGATATGCATGCTATCACATCTGCAAACAACCTTCTTTGCGCTATGCTCGATAACCATTTACAGCAGGGTAACCTTCTTGGCATTGACCAGAGAAGAATCCTTATTAAGCGCTGCCTTGATATGAACGACAGAGCTTTACGTAACGTTGTAGTAGGACTCGGCGGCAAAATTAACGGTGTTCCCAGAGAAGATGGCTTTATCATTACTGTTGCCAGTGAAGTTATGGCTATTCTCTGCCTTTCAAGCGGCATTGAAGACCTTAAAAAGAGACTTGGCGACATTCTTATTGCTTATAAGTACGATGGCACACCCGTATTCGCAAGAGATATTAACGCAGACGGCGCTATGGCTGCACTTTTAAAGGATGCTATCAAGCCTAACCTCGTTCAGACACTTGAAGGTACACCTGCACTTATGCATGGCGGTCCTTTCGCTAATATCGCTCACGGCTGTAACTCCATTATGGCTACAAAGCTTGGCTTAAAGCTGGCTGATTACTGCATTACCGAAGCAGGCTTCGGCTCTGACCTCGGTGCTGAAAAGTTCCTTGACATTAAGTGCCGTTTTGCAGGCTTAAAGCCCTCCTGCGTTGTAGTTGTTGCTACAGTCAGAGCTCTTAAGTATAACGGCGGCGTTTTAAAGGCTGACCTTCCCAACGAAAACGTTGAAGCTCTTAAGAAGGGCGTTGTAAACATGAAGGCTCACGTTGAAAATATGCACAAGTACGGTATTCCCGTTGTTGTTGCAATTAACCGTTTCCATACAGATACAGACGCTGAGCTTCAGGTTATTGACTCCTGCTGTAAGGAATTAGGCGTACCTTACGCTCTCAGTGAAGTATTCGGCAAGGGCGGCGAAGGCGGCATGGAGCTTGCAAAAACAGTTTGCTCTGTTATCGACGGTGAGGAAGACACAAGCAAGAACTTCGCACCCATCTATCCTCTCGATATTACAATCGAAGAAAAAATCAAGACAATCGCTACAAAGATCTATGGTGCTGACGATGTTATGTTCACAGCTCAGGCACAGAAGGCTTTAAAGGAAATTAAAGCTCTCGGCGGTGATGCTATGCCCGTATGTATCGCAAAAACACAGTATTCACTTTCCGATAACGCAGCTCTTCTGGGCAGACCCAGCGGTTTCACAGTTACAATCCGTGACCTTCGCCTTTCAAACGGTGCAGGCTTCGTAGTAGCTTATGCTGGCGACATTATGACAATGCCCGGTCTTCCCAAGGTTCCTGCTGCTGAAAAAATTGACGTTGATACAAATTCAATGATCCACGGTTTATTCTGATATGCAGGTATTTGTTTCAAATTCCTATAAAGAAACAGAAACGTTCGCTTCCGGCTTTTCAAAAAATCTCAAACCCGGTGACGTAATTGCTTTTGAAGGTTCAATGGGAATGGGAAAAACAGTATTTACCAGAGGTATAGTTAAGGGACTTGGAGGCGAGGATGTTGTCTCCAGTCCCACATTTGCTCTTGTAAATGAATATTCCACCCCGGTTTGTCCTGTTTATCATTTCGATATGTACAGGGTAACAACTTACGATGATCTTTATTCCACCGGTTTTTTCGATTATCTTGAAAACGGCTCCATACTTTTAATTGAGTGGAGTGAAAATATTTACGGTGCACTTCCCGAAAACACCGTATTTGTAAGCATTGAAAAAGGCGACGAAGAAAATAAACGTACCATAACCATCCGCACTATGGCAGAAGAGTAAACATATAACGAAAGGAAATCAAAATTGAAAATACTTTCTATTGATTCCAGTACAAAGGCTGCATCCGTTGCAGTAATTGACGGCAACAAAATATCAGCTGAATATTTCTTAAATACAGGTTTTACACACAGCGAAACCCTTATGCCTATGATAGAATCTGCATTAAAACACAGTGCTTCTAAACTAAGTGAGTTAGACCTTATTGCTGTTACTGTGGGTCCCGGTTCATTTACAGGTGTAAGAATTGGCGTAGCTTCTGCCAAAGGACTTTCTTTTACAAGCAATATACCTGTAGTTGGAGTTTCTGCCCTTGAAGCATTGGCGTATAATTTAAAAGGCATGCAAGGTGAATTTATCGTTTCGGCTGTAATTGATGCAAGGTGCTCACAGGTTTATAATGCACTTTTCAAATTCACAGCTGACAGTATTGAAAGAATAACAGGGGACAGGGTCATTAAAATTTCTGACCTTGAAACAGAGCTTGTTAATTACAATTTACCTATATATCTTGTAGGCGACGGTACATCACCTTGTTTAAAAGAAGCTGATTTCTCAAAAACACTCAGTGTACCTTTTTCACTTTCCGAAATTAAAGCATCAAGCGCCGGCTTTGCAGCTATTGATATTTATAATAAAAAAGGTGCATCCGATTCAGCATCGATTCAACCTATCTACCTGCAGCTGCCTCAGGCAACAAGGGAACTAAAAAAGAAAAGTGAAAATAAAGTTTAATTTCACCACAAAATAAAGGAGAGCTTTTGCGAGGGCTAAGGCGCAGTATTATTATGAAAATTGCAATAGGTTGTGACCACGGCGGTTACAAATTAAAAGAAGTGCTAAAAAAATATCTTACCGAAAAAGGTATGGAGATAACTGATTTCGGCTGCTATGATGAAAAGAGTGTGGATTACCCTCTTTACGGTGCTAAGGTAGCACGAAGCGTAGCAAGCAAAGAAAACGATTTCGGTATTCTTATTTGCTCCACCGGTATTGGTATTTCAATATCCGCCAATAAAGTGAAGGGTATTCGAGCAGCACTTTGCGGTGATTTACATTCCGCTGAAATGACAAGACGTCACAATGATGCCAACGTTCTCTGCCTTGGCGGTCATATTGTAACAGAACAGATTGCATGTAAAATCGCTGATATATTCCTTAACACTCAGTTTGAAGGCGGCGAAAGACACGAAAGACGCATCAAGCTTTTAAGTGATATTGAAGAAAATATAATTTAAAAGGAGTTATTAAAATGGAAAACAATATTTTTGTTATGGATCATCCCCTTATCCAGCACAAGCTTACCATTCTTCGCGATAAGCATACAGGCACAAAGCAGTTTCGTGAGCTTGTAAACGAAATCGCAACTCTTATCTGCTATGAGGCTACAAGAGACTGGCCTTTAAAGGATGTTGAAATCGAAACACCTATGCAGAAGGCTGTTACAAAGGAAATTGCAGGTAAAAAAGTAGCTTTAGTTCCCATTTTAAGAGCAGGCCTTGGTATGGTGGACGGTATGCTTAACCTTGTTCCTTCCGCTAAGGTTGGTCACATAGGTCTTTACCGTGACCATGAAACACTCCAGCCCGTTGAATATTATAACAAACTCCCCGGTGATATTGAAGAAAGAGACGTAATGATTCTTGACCCCATGCTCGCAACAGGCGGCAGCGCTATCGATGCTATAGGCATTGTAAAGAGAAGCAATCCCAAGAGCATCAAGTTCCTTTGCATTATCGCAGCACCCGAAGGCTTAAAGGCGCTTCATGAAGCTCACCCCGATGTTGCAATTTACTGTGCAGCTGTTGACGAAAAGCTTAATGAAAACGGTTACATTCTTCCCGGTCTCGGCGATGCAGGTGACAGAATTTTCGGTACAAAATAATTAAATAAAATATAAAGCCAAGCTGTTTTTTGCAGCCTGGCTTTTTTGTTTGTTAAAATAGGGGAGATATCGGATTTTTAAAACAATCAGATATTACCAGCGATTCATATTTCTTTCGAACTTTTTTGTATAAGCATCCTTAAGTTCTTCGGCAGTAATACCGTAGCAAAGCATAACGTCGTTATAGTACATAAGAACGTCAGCCATCTCTTCAATAAGATCTTTTCTGAGATTTTCGTCTGTAGTAGCCTTATTAGCGCCATTCTTTTTAATAACGTCAATAACTTCGCCTATTTCTCCAATCATCCACAAAAGCTTGCTCTGTCCCACAGCGGGGCAAATCGGCTCCCATTTATGCTTGTATTTTTCATATAAGGCTTTTTGCATGCCCTGCATTTCTTCTATACTAAAACCGCTCATGTTTACCCCCCTTATGAATTTATCCTATATGCCAGTTAAAATCGTTAAGAAGCTCTGCTTTACCTGACTTGGAGCTTCTTGCACCTGCATCTAGAAGAGCAACACCATTTAAGTTAAATACGGGATCCTGCATCTCGTGAGCGTATTTACCTGTTTCTTTTAAGTAAATATAGGAGTTTGCTACACCAAGAAGCTGGTCAGGCTGAGGATCGGGTGCTATGCAAGTAGTTTTATTCTCATCATTTAAGAAAAGCATTACACCGTCTTTACCAATCCACATATCGCCAAGCTCACCGTGGAGGATAGGTCCGTTAACACCCATATCAGAGTGACCCATAGAAGTCCAGGTACCTTCACATATTGCAATAGCAGAAGGATAACGGGCTACAATAACGGATTCGTCGTCAGCATTACCTGCGTGAACTGTAAAATTACCGCGCAAACCGTAAGCAGAAATAGCCTTTTCACCGATAAACCAGGTACTCATCAAACAGCCGTAAGCACCGAAGTCTGTCATTGCACCGCCACCGGAAGCTAACTGATGCCACCAGGTGCTGCCTCTTTCAGCTTCAGTTAAACCAACGCCGCTTTCAGCAATGCCGGGGTGTTTGGAACCCTTACCTAAAGGACCCATATTACCGACTCTGCATTTAAATTCAATAAGCTTACCTACTGCACCTTCATCAAAAAGCTTCTTCATCTTTAAGTAAGCAGGGCTGAAGGGCATCATCCAGTTAATAAGCACCTTGTGACCGTAATGCTGCATAGAACGTACCATAGAAAGAGCGTGGTCAAGATTCATAGCCATAGGCTTTTCAACAAAGCAGTCAATACCTCTCTTACCGCATTCCTCAACAACCTCGGGGTGAAGGGCATTTTCACAGCAAATAACAGCAAGGTCAGGCTTTTCTGCATCCAACATTTCAAGATAATTATCATATACCTTAGGTATCTCAAATTTCTTTACACAGTGAGCCTTGTTCCAGTTTCTTGCGAACATACCGTCAGGGTTAAGCTCGGGGATATAGGGCTTTGTGTCAGCAGCAGCCACTATCTCCGTACGGGGATGCTCGTAGTAATAACCGGCAACACTGTTGATGTGCATATGGCAAAAACCAACCAAAGCAACTCTGTAAATTTTATCGCTCATAAACATACCTCTCTTTTTTGGCAAAGCCTAATTTATACTTTAATTATAAGAAAGAAGCCTTAATTTGTAAATATGCATTATTTTAACGGATTTTCCGCCTTATGAGTATAATATTAAAATAGTTGAATCATAAACAAAAGCCGCAAGTAATACTTGCGGCAATTATTTACAGAAGTCTTGTGTCGTTTATTATAAGCTCAAAGTCAAGCCCCAACAAAGCAGCTGAGCGCCTGCAAAGAACCATACGGTCAAGGAATATTTCAAAATATTCCATAATAGGGCATATTTTAGTATCGATTTTAATATTAAATATACAGGTCTTGCTCTCTGTATCTATTTCAAGGTCAGAGCCTATAACAGCAAAATTTACTCTGTCGTGAATATCATTGGTTATATCACTGCCTCTTACGCGGCTTCTTCTTACATCGCTTTTATCAGCAATTATTAAGGCTGCCGCAACGGTATTTACGGGATAGGCTGTTTTTTCATCGTGATGTCCTATGGCAGAGCAGATAACGGCAATTTCCTGCGGGTCCATATTGAGCCTGTTCAAGAGAGTAAAAGCCATCAATGCGCCGCTGTGGGAATGGTCCTCACGGTTTACTGTGTTGCCTATATCGTGAATATAACCTGCTATGGAAGCTAACTCACAAGTTCTTTTACCGTGGCCTAATTTATTTAATATTGCATAAGCTCTGTCGCCGCAGGTTTTTGCATGGGCAAAACCGTGCTCTGTATAACCTAAGGCTTCAAGGTTATCGTTACCGACCGTAATATAAGTCCTTACTTCTTTGTTTTCGTAAATATCTTTTGGGGAAGGGTAATTATATAAATTATTCTCCATAATTATTCCTTTTTTAGTCAGCTGTATAAAGTCTGTACATAGCTTCAAGACATATTCTTGCGTGCTCTTTCATATCCTCAATACAGGAGTTTTCGTTGCTGTTGTGACCTCTTTCGTTATGTCTGCCGAAGGAAGCACCGAAAGCAACACCGTTGCCGCCCATCTGACGTGCATAGGTACCGCCGCCCATAGAGAATATTCTGCAGTTTTCACCTGTAACATCCTCGTAAGCAGATTTTAAAATTGTTACAAGCTTGCTGTCAGCAGGGAGGTAGAGGGGAGGCTGAACAGTTTCGTTTGTATACTGCAAACCGGCTGTTTCAACCGCGCTCTTAATAGTGGCAATAATGTCTTTTCCGTTTAAAGTAGCAGGATATCTGATATCAATGGAGAATTCTGCCTTGTCAGCATCAACCTTTACAATACCTAAGTTAAAAGTAAGCTTACCGCTGGGAGCATCAGAACAAGCAACACCGATTTTACTGCCGTCATATGTTAAACCTATCTTATTGTAAGCAAAGGTAAGAACAGAACCAATTTTGTTGCCGAATACAGAGTAAAGAAGGTCAATAAGGTAAGCTGCAGCATTTTTACCGATTTCAGGGGATGCACCGTGGGCTGCAACACCGTTGGAAACTATATGGCAGCCGTCATCTGTTCTTGTAATCAGAAAATCACCAAGCTTATAAGCAGCTTCTGCTAATACGTCGTATTCAAAATCGCTGCAAACTATATCCGCTTCAGCTTTATAAGGAACAGCGTTTACAACCGTACCGCCGTTAAAGCTCTTAACAACTGAAGAATCATTCTTGTTTTCAACTGTAAAATGAAGAATACCCTTCTCACAATTGCATACACCGTAACCGGCATCGGGAGTAAAGCCCATTGTAGGAAGCTGTTCGGAAGCAAAGTAGTTTTCCATATCCGCCATTCCTATTTCTTCGCCGGAGCCAAGAACAACTCTTAATTTTCTCTTACCCTGAACGCCTGCATCCTTCAAAGCTCTCAAACAATGAAGTGCAATTATTGCCGGACCTTTATTATCGGAAATACCTCTTGCATAGAAGAAGCCGTCGCGCTCTGTTAATGTATAGGGGTCACTGTCCCAACCTTCACCCTCAGGAACAACGTCAAGGTGAGCCATAACAACGGCATTTTCTTCGCCTTCGCCAATTTCAGCGTGGCAGGCGTAATAACCTACGTTCTTTGTTTTGAAGCCGTACTTAGCGCCAAGCTCCATAGCAAGGTCTATAGCTCTTGCAGGTTCCTTACCAAAGGGATATTCACCCTCAGGCTTACCGCAAACAGAGGGGATAGCTATCATAGCTTTAAGGTCAGTTACTATGTCGTCCCAATAATTAAGAATTCTATCACCAAACATATTAATAATTCCTTTCCAAATGTAAAATGTTTACTTATTTAGGATAGCTTTTTTATTGAATAAAGTCAAGTAATTAAACGTCGGGAGAATTAAAAATGTTAAATTTAATCTGGTGCATAATATTTTTACTTTCGTTTATTACCGTATTGTTAAGCGGTAACAGCAGTGAAGCTGTAAAAGCTCTTTATAACGCCATAGATTCCGCAGTAAAGCTCTCCGTCACTTTGCTCGGTGTTATGGCATTCTGGTCAGGAATCAGCCGTATTTGCGAAAAGAACGGCATAACCGCCTTTCTTTCAAAACTGTTGCTCCCAATATTAAGAAAACTGTTCCCAAAAAGCTCTAAGGATCAAAAAACTTTAAATCACATCACAATGAATTTAATTTCAAACTTAATGGGTCTTGGTAACGCCGCCACTCCTCACGGAATTAAAGCTGTCAGCAGAATGCAAAACAAAGGTGAAGCTTTAAGCAGCGAAACCATTATGTTTATTGTAATAAACACCTGCTCTTTACAGCTTATTCCCACAAATATATCCGCCTTGAGGATAAATTTTAACAGCAAGGCACCTTTATCAGTTTTGCCTCATATCTGGATAGTATCCGCCTGCACCTTATTTTGTGGAGTTATTCTTTGCTTAATCCTCGGTAAAATAAGTGAAAGGAAATCCCCCAATGGAAATATTCGCTGATTGTGCCATTATAATCATCCTGTTTATTGCTATATTACTTTCTTTTATACACAGTCAAAACGCTTTCGACGATTTTAAGGAAGGTGCCATAGAGGGAATAAACACTGCAATTAAACTGCTCCCTACTTTAATAGGCATAATAACCGCCGTCAGTTTGCTTTCAGCTTCAGGCTTTACAAAAATGCTTACGTTTGCTTTGAAACCGATTACAAGTTTTTTCAGTGTACCGAGTGAACTTATACCATTGATAATAACAAAACCTATATCAGGAAGCGCTTCAACAGGAATACTTACCGATATATTCAAAGCCAATGGTCCTGACAGTAATATAGGCAAAGCAGCATCAATTATGGCAGCATCAACAGAAACAACCTTTTATGCAGTTTCTGTCTATCTTTCCGGTATGAATGTAAAAAATATGCGCTATACTGTAC